>CBDUCL010000009.1:0-25884 GCA_965365625.1 uncultured Chromatiales bacterium | reverse complement strand
AGCAACGGGGCCAGCGCCTGGGGCATGGCACCTGGGACCTGCGCTTCCAGCGCCGTTGACCTAGGGCCTGTTAACACTATGCGGATATCCATCGACGGAGGCCATTTTTTGTTTGTCGCATCCATGCGACAAACCCCTTTGGGGCTAGCGCGAAAATACGCTCCCAGCGTATTTTTCTCAGGACAAGGCGCACTGAGCGCCGTGTACCTGCCGTACATAAGCGAAGGTGCAACGCGGTCATGGGAAAAAATGGCCCCGTCCCGAAGGGTTGGCCCTCCAAAGAGACCATTCGGCGTTGCGTATCGCTTATTTGGAGCCACCAAACCGCGCTCTACGCGCCTTGCCTGGTCTCTTTGGAGAGCCAACGCTGGGCATCCGCATAGTGTTAACAGGCCCTAGTGACCCGCCTGCGCCTGAGCGGCTTCCGCTGCCGCCTGCTGCAACCCATCGACCTGGAACTGGCTCCGGGGGAGTGCCTGACCCTGTCCGGTCCCTCCGGCAGCGGCAAGAGCCTGTTGCTGCGGGCCATCGCCGACCTGGATCTCCACGACGGCGGGCTCAGCCTGAACGGACAGGACCACCGCAAGATGAGCGGCCCCGAGTGGCGGCGCCGGGTCGCCCTGCTGCCGGCGGAAACCCACTGGTGGGCCGAGCGGGTGGGCGAGCACTTTAGCGACGTCGACGCCGAACTGCTGGCGGAGCTAGGGTTCGAGCCCGATGCCCTGGAGTGGGAGGTGAGCCGCCTGTCCAGCGGCGAGCGCCAGCGCCTTGGCCTGGCCAGGCTGTTGGCCGCCGAACCGGAGTTCCTGCTGTTGGACGAGCCCAGCGCCAATCTGGACTCGGCCAACACCGAGCGCCTGGAAGCCTGCGTCGCCGCCTACCGGGAACGCCGCCCGGCCGGTGTGCTCTGGGTCAGCCATGATCCAGAGCAGCGGCGGCGGGTAGCCTCCCGGGGCCTGCTGATCGACGACGGCAAATTGGTGAACGAATGGACCTGATCCGCCTCAGCGCCTTCGACCTGTCCCTGGCCGCCGGGCTGGTGCTGGCCCTGGCCGCACTCAGCCTGCGCCTGCACCTGGGGATCGAACGCTCGTTGCTGATCGCCGCCCTGCGCAGCGTAGTCCAGCTCAGCCTGCTGGGCCTAGTGCTAAAGGTCCTGTTCGAGCAGGTCAATCTGCTGTTTATCGGAACCCTGGCCCTGGTGATGCTGCTGGTGGCGGGCTATGAGGTAATGGCGCGCCAGAAGCGCCGCCTGCGCGGGATCTGGGGCATGGGCCTGGGCACCCTGTCGATGTTCGTCTCCTCGTTCGGCATCACCCTGCTGGCGCTGCTGGTGATCATCGGCGTCGAGCCCTGGTACCAGCCCCAGTACCTGATTCCCCTGCTCGGCATGCTGCTCGGCAACACCATGACCGGCATCGCCATCAGCCTATCGAACCTCACCGACAATGCCTGGCAACAGCGCGGCCAGATCGAAGCCCGCCTGATGCTCGGCCAGGATTGGAACCAGGCCATCGGCGACATCCGTCGGGACGCCCTGCGCACCGGGCTGATCCCGATTATCCAGGCCATGGCGACGGCCGGGGTGGTCAGCCTGCCGGGCATGATGACCGGCCAGATCCTCGGCGGCAGCCCGCCCTTCGAGGCCGCCAAGTACCAGTTGATGATCCTGCTGCTAATCGCCGCCGGCACTGGCTTCGGCGCTGCGGCCGCGGTCTGGCTCGGCTCGCGGCGCCTGTTCGATGAGCGCCAACGGCTGCGCCTGGACCGGCTTCGAACACGGAACTAGTGCGCCAAAACCGGCGAGCGGCAGGCTCCCCAAGCGGTTTCTCCCTGAGCTGCCTCTATCCCCCAGAACTCCTGTGCTAACCTGAAGAAAGGCACCGCAGGAATTCCAGGGAACCCCAGGCGTGGATCGCAGCAGGAAGTTCAGCCTCTCCCCTCTATCCCAATTATCTTGGACGCGCGATCGGGCGCCAGCTTCGAATGGGTTGCCGCCAGCCGGAAGCGCAAGGCGCGGTGCCCCGATCCAAGAACCGACCGATCCCGGAGGCAATATGAGCAGCAACAATCACGGATATAGGGGCGTAGTGTATGAGGGTATTCGACTAACCGGGATCGGGGTGGTCGGGACCTGGCTGTTCGCGCTCTATCTGGTTCTCATCTGGCTCGTGATCGGAACCCTGAGCAGCTACGGGTTCCAGGATAAGCTGAGCGAAATCCAGCTCACCCCGCCCGGCATTGAGCGCAATTTTCTGAAAATGAAGGCATTGTAGGGGGAAGCATCGGAGCTCGGCACTTCGATTGCCGAGATCGAGCCCCGAATCGAGCAAGCGAAAACCGGCGCAAGCGGCCTGCAGGAGAGTCGAACCAAGCTGGTAGCCGTCCTGGAAGAGCATCAGGCCCAGGTGACCAGCGCGGAACCACCGAATTTCGAAAACGAAGAATTTCTCTCCCAGTACGCAACCCTGCTTGCCGACATCCCGGAAGTGGCGGCTGCGTGGGAGGAATACGAGCGCAGAAGGAAACAAGTACGCGACCTGGAGACCCAGCAAGCGTCACTGGCCGCTAGGCGGGACTCCGTATTGAAGGCAATCAAGGAGTTGTCTGCCAAGCGCGGCGTTCTCGACCTCACGGGGGAACTGCAGTTCATGAGGAAACTCGGTTTCGTCTGGCTGGCGACCAGGCCAGGCCAACTGCTAACGCTGCTGTTGACGCTCTCCATGGGGGCGCTCGGGAGCTTGAACTACATCACCCGAGATTACTTCAACCCCAAACCGAACCGCACCTTCAGCTGGTATCGGTTTCGCCCGTTTCTCGGCATGGTTACCGCGGTGGCGGTGTTCGTCCTGGCCAAGGCCGGGCAGCTGACGATTTCAGACGGCAGTATCGGTGACAGCGCGGCGGAGAACCTGAATCCCTACTTCATTTCCTTCCTGGCCATCATTTCTGGCTTGCTCTCCGAGCAGGCAACGGAGAAGATTCGGTCCGTCGGCTCCGGCCTGTTCCAAAGCGAAACCCCGGACCGGGCCGGCGCCGCCCGCTGGGCCGTAAACCTGCGCGCCAGAATCGACGAACGAGGAAAGAGCGACGAGCAACTGGTGGAGTTTATCGAGCATTCCGCGGCGGATATCGAGGCCTGGATCGCCGAGAAGCGGGCGGTGCCCGCGGATGCCCAGCGCAGTATCGCCAGCTGGCTCGGCGTTCCGATTCGCGAGCTGTTTACCGACTTGCCGCCCAAGTCCCACAAACCCCAGGACGCCAACGACCAAAACGAGGCAAACAAATGAAGGTATGGCGCCGGCTACCCGCGGCCCGTTAACGCCGCTGGGGAACCGACCCGCCGCAGGCCCGGCGCATGCTCGGTCGCAAGATCGAAGACCGCAGAACCGAGAAGACAAACTTTCGCAAAGGAACGCCATCATGCAAACAACCGATCGATTTCCGCCGCTCTGGCAACGCTTCCCCGCTGTCTTCGCCTACGGCCTGCAGCCGGTACCGCTCGGGCTCGCCTTGACCTTGGCCCTGGCGGATGGGCTGCTGGGGGGATTTTCCTGGCTGGTGGGCCTGGTCACCCTGATGGTGCTGCTGAAATACGGCTTTGCGGCGCTGTTGCATACAGCGGAAGGCGAGCTGTCGCCGCCGAAGCTAGAGCGAGGGGTGATCCTGGATAGCTACGAGCTGCCGCTGCTGCTGTTCGCCCTCATCCTGGTCGTCCTGCTGCTGGGCTATGAGGTCGGGCGCAAGCTGGGAGCGGGGCCGGCACTTGCGATCTGGGGCTTCGCGCTTCTGGCATTGCCCGCCAGCATCATGACCCTAGCCTATACCCAGTCCCTGTGGTCGGCGCTGAACCCGGTGTTGCTGCTGAACCTGATACTGCGCATTGGTTGGCCCTACGCCGCCTTGTACGGCTTGCTGTTCCTGCTCGCCCTGGGGCAGACCAATCTGATGGGGTTGGTGTCGGAGGGGTTGTCCGCAGGCCTGTTACGGCCGGCCTTCACCGCCATCAACGCCTATTTCACCATCGTCTCCTTTCACATCATGGGATATATGCTGCTGCAAAGGCACGAGCGGGTCGGTACCAGCCCGAATGCGGTGGGCCAAGGCGACACCCTGGCAGTGAACGAGCGGCTGGCGGATTTCCACCGTTTTGTCGACGGAGGCAAGATCGATGCGGCCATCGCTGAGTTGGAGTACCTGCTGCAGGAAACGCCCGGCGATATGGAGCTGCACCGCCTGATGCACGGATTACTGATACTGCACGGGCGGGGCCGGAAGCTGGCGCAGCATGCCCGCAGCTATCTCCCACTGCTGCTTCGAGCGGGGGAAGAAGGGAAGGCCAGCGAACTGTATTTCGACTGCCGGCGCCTGGGCGGGGAGATCCGTCCGGCCGACCCGAAACACCGGCTCGGCCTGGCCCAGGCACTGCGCCACGGCGGACAGAGTCAAGCCGCAGTCGCCGTGCTCAAAGGCTTTCACCAGGAACATCCGGACAGCGAGGAGATCCCGCGCCTGTACCTGCTGATGGCAAGAATCCTCTGCGAGGACCTCGGGCGGGACGAACTGGCGCTGAAGACTATCGCTTACTTGGAGCAAAGCTACCCCGAGCACCCCTTGCGCCCGGAGATCGACGGCTATCGCGAAACCCTGCGAATGCTGGCCCAGGCCTAGTACTCTGTGACGGTTATGATTGAGGATTCAGAGCGCCCCAAACGGGTCCGGGCGACGGGGCATCCGAGGCGTTACGCTTCTTGGCAAGGGAAGCCATCTCACGCTTCCCCTGCGACGGAAGGCGCTACGCTCGCTGTGCCTCTCGGTTAGTTCCGCCCATAAGGACCAGATAGCGCTGTATTGATTCGGCGAAGTCGTGCTGCGGCGCGAATTCGTCTCTACGACCCCGAAGCTCATCGCGGGGATCAGGTTCCGTCCAAAGCCAGGGCCCGATAGCGTTCGGCAGTTTGCAACCGCCCTTCCTCCGCCACCGCCGAGGCCAGACGCAGCAGGAGGTCCGCGAGTTCCGGACAGGCCGCATCGGCTTTCAGCAAGGATTCGACCAGCGCCTCGGCCTCGCGCAGCTTGCCCATGCGCAGAAACCGCGCCACCAGGGCGCAGCGGCCGGCCACATCCATCCGCGGCTTGGGACGGGCGCGGCGGAGATAGTCCCGGAAGGTCTCGTAGACCAGCTGGTCAGTACCCGGATCCTGTTCCCCCAGGGCCAGTATGCGCCGGCTCGCTGCGTGATAATCCTCGCTCTCCGGCTCCAGCCGGCCCGCTTCCTGCAGCATCACCAGCAGGTCCCTGCGCTCGGGATGTTCGCGGTACAACCTGCGCAACAGCGGCAGCGCCCGTCGATACTCCAGGCTCCGGCAGAGCCTGGCGGCTTCCTTCACCCGGGATTCGAGCACCCGCTCCCGGTCCTCTGTTTGCAACGGCTCGAGATCATAGGACGGCAGCCAGCGGCGGGCCGCCAATCCGAGCATGGCACCGGTGCAAAGCCCACCCAGATGCGCGTAATAATTGATCGGCGAATCCGGATTGAGCAGCAGTTCCAGCAGCTCCTTGCCGATCCACATCGGCAGTACGACGATCGCCGGAACGCGCAGGTAGTCGAAATAGACGAAGACGAAAAAGAAGAACCGAACGGGCCTGGCCCAGTAAAGGACCGAGAACATCCCCATCACCCCGGCGATGGCGCCGGAGGCGCCGATGCCGGGAACCAGGCTGTCGGCCTGAAAAAGCAGGTAGAAACCCGCCGAGCCCAGGCCGCCGAGCAGATACAGCAGCAGGTAGGCACCGGCGCCGATGACCACCTCCACCAGTGGACCTACGGCGAGCAGGAACAGCATATTGCCGAACAGATGCATGAAATCGGCATGCAGGAACATGTGTGCGACCAGGCTCGCCGCATCCGGCCGGGCGGTTCGGAGCCCGTACTCCAGAAACACCACTTCCTGCAGCAGCCCTTCCAAGCGCGCCCGCTTCACCCGCCAATCCGCGTAGCCAGAATCCTGGGGCCCGAGGAAGGTCCCCTGCCGCAACGCATCCTGGAACTCCAGGTCAGTGTGCATCGCCCAAAAGTGCACGGCCAGGGGGGCTTCGTCGTCCGCCTGCCCCTGGCCCGGTGCCGATACCTCTCGGAAGCGCTCGAACCAGGAGTATTCCTGCTGATACAGTCCCGAATTCCGGTAGAAGGCAAGCGCCTCGTCCAACGCCTGATTCTCCCCCGCCTGAAATCCGAAGAACATCAACAGATTCGCCAACACCAGCGCGAGCGTCACCAGGGGCGGATTGCGCCAGTCCAGTTTTCGATCCATGGGAATGATCAACATTCGGGGTACCTATCCTTGCAAGCCGGCCTCGGCGATCGATGGTAGCGGTGCCGGCCTCCCTACACAACGCGCGCCAGAGCTGTTAGCTTGACAGCCTCCGTCGTTTTGAGCCGGATAGATTATGAGCCTTCTCTCGATAACCCGCCCGGGACGACTGTTGTCCGCCCTGGGGCTCCTGCTGGCGAGTTGGCCGGCGATCGCCGCAGAGCTCGCCATTTCTTGCGGCGCGGTGGGCATGGAGTACGAGCTGTGCCGCAGCGGGGCCGAGGCCTGGGCGGCCGAGAGCGGGCACAGCGTACAAGTGGTGACCGCACCCAGTTCCAGCTCCGAGCGGCTGGCCCTGTACCAGCAGCTGCTGGCGGCACAGGCGCCGGACATCGATCTGTTCCAGGTCGACATCATCTGGCCCGGCATCCTCGGCAGCCACTTCGTCGACCTCGACCCCTATGTACCGGAGGCGGCGTTGGCCCAGCACTTTCCGGCCCTGATCGAGAGCAACCGGGTGGACGGCCGGCTGGTGGCCCTGCCCTGGTTCTCCAGTGCCGGCGTGCTCTATTACCGTAGGGACCTGCTGGAAGCGTACAGCGAGCCGGTGCCGGCCACCTGGGCCGAGCTGTCCGCCAGCGCCGAGCGCATCCAAGCGGCGGAGCGCTCGGCCGGCAACTCTCGCATTTGGGGCTTCGTCTGGCAGGGCCGGGCCTACGAGGGGCTGACCTGCAATGCCCTGGAATGGGTAGCCAGCCACGGCGGCGGCCGCATCGTCGAAGCAGACGGCCGGGTCAGCATCAACAACGAGCGGGCCGCCGCGGCCCTGGACCTGGCCGCCGGCTGGGTCGGCAGCATCAGCCCTCCGGGCAGCCCCAACTACGCCGAGGAAGAGGCGCGCGGGGTGTTCCAGTCCGGCAATGCGGTGTTTATGCGCAACTGGCCCTATGCCTGGGCGCTGGCCCAGGGCGAAGACAGCCCGGTGCGCGGACGGGTGGGGGTCGCACCCTTGCCCCGGGGCGAGCCGGGACAACCCGCCTCTACCCTGGGCGGCTGGCAGCTGGCGGTGTCGCGCTACTCCAAGCACCCGAAGCCGGCGGCGGAGCTGGCGCTCTACCTGACCTCGGCGGCGGAGCAAAAGCGGCGCGCCCTGCTTGGGGCCTATATCCCGACCATGCCCCACTTGTACCGGGACCCGGAGGTGCTGGCCGCCAACCCCTTTTTCGGCGAACTGGCTGCGACGATCGAACAAGCCGTAACTCGACCCTCTGCGGTGGCCGGCAGCGCCTACAATCGGGTCAGCAGCCGTTTCTGGAACGCGGTGCACCAGGTGCTCACCGGGGGCGGGCCAGCCCGGCCGGTGCTGGCCCGGCTCGAGCGTGACCTGAAGCGCATCCTGCGCCGGGCCGGCCGCTGAGGCAGCCGATGGAGCTGGCGTTCGCCCGCCGCCGCAGCGCCTGGCTGCTGCTGGCCCCCAGCCTGGCGACCCTGCTGCTGGTGGCCGCCTGGCCGCTGGGGCGCACCATCTGGTTCAGCTTCACCGATGCCAACCTGGCGGAGCTGGAAGCGGCCCAGTGGATCGGCCTCGAGAACTACCTGCTGCGCTATGCCGACGGCAGCTGGGGCGGGGTCCTGACCGACCCTCAATGGTGGCGGGCGCTGGGCAATACTCTGGTCTTCATGCTGCTGTCGGTTTCGCTCGAGACCCTGCTTGGTTTGGGGATCGCCCTGGTGTTGCAGGCCCGGTTCCCGGGCCGGGGCCTGGTGCGGGCGGCCGTGCTGGTGCCCTGGGCGGTGCCGACCATCGTCGCGGCCCAGATGTGGGGTTGGATCTACCACGACCAGTTCGGCCTGCTCAACGACCTGCTGCTGCGCCTAGGCCTGATCGGCCAGCCCCTGGCCTGGACCGCCGACCCGGACCTGACGATGGCGGCGGTGGTATTGGCGGACGTCTGGAAGACTACGCCGTTCATGGCCCTGTTGCTGCTCGCCGGCCTGCAGATGCTGCCTCGGGACTGCTACGAGGCGGCACGGGTGGACGGGGTGCATCCGCTGCGGGTGTTCTGGCATGTGACCCTGCCGCTGCTACGCCCGGCCCTGGTGGTGGCGGTGGTGTTCCGCGGCCTGGATGCGCTGCGGGTGTTCGACCTGATCTACGTCCTCACCCCCAACAGCCAGCAGACCATGTCGATCTCGGTCTACGCCCGTCAGCAGCTGGTGGACTTTCAGGATCTGGGCTACGGCTCGGCGGTGTCCACCCTGGTGTTCTTCACCCTGGCGCTGTGCACCCTGGCCTTTCTGATGCTGGTGCGCCGGCGCGGGGCCGGCGCGGGACCGCTCTGATGCACCGGCTCTCCCGCTTGGGCTTCTACGGGCTGGTGGCGGCGATCCTGGCCTTCAGCCTGTTTCCCTTCTATTACGCCCTGATCACCTCGTTCAAGACCGGCAGCGAGTTGTTTGCCATCGACTACCTGCCCCGGCACTGGAACTGGGACAACTATCTGTCCCTGTTCCGCCAGCAGCCGTTTGGGGCCAATCTGCTCAACTCCTTTCTGGTGGCCAGCGCCGTGGTGGCCTTGTCCCTGCTGCTGGCAGTGACCGCCGCCTTTGCGCTGGGTCGCATCCGCTTCCGCGGCCGCCGGTTGCTGCTGATGGCGATCCTGGGGGTATCCATGTTCCCCCAGGTGGCGGTGCTTTCCGGGCTGTTCGAACTGATCCGCGGGCTCGGGCTGTACAACCGGCTGCCGGGCCTGGTATTGGCCTACCTGATCTTCACCCTGCCGTTCACCGTCTGGGTGCTGACCAGCTTTATGCGCGGGCTGCCGGTGGAACTGGAAGAAGCGGCGATCATGGACGGTGCGGGCCCTCTCACCATCCTGTTCCGCGTGTTTCTGCCGCTGTTGGGGCCGGCCCTGGTGTCCACCGGGTTGCTCGCCTTTATCGCGGCCTGGAACGAGTTCCTGTTCGCGCTGACCTTCATCCTCACCGACCAGCAGCGCACGGTCCCCGTGGCCATTGCCCTGCTCAGCGGGGCCAGCGTGCACGAGCTGCCCTGGGGTCATATCATGGCCGCCTCGGTGATCGTCACCGTCCCGCTGGTGCTGTTGGTGCTGGTGTTTCAGCGCCGTATCGTCGCCGGCCTGACCGCCGGCGCGGTCAAGACCTGAGGAGGCACCCTTGTCCGAGCTGCGCCTGCAGAACCTGCACAAGAAATTCGGCCGCACCCCGGTGATCCAGGGCGTCGACCTTCGGGTGGAAGCCGGGGAACTCTGCGTGATCCTCGGCCCCTCGGGCTGCGGCAAATCGACCCTGCTGCGATTGATCGCCGGGCTGGAGACGGCAGACGCCGGCGCCATCCACATCGGCGAGCGCGACGTCACCCGGCTGCCGCCCAAGCAGCGGGACCTGGCGATGGTATTCCAGTCCTACGCCCTGTATCCGCACATGACGGTGTACCAGAATCTGGCTTTCGGCCTCCGTTTAGGCCGTCGCCGACGTGCCGAGATCGAACAGCGGGTGCTCGCCGCCGCCCGCAGCCTGCATATCGAAGGCCTGCTGGAGCGCAAACCGGCTCAGCTATCCGGGGGCCAACGCCAGCGGGTGGCCATCGGCCGCGCCATCGTGCGCGAGCCGCGCATCTTCCTGTTCGACGAACCGCTGTCGAACCTCGACGCCGAGCTGCGGGTACGGATGCGGCTGGAGTTCTCACGCCTGCACCGGCGCCTCGACGCCAGCATGATCTACGTCACCCACGACCAAGTGGAGGCCATGACCCTGGCCGACCGCATGGTGCTCATGCACCAGGGCCGCATCGAGCAGGTCGGGGCACCCCTGACCCTCTACCACCGGCCCTGCAATCGGTTCGTCGCCGGCTTTATCGGTTCGCCGCGCATGAACCTGATCCCCGGCGAGTTGGAGCGAGCGGATGCCGCCGCGGCCTGGGTGCGCCTGGCGGACGGCAGCCGCCTGCAAGCGGCGGTAGACGCCCGCCGCGCAGCCCCCGGCAGTCCGGTCACCCTCGGCATTCGCCCGGAGCGCCTGGGCCCGGCAGCGGATTCCGGCAACCGCCTGCCGGCGCGGGTCGGACTGATTGAGCCGCTGGGGGACCAGAGCCTGGTGTATCTGGACTGGGGACAGGCAGATGAGCCGGTGGTGGCCCAAGTTCCCTCGGCCTGCGCCCCGGAGCCAGGCGCGATCCTGGAGCTTCGGCTGGCCGCGGGGGATTGTCATCTATTCGATGAGCAAGGCCTTGCGTTCGAGCGCTGCGGCACTCTCAGCAGCGGGAGCTCGCCTCGAGACCACTGAGAATCTCTATCCGAACTGAAACTCGCTCGGAGACACCAGGCGCCATGACGATTGAACGAGTGGCGGTCGGGAGAACCGGGCTGAAAAACACACGCGTTTTCGAGGCGGCCACCCATCCCTGGGCGGTGTCCGCACGAAGTTCTCTGGCGCAGCCCTGTGCACTAGAGCCTTCTCCTGTCCACGGGCGGATTACGAGAGGGGGGAGATCAATGTGGATCGAAGAAGGCCGATAGCATCAGCGGTAACGCCAAAGCAAATTCAGGAATTGGCCAGTTGGAATGAGGCAAAGATGAACATTCCCACCACCAAGGCGCCGACCACAAACACCGCGTACTCGGCCGCACCGACATTGGCAAGCTTGCTCCGCACTTTCGATTGAATCTCGTCGGGACGCATTTCTAGTTCCTCGTACTTCATGCTATTGGGGCTGTTATCTTAGGACAGAAAGACTGTGACGAAGGTCACAGTTTGTTTCGCGAAGACATGGCTAAAGCGTCCCGGATCAAGCCACAAGCGCCCGGTTCCAATCGGACTATGCCCGAGAGGCTGATCCCAAACTCTCGCTTGAAGGTAACCTGGAGAAACGAGAACCGAGCTGACAGCCGCTCCTGACTCCGCGGCTTCAGTCGCCATGATTCGGCGCCGCTTCCGGCGACTACTCACCGCGACTTGATCCTCGGTGGCTGAGATTCAATCCGGATACGGGGGGAGGTGGATGGGCGCCTGGATGCGCGTTCCCGCGCCTGAAGGCAGGCGTGGATGCACCGCCAAGAGCGCGCGGAGGAGTGTCGCTGCGAGCTTCCCTGCTCCGTGGGTCCAGCGCGCCCTTCGCGGTGACGTTCTGACCGCAGGCCGATCTTGGTACTCTAACAGATCGGGCTCCCCACCGCCGCCTCAAGCAGTGCCGTGACGACGCATACGCACCAGCTTAATACCAAGCAGCACCAAAGGCAGGCCGTGCATCAAGAGGTCAAAGATGTCGATCGGGCGGACCAGGGTGCCGGCGGCCAGCATCTTTAGCTTTTCCCACAGGTGCGGCTCTGGGACAAAGGGCGCCAGAGCCAGAAACACGGCTGGGATGGCCAGGGTTGCCAGGTTGATTCGATCCAGCCAATTGAACATCTGAGGTAATCCTTATTCTGGCCTCAGCGCTGACAATCGCGGCATAGGGCGCGGTAGACTTCGGTGTCCTGCGGATTGAAGCAGCAGGCGATCAGTTCGTGGAACTCGCGCTCGGCATCGTGCATGGCGGTCAGCGCGATGCGCGCCGCCGCTTCGATCGGATAACCGTAGACGCCGGTGCTGATGGCGGGAAAGGCGATGGTTTGCAGGCCCTGGGTACTCGCAAGCTGGAGCGAGTGATCATAGCAGGCCCGCAGCAACTCGGGCTCGCCACGCTCGCCGCCGTGCCAGACCGGCCCGACGGTGTGGATCACCCAGCGCGCCGGCAGGCGGAACCCCGGGGTGATGCGGGCCTCCCCGGTGGGACAGCCACCGAGTTCGCGGCAGGCCTCCAAGAGTTCGGGGCCGGCGGCCCGGTGGATGGCGCCGTCGACCCCGCCGCCTCCGAGCAGGCTTGAATTGGCGGCGTTGACGATGGCGTCCACCGTCAATTTAGTGATGTCGCCCTGCACGATTCTAATCATGGTTTGCCTGATCCCGCTTCACCCAGTAGCATCCGAGGTCCCCATCTTCTGCGCTCGGAAGCTCAATGTCCACCCTGCTGGCAATCACCGCCCTGTTGGCGGCCATCTGGTTCTGGCTCGACAGCCTGCGCGCTCGCGAGATCGCCACCGGCATAGGCCGAGCGGCCTGTAAGCGGCAGGGTGTGCAGTTCCTCGACTATACGGTGGCGCTGCAGAAACTCGGGCTGCGCTGGCTGAACGAAGGGGTACGCCTGCGCCGGGTCTACCGCTTCGATTACAGCGAAGAGGGGGCCGGCCGGCACACCGGACATATCGTGATGCTCGGCATCCAGTTGGTAGATCTGAGCATGGGGCTGCCGGAGCATCCGGAAGACCTCTCCTGAGCCGCCTGGACCCGCGCGGCTACTTTACCACCTTGAGGGACGGTCGCTCCCGCGGCGGGCCGCCTTCCGGGCCCGGCTCCGGGGGGCCACCCTCGGGCTCCGGCCCGTCTTCCGCGAACAACATGCCGCGGCCGTTTTCCCGGGCGTAGATACCGAGTACCGCCGCGGGCGGAATCTGCACGTTCATCGGTCGGCCGCCGAAGCGGGCGTTGAAGGAGATCATTTCATTGCCCAGTTCAAGGCCCTGCACCGCGCTGGGCCCGATATTGAGCACGATTCGCCCGTCCTGGGCGTACTGCCCGGGCACCACTACCTGGTCGGCTTCTGCGTCCACCAGCAGATGCGGGGTAAGCCGATTGTCCGCCAGCCACTCGTAGATGGCACGGATCAGGTAGGGCCGGTTGGAGGTCATCGGGGCGGGCGCGGGACGCGCTCAGTCGCGCATTTCGCGCTCGAATTCGGACAAGCTCTTTTTGAAGGCATCACGGGCGAACATGCGCTCGCCGTAGTCCAGCACCGACTGCGCCTGCTTCGGCAACTTAACGCCGAGCATCGGCAGGCGCCACAGCAAGGGCACGATGCAGCAATCCACCAGGGACAGCTCCTCGCACATGAAGAACGGCTTGGCGGCAAAGATGGGGGCACTGGCGGTAAGGCTCTCGGCCAGTTGCTTGCGCGCGGTGTCGGCCTCGGCGCCCGTCTTGCCGCCGATCCGCCCGGCCAGCAGATACCAATCCAGATCGACCCGATACATCAGTTGGCGCGAGCGGGCGCGGGATACCGGGTCCACCGGCAGCAGCGGCGGGTGCGGAAAGCGCTCGTCCAGGTACTGCATGATAATGCCGGATTCGTACAGCACCAGGTCCCGGTCCGCCAGGGTCGGCAAGTTACCGTAGGGATTGAGGTCCAGCAGGTCTTCGGGCAGGTCGCCCAGCTCTACGTCCACGATCTCGACCGTGATGTTTTTCTCGGCCAGCACCAGCCGCACCCGGTGGCTGTAGACGCTACGGGCACTCGAGTACATGGTCATCACGGAACGTTTGTTGGCAACTACCGCCATTTAGATGTCTCCCGGAAATCGGCCCATGCAGTCTCGACTGTGCTGGGGCCTAAAGCAACGACGGGCGCACAGTATATCCCATACCGTGCGCCCGCGCTGTGCTCAGAGGTGGGTCAAAGGGTTCAGTGGATGTCTTTCCAATACTCTTTCTTGAGCAACAGGGCGACGACAAAGAACACTGCCAGGAATAACAGCACCTTCCAACCCAGACTCTGGCGCGCCATCTGGCCGGGCTCGCCCGCATAGGTTAGGAAATTGACCAAGTCGCGCACCGCGCCGTCATACTCGTCCGGACTCATGCTGCCTGGCTTTACCAAGTCGAAGCCCGCGAACTCGTCGTGCTGGTTGCCCTGCTCATCGGTGACGATGTCGAATTTCGCCTCCTGCCAGCCCTGCAGTTCCCACAGCACATGGGGCATACCGACGTCAGGGAAAACGATATTGTTCACGCCCAGCGGGCGCGACGGGTCCAGGTAGAAGCTGCGCAGGTAGGTGTAGAGCCAATCGGGGCCGTTCTTCTTGGCGCGGGCGATCAGCGACAGATCCGGCGGCTGGACACCGAACCAGCCGGCAGCGGCATCCGCCGGCATCGCGATCTGGATGGTATCGCCGATCTTCGCGTCTACCAGCATCAGATTGTTCACCACCTGCTCTTCGCTCAGCCCGAGGTCTTCGGACAGGCGGTTGTATCGCATGTATTTTAGGGAATGGCAGCCGGCGCAGTAGTTGAAGTACAAACCGGCGCCCCGCTGCAGGCTTTCCTTGTCGCTTACATCAACATTCGCGTCGTCGAGGTGCGCGCCAGCACCGCCCGCCAGTGCCAGACCCGGCATCGCCGCGATCAACAGTCCGAACATCAACTTTTTCATTTCGTCACCCTCTCCGGAACCGGCTTGGTCTTGTCCATCTTGCTGTAGAAGGGCATCAACAGGAAGAACGCGAAATACAGCACCGAGAACACCCGTGCGAACATGGTGTAGGTCGGGGTTGCCGGCTGAGTGCCGAAGTAGCCGAGCATCACGAAGCTGACCACGAACACGCCCAGCGCCACCTTGTAGATCAGGCCCTTGTAACGGATCGACTTGACCGGGCTGCGGTCCAGCCAGGGCAGCAGGAACAGCATGGCGATGGCGGCGAACATGGCTACCACCCCGAGGAATTTATCGGGCACCGCGCGCAGGATGGCGTAGAAGGGGGTGAAGTACCACAGGGGCACGATGTGCTCGGGGGTCTTGAGCGGATCGGCCGGGATAAAGTTGTCCGCTTCCAGGAACCAGCCGCCGAACTCCGGCATGAAGAACATCACCACCGAGAAGATGGCCAGAAACACCACCACGCCAACGATATCCTTGACCGTGTAATAAGGATGGAAAGGGATGCCGTCTTTGGGAATACCGTTTTCGTCCTTGACCTTCTTGATCTCTACCCCGTCCGGGTTGTTGGACCCGACCTTGTGCAGGGCCACGATGTGCACGAATACCAAGGCGGCAAGCACCAGCGGCAGGGCAATCACGTGGAAGGCGAAGAAGCGATTGAGAGTGGCGTCGGAGACCACGTAGTCACCGCGAATCCACAGGGCCAGGTCCTCACCCACCACCGGGATAGCACCGAACAGCGAGATAATCACCTGGGCGCCCCAGAACGACATCTGGCCCCAGGGCAGCAGATAGCCCATAAAGGCCTCGGCCATCAGCGCCAGGTAGATCAGCATGCCGATGACCCACAGCAGCTCGCGCGGCTTCTGGTAGGAGCCGTACAGCATGGCGCGGAACATGTGCAGATAGACGACGATGAAGAAGAACGAGGCGCCGGTAGAATGCATATAGCGAATCAACCAACCCCAGTCCACATCGCGCATGATGTACTCGACCGAGGCAAAGGCAGTGGCCGCGTCCGGCTTGTAGTTCATGGTCAGCCAGATACCCGTGATGATCTGATTGACCAGCATCAGGATGGCCAGGGAACCGAAGTAGTACCAGAAGTTGAAGTTCTTGGGGGCGTAGTACTGGGCCAGGTGCTCGTTCCACACCTTGGTCAGGGGGAAGCGGTCGTCGATCCAGCCGACCATGTTGGCTAGCTTACTCATCAGGCAGCTCCTCCGTCTTCACCGATCAGCAACTGACTGTCGGACAGGTATTGGTGGGGCGGAATCACCAGGTTCAGCGGGGCCGGCACGCCCTGATAGACGCGCCCGGCCAGGTCGAAGCGGGAGCCGTGGCAGGGGCAGAAGAAGCCGCCCTTCCAGTCGGCGCCCAGATCGGCCGCGCCCATGTCCGGCCGGTAGGTGGGCGAACAGCCCAGGTGGGTGCAAATACCCACAGCCACCAAGAACTCGGGCTTGATGGCACGCACGGGGTTCTTGCAATAGTCCGGCTGCTCCGACTGCTCGGAGCCCGGGTCGCGCAGGATGCCGTCCAACTCGGGCAGGGCGGCCAGCATCTCGGGGCTGCGGCGCACGATCCAGACCGGTTTGCCACGCCACTTGACGCGCAACATCTGGCCCATTTCGAGCTTGCTGATGTCCGCTTCCACTGGCGCCCCGGCCGCTTTGGCACGGGCGCTGGGCTGCATGGAGGCGATGAAGGGCACCGCGACAAAGCCGGCACCGACGGCGCCAACCACAGTGGCCGCGGCAGTCAATACGCGGCGCTTTTTAAGATCCACTCCTGCTGCGCTCATCGGTTCGGACTCCCCGGAGTAGGCTAGACATGGCGATTGGGCAGGGCGGTTTCAGCTACCCCGTCTGAAACGACTTCAGAATATACTGAATTTACCCCACAAAGACGGCGCATTTTCGTATATAAGCGGTTTTAGGTCAAGGCGCCTGTGCCCTAAACAGGCCGGCGTCCGAGCCCCACACCCAAGCCCTGGGCATGGCCGCGGCTCCGACGTAAACCTTAATTCCGAGGCATTCTTGCTTGATTTATCGAGTTCTTTGAAATAGCGTCCCTAGAGCTTGGTTTGGCGCCCGCCCAATGTCGAAAAATCGGCATCAAAGAAATTTATAGGAGTAAAAGCGATGTCAAGGATATGGATGGGGTGCTTTGCACTGATTTGCTTTTCGCTACAAGCCCAGTCCGCGACCCAGGAACTGCGGATCCAGGGCTCCAACACGGTCGGGGCGCGCCTGGGCCCGGCCCTGGCCGAGGGCTGGCTGGAGAGCCAGAACTACGAGATCGGTGAGATCTCGGAGAACGGCGAGGAAACCCGGCTACGGGCGACCAACAATTCCGGCGACTCCTTGATGGTGGACTTCAAGGCCTATGGCTCCAGCACCGGCTTTCGGGCGCTGCAGAACCGGGAGGCGGATCTGGCCATGTCCTCGCGGCCGGCGAAGCAGAAGGAGGTTAACGCCCTGGCCGCGGTGGGAGACCTGAGAGCCGCGGAGAACGAGTACGTGATCGCCCTCGATGGCATCGCCGTGGTGGTGCACCCCGCCAACCCGATCAATGCCCTGACCAAGGCCCAGCTCAAGCAGATCTTCTCCGGCCAGGTCAAGGACTGGGACGAGGTCGGTGGCGAGCCCGGCAGCATCCAATTGCACGCCCGGGACGATGCCTCCGGCACCTTCGACGTGTTCCGCTCCCTGGTGTTGGGCAAGAACGATGAGATCGACGCCGGCGCCAAGCGCTACCAGAGCAATGCCGAACTCTCGGATGCGGTAGCCGCAGACCCGAATTCCATCGGCTTCACCGGACTGGCCTATGTGCGCAGCGCCAAAGCCCTGGCGATCTCCGACTCCGGTGCGCCGGCCATCGCCCCCAGCCGGTTCACGGTTGCGACCGAGGACTACGCGCTGTCGCGCCGGTTGTTTTTCTACCTGCCGGGCGATGCGGCCGGGGAGGCGGCGCACCGCCTGGCCGAATATGCGGTCTCGGACGCCGCACAGCCGATCGTTGACGACACCGGTTTCGTCTCGCAACGGGTGCGCGCCAGCGCAGGCCCGGTCGGCGAGCAATATCCGGATCGCTTTCTCGACATGGTGGAAGGGGCCCAGCGGTTGTCGGTAAACATCCGCTTCAAAGGCCGGTCCATAGAGCTAGACAACAAGGCCAAACGGGACGCCGACCGGGTGCGCAACTGGCTGCAGCAAAACGGCAAGATGGACACTGGGGTAATGCTGTTCGGCTTCGCGGAGAAAGACCCCGTGCTGCCGACGATGATGCTGGAGATCTCCGGTCGGCGTACCCAGCAGGTAGCCAAGTACCTGCGGGAGCGAGGGGTCAAGGTGGTCAAGGCCCGGGGCTTCGGCGGAACCGCGGCGGTCGCCTCCAACGATACCGAGCAAGGCCGGCAGAAGAACCGTCGGGTGGAGATATGGGTGCGCTGAGGCCAGATTAGCCCAGGCAGCAGATCAAACTGGGTTGGGAATCTCGATAAATCGGTGCTCCAGCCCGAATTCCCGGGCCAGATGCTCGCCCAGCGCCTGCACCCCGTAGCGTTCGGTGGCATGATGTCCGGCGGCGAAATAGTGGATGCCCAGTTCCCGCGCCTGGTGCGCGGTCTGCTCCGAGACCTCCCCACTGATATAGGCATCCATCCCCAGGGCCGCCGCCTGCTCGATATAGCCCTGGGCCGCGCCGGTGCACCAAGCCAAGCGCCGGATTTGCAAGGGTCCGCCGGGCAGGTGCAGGGGCGCCCGCCCCAGCCGCTCCTCCAGCAACGCCGCCAGGTCCTCGGCGCTCAGCGCCGCGCCCGTGCGGCCCTGCCACAGCAGCTTGACCTCTGCGGCGGGCTCGGCCTCGCGGATACCGAGTCGGTCCGCAAGCTGGCGGTTGTTGCCCAGATCGTGATGACTGTCCAGCGGCAGATGGTAGGCCAGCAGACTGATGCCGTCGCGGATCAGGCTGGCGATGCGCCGGCCCTTGAGGCCGCGGATACAGGGGGGCTCGCCCTTCCAGAAATAGCCGTGATGCACCAGCAGCGCATCGGCCTCCCAATCGGCCGCAGCGTCGATCAGTGCTTGGCTGGCGGTGACCCCGGTGGCCAACCGCTGCACTTGCTCCCCGCTCTCCACCTGCAGGCCGTTGGGGCAATAGTCTTCGAATTCGTCGATCCGCAACAGCTGGTCGCAGTAGCTTTGCAGGCGGGAAAGGGACAGCATCCAGGGCCTCCGGTCGGGATCACCGGCCCCTCGCGGCCGGGTGCGGTAAATGGTAGGTTAGGTGCAGCATGAGATTCCAGTCCTTCGCTACCCTGATCAGCACCTCGCTGGCCGCGGCTCTTGCCGCTTCCCTGGCGATCCTGGTGCTGCGTCCGGATCTTTTGGAAGAACCGCCTCCCCCGGCCGTGGAGAACGGGCCAGTGCCGGATCCGGCCTTGGGCAGTGGACCCGTCTCCTATGCGGACGGGGTGGACCGAGTGGCCCCGTCGGTGGTCAACATCTACTCTACCAAGGTCAAGCGCGAGCCCGGCCGGATGCATCAGGCGCCCCTACTGCGCTATTTCTTCGGCGAGCAACCGCCGCAGCCGGAGCTGGAAACCAGCCTCGGCTCCGGGGTGATCCTAAGCAGCGACGGCTATCTGCTTACGAACAATCACATCATCGCCGAGACCGAAGGCATCAAGGTGGTACTGGCGGACGGACGCAACGTGGCGGTCAGCCTGGTGGGCAGCGACGCCGACACCGATATCGCGGTACTCAAGATCGAAGACGCCCCGCGCCTGCCCAGCGCCCCGCTCGGGGATTCCGGCACAATCCGGGTCGGCGACGTAGCGCTGGCCATCGGCAACCCCTTCGGCGTCGGCCAGACGGTGACCATGGGCATCGTCAGCGCCACCGGCCGCAGCCGGCTCGGCATCAATGCCTACGAAAACTTTATCCAGACCGATGCGGCGATCAACCCGGGCAATTCCGGCGGCGCCCTGATCAATGCCCGCGGCGAGCTGATCGGCATCAATACCGCCATCTTCTCCGAGACCGGCAGCTCCCACGGCATCGGGTTCGCGATCCCGGTGGAACTGGCCATCGGCGTCATGCGGCAGCTGATTGCCAACGGACGCATGACCCAGGCCTGGATCGGCATTAACGGCCAGGACGTGACTCCCGAGCTGGCGGAATCCTTCGGCCTGCGCGACTCCGACGGGGTGCTGATTTCCGGGGTCAGCGAAGACGGCCCGGCAGAGTTGGCGGGTCTGCGCCCGGGGGACGTAATCACCCACATCGACCAGATCGAGCCCCGGGACGTGCACCACCTGTCCAGCCTGATCGCCACCAAGCTACCCGGCACCCGGGTGCAGATCGGCGCCTGGCGCGGCAACGAACGCCTCGAACTGTCGGCGGTCACCGCCCAGCGCCCGGGGAACTAGCCCGCTGCCCCGCCCCTATCGGCGCCGCAGAAAGCGGGGGTAAGGCGCCCCCGGCGCGCCGACGACCCAAGTCCTCAGTCCTTCCAAGTAACTTACAGCTAAATCGTTGATTTTAGTTTTGCGGCCGAGTCCCCCATGATGCGGTTGGGGCCCCTTTCTATGCCTCAAGTTTTACCACCGCGGCCCGCTGAAACCCTCGCCGGCCGGCACGGGAAGGCAGGAGCGCCGCCCTCGGCGCGATTCGGCCTCGATGCCGCTGCCAGCGGCCAATCGGCGCGAGGGCGCGCCTCCTACGTCGAATCGTTACTTTCGAATGTGGGCGCGGGCACCGCGCTGCGGCGCTCAGTCCTCAGGCCTCAGTCCTCACCCCTCTCCAACGAACCCCAGCTGGCCCGAGATCTCCCGCCCTGCGGTCAACATTTCATCGACCCAAGCCAGGCGACGGCGCTCGATTGGGGCCGAAACCGACAGGCCGGCGGCCACATTGCCGGTGCCGTCGTAGAGCAACACGCCAATGCAGCCGACGTCGATCTCCGCCTCTTCGTCGTCCAGGGCATAACCCAGCCGAACCGCTTTAGCACAGGCCTCGACCAAGCGCGCTTCGGTGGTGATGGTATTGCGAGTGTAGGCCGGCAGGTTGGTACGCCGGGCGTAGCCCCGAATCGCCTCGGGCCCGGCGGCCCCGAGCATCAGCTTGCCCACCGCGGTGACGTGCAAGGGCGCGCGGCTGCCCACCAGTTGTTGCACGTGCATCATGCGGTTGGGGGTGGCCTTTTCGATATACACCACCTCGTCGCCCTCGCGGATGGTGAGATTGACCGATTCCCCCAGCCGGTCCCGTAGCCCCTCCATTACCGGCAGGGCCACGGAACGCAGGTCGATATTGCTATGCAGGCGCACCCCCAGTTGCAACAGGCGCAAGCCCAGGCGGTAGCGGCCCCCGGCATCCTTCTCCACCAAGCGATTGTCGATAAGGGAGGCGAGAATGCGGTGGGCGGTGGACGGATGCAGGCCGGTTTCGGCACCGAGTACCTTCAGGCTCACCGGGTCAGGGTAGCGGGCAATGGCGTCGAGCAGGGCGGCGGCCCGGTCGATGACCTGGATGCGGTTAGGAGCGGCGGGTTCTTTCATGGATCACTCTCATTATTTCACAATGCGGAAAATATCGAATCATATTTCAAAAAAACAGTGTTTTCGCCAATTGTCTCAGGATTTCGAACCTTTCCGCATTGTGAAAACACCTCTAACAGCTGATAGGATAGGCCATTAATTCTATGTTTATCAATAGGGTATTGAATCTATGCACTCCTTCTCTTTATCGTATTCCGCATTATGAAATCACTACTGTATTGCGGAATACTGCGCCAACGCCTAGCTTTTGCCTCAACACCGGGCCAAGTCGGCGCCGGGAACCAGACAGGAGTGGACACCATGAGCACAGCCGCACAAGAACTGTTTCCGGCCCATCCGGATTTCTGCAATGGGATGCTGCACTTTGGGGAGGCGGGCGCCGAGTTCTCCGCACTCGCCGCCACGCCGGCGGTGAGCGCCGAGGGTCACAGCATCCAGGGCCTGGGCGAGGCGGAGGTCTACCAGACCCAGCTCATGGCCGACGCCCTGCGCTACACCACTCTGCAGCTCTGCGCTTCCAAGGAATCGGGCCACCCGGGGGGCTTTGCCAGCTCGGCGGACGCTTACGCCGCGTTGGTAATGCTGGGCCACACCAACATCGTTACCGAGGTCGGTCACCACGCACCGGGCTTCTACAGCGCCATGTTTCTGGACGGGTCGCTGGAGGCCATGGGCATCCGCGACATGAATGACCTGCAGGCCCGCTTCCGCGAGCGCGGCGGCCTGCTGGGCCACCTCTCGGGCGCCATCCCCGGCCTACTGGCCCCGGCCGGCCCCCTGGGACAGGGCCAGCACTTCGCCATGGCCGGCGCCTACCTCAACCGCGACAAGCTGTTCCCCTGCACCATCGGCGACGGCGGCCTGGGCGAGCCCTATATCCTGTCCGCCATCAAGCACTTCCACACCAGCTATCCGGAGGTCACCAACTTCCTGCCGGTGCTGGTCTGGAACGGCTACAGCCAGGAGCACCATTCAATGGTCTCCCTGATGAGCAACCAGCAGATGATCGACTACTGGCGCGCCCACGACTTCGAGCGTGTGATTCTGGTCGACGCCAAGAACTTCGACGATGCGGGCCAGCCCGGCGCCTACGTGGACAGTACCCGTTTCGGCCCGCAGGCGCGCCTCGCCTTCACCCGGGCCGTGCTTGAGGCGGCCCAGGCGGCGGCGGAATCGGCCATGGGGGGCACCCTGACCGCGCTCATCGTCAAGCAGCTGAAGGGGGCCGGGGTGCATGCGGACGGCGCCAAGTCCCATAACCTGTACCCGGGGGACCACCCGGCCAAGGACAACATCGCCGCCGCCCTGCAGCGGCGCGCCCTGGCCCCGGAGGCCTGGGCCCTGGTGCGCACCAATATGCAGCGCGCCGGCGGCGGCCCGGCGGGCCAGACCGTGGTCACCGAGTTCGAGCGCCCGATGCGGGATATCGGGGAGCTGCCGATGACTGCCTTCCCGGTCGGCGACAAGGCGGTACCGGCATCCGCCATGGCGCAGATGGTGGCGGAGCTGGGGCGGCGCGACCCGGAGTTCGTGGTCACCAATGCGGACGGCAACGAGGCCTCGAATATGAAGGCCATTAACGACGCCCTGCAGATCCGTCACCCAACGGCCGACCCGCTTTACAACCAGGCTCCCAGCGGCCAGGTCTACGAGCCCCTGAACGAGGACGCCTGCGCCGGTTTCGCGGCCGGCCTGGCCCTGTTCGGCGGCCGTTCCCTGTGGCTGTCCTATGAGAGCTTCGCGATCAACGGCTGGCCCATCGTCCAGACCGTGGGCCAGGCCATGGCCGAGCTGCGGCGCAAGACCCCGGCGGTGGTCTCCATGTTCACCGCCGGCGCCCTGGAGCAGGGCCGCAACGGCTGGACCCACCAGCGCCCCGAGATCGAGAACTACATCGGCGGCCAGATGCGCAACGGCAACGTCTATCTGCTGTACCCGGCGGACGCCAATATGATTCAGGCCGCCTATGGCTGGGCGCTGAAGCAGTCCAACAAGAGCATCAGCATCGTCGCCTCCAAGTCGCCGCTGCCGGTTTACACCAGCCCGGAGCAGGCCGCCGCGGCCATCGAGCGGGGCGCGGCGACGCTCTATGAGTCCCCCGCGGGCGAGGGCGAACTGGTGGTGTTCGCGGTCACCGGCGACATGGTGCTGCTGCCGGTGTTCGAGGCCAAAGAGCGCCTGGAAGCCGCCGGGCAGCGGGTGCGCATCGTCAGCGTGGCCAACCCGCGGCGGCTGTTCCGTCCCGGCGATGTCGCCTGGCAGCATTCCGCCGAGGCCGACGGCCAGTTTATGGGCGACGCCGAGTTCCAGGCCCTGTTCGGCGGCGATGCCCTGATCGGCGTCAGCGGCGGCGGCACCCTGGCCCTGGAGCCGGTGCTGATGCGCAGTCGCACCTCGGCCCGGGACCTGTTCGGTTGGCAGCGCGGCGAAACCACCGCCAGCCCGGCGGAGATCATGGGCTTCAACGGCATCAGCGGCGAGACCCTGGAGCAGCGGGCCTGCGAGCTGCTGGCCGGCGACTGAGGGAGGAGCCGAAATGAGCCAGGCGCCAACGACCAAGATCATCGCCATTGACGACGACCCGACCGGCTCCCAGACAGTCCACAGCTGCCTGCTGCTGACCCAATGGGACCCGGACACCCTGACCGCGGCGCTGCGGGACCCGGCGCCCCTGTTCTTCGTGCTCAGCAACACCCGCGGCATGAACGCCGATCGGGCCGCCAAGGTGACCCGGGAGATCTGCGTCAACCTGCGCCAGGCCCTGGACCGGTTGGCCGCCGAGGGCCAGCCGGTCAATCCGGTCATGGTCAGCCGCTCCGACTCCACCCTGCGTGGCCACTACCCGGTGGAGACCGATGTCATTGCCGAAGAGTTGGGCCCGTTCGACGCCCACTTCCTCGTGCCCGCGTTCTTCGAGGGCGGGCGCTTCACCCGCGACGGCACCCACTACCTGCTGGTCGACGGCGAGCCGGTGCCGGTCAACCGCACCGAGTTCGCCCGCGACTCGGTGTTCGGCTTCAGCCACGCCTATCTGCCGGACTATGTGGAGGAGAAGACCGGCGGGCGCATCCCCGCCGCTGCGGTCGAGCGCTTCGGCCTGGCGGATGTGCGCGGGGACCTGAGTGCGCGGCTGCAGGGCCTTTCCGGCAACCGCTGTTGCGTGGTCGATGCCGAGCGGCAGTCCGACCTGGACGGCTTCTGCCGCCAGTTGCTGGCGGCGGCAGCCGGCGGCAAGCGCTTCCTGTTCCGCAGCGCCGCGAGCCTGCTCACCTCCCTGGCGGGACTGCCGCCGCAGCCAGTGCCGGCGGCAGAGATGTCGCGCTACGTGCTCGGCGGCCGGCCGGGGGTGGTCCTAGTGGGCTCCCATGTCGATAAATCCAGCCGCCAGCTCGCGCACCTGCGCGAGCACACCCAGGTACTGCCGGTCCATGTCGACCTGGAACGGCTGTTGGCCGACGAGTCGGCCCTGTTTGCCGACATCCAGGCCGAGCTGGCCCGGGCCCAGGCCGAAGACCGGGGCGCCGTGCTCTATACCAGCCGCGGCGAGCGCCGATTCGCCAGCAGCGCCGAGCGGTTGGCCTTCGGCGAGCGGGTCTCCGGCTTCCTGATGCGGCTGGTGCGGAACCTACCGCCGGAGATCGGCTTTCTGGTCAGCAAGGGCGGCATCACCTCCAACGATACCCTGAGTCAAGGCCTGGCCCTGCGCACCGCCCGGGTGCTGGGCCAGGTGCGCGCCGGCTGCTCGGTGGTGCGCTGCCCCGACGACCACCCCCGTTTCCCGAACCTGCCGGTGGTGATCTTTCCCGGCAACGTAGGTGGCGACGAGGCCCTTACCGAAGTCTATGAGATTCTGAGCCGAGGCGGCGCCGAGCAGGCAGCCGCGTGATGCACGGCACAGCCGGTCCGGGGTCGTTTTGCGACTCCGGCCGGCGCGCCTACTCGCCCTACGCCGTTCAGTGGGGCAACTCCCATCGTAGGGAAGACAGGGGGGCCCATGACCGTCTGCTCCAGGTACCGTGGACTCTACTCGAGCGAAAGGAACCCTGTTTGATCACCGATGTGTTGCGCACCCTGAAGCAGTCGCTGGCGCCGGAAGATGACACCGAACTCGAAGACCTGTTCGCACGCCACGGCGAGCCGTTCCAGCATGAATCCACGGACACCGACCGTCTCTTGAACCGGCGAACGGACTGCATCCTCAGACTCCGCGACCGCAAATGAGACGCACGGCGCGGTATTCAAACTCGACACCCGGCTTGGCGCGAACCGCCTCGAACGCCGCCTTCAGCGCTTCGCAACCGGGTTGGCCCACGCGGCCGCGGCGCAGCATCGATTCGGCCCCAGACAGCAGCAGATCGCGCCAATATTCCAGCTGTTGCAGGCGACGCCCGGGCGCGGCGCGGCTGGATATCACCGGCACCGGCACGACCCGGATTCCCGTCGCCCCCAGGGTGGCTGCGATCTCCGCCAGCCGGCCGCCGACGAAGGGGTCGCCGTGCTGCATCTGAAGCCGGTTGAAACGGTCCCACCAGTCCGCGATGACCGGTCGCGCAGATCTCAGAGCGCTGCGGTGAGCGCCTTCAGGAAGGCGGTGTTCTCGTCCGGGCGGCCGACGGTGATGCGCAGGCAGTCTTCCAGCAGCGGATGGGCTCCGTGCAGGTTCTTTACCAGTACCCCGCCTTGGCGCAGGCTGGCGTGCAGCTCGGGGGCGCGGCCCGGGGGCACCCGCAGCAGGA
>CBDUCL010000008.1:0-26805 GCA_965365625.1 uncultured Chromatiales bacterium | reverse complement strand
TGCTGATTGCCCTGACCTTCGCCGCCTACCCCCCACGGCGCCGATGACGGCACCGGTCCAGGATTAGGGCAGCACCAATTCGATGGTACCGCTCACATGCACCTCGACCCGTTGGGTTCCGGCCTCCATCACCGGGGCCACGGCCGCATCAGCGCTCATAGCCGCGGCCCGCACGGCGCGCATGCGAATCGGCTCCGAGCCGGTATTCACTTGCAGTGCCACCAGCCGGTAGTCGGGCCGCTCGAACTGTTCGGCGACCAGAGCGGCGCGACGCTTGAAACTGGCGATTGCCTGCACCACCAGCTGGCGCTCGGCCGCGCTCCGCTTATCTGGCGACAAACGATAATCGATAGAGCGCACCGCCAGGCGCTCCTGCAACTGGCCGATCAGCTCGCTCAAGGCAGCGGCATTCTCGCTGCGCAACCTCAGCTGCTGGCTCACCCGCCAGCCGGTGAGCCGCTGCTTGTCGTACACCGGCGCGGTGCTGTAATCGAGAGTCTGGGACTGAACCTCGGGTTGCGCCTTGGCTATCTCCAGTCCCCAGGCGATGGCGCTGTTGACCTCTGCCGCCAGTTCCTGGGCATTATCGCCCTCGCGCTGAGCAAACAGCACCGCCACCAAGATGTCGTTGCCGACCTCGGCGCTGGCCGCTGCCTGCAGGCTGATGCGGTCGTAGGTCAGGGGCTTGTCGTCGGCCGCGGCGACCGGCCCCAACATGAGGCCGGCGAGCAGCAACAGGCCGTGGCAGGTTAGGCGCAGAAAGGGTATCTTCATACCAGGCTCCTCGTGGTCCGCCGGCCGCGAGCTCGGCGGAGAAAAATTTAGTGGATGGCGAACCGATTGCAACCAGCTCAGGCGGCATTGTGCCAGAATCGGCCGGCCCTGACACCGGAATGCGGTACGGCCCCATGAACCAACAGGATTACGCAGCCCTGGAGCAGCGTATCGGTCGGGTGCACCTGAAGCAGCGCCTCGGCATAGAGACCGACTTCGAAGCCCGCGTGTTCGGCCTGGGTACCGGGTTCTTCCATCTGGAAAACTGGTACTCCATCCACTCGGTGATCCGCAACTCGCTGCGCCTCGCGGGCCTGCACGGGCGCGGACGGCGCAATGCCCTGCGGATCGAGGTCCGGCACAACCGGATCGCCCTACCGGACCTGCCGCCGGCCTTCGACGGCTTCCGCATTCTCCAGCTCAGCGACCTGCATCTGGACATGAACCAGGAGACAGTGCACGCCCAGAGCGCCTGCGTGCGCGAGCTGGAATACGACCTGTGCGTGCTCACCGGCGATTACCGGGCCAAGACTTTCGGCGACCACGAACCCGCCCTGGACGGGATGCAGCAACTGCGGTTGCACCTCAAGGACCCGGTCTTCGGCGTCCTCGGCAACCACGACAGCATCCGACTGGTGCCCGGCTTCGAGGCCCTGGGCATCCGCATGCTGCTCAACGAGTCGGTGAGCATCGAGCGTGGGGGCGAACGCATCCACCTGGCCGGCATCGACGACGCCCATTATTACCGGGTCGACAATATCGAGAAGGCGGCCGAAGACATCCCCCACGACCAGGTATCCTTGCTGCTGTCTCACACCCCCGAGACCTATATGCGCGCAGCCCACGCCGACTTCAGCCTGGTGTTGTGCGGCCACACCCACGGCGGCCAGATCTGCCTACCCGGCGGCATCCCCCTGACCTGGGACGCCGACTGCCCGCGCCGCCTGGCCGCCGGCCCCTGGCGATATCATCAACTGACCGGCTATACCTCCCGCGGCTGCGGCACGTCCATCGTCGACGTGCGCCTGAACTGCCCGCCGGAGGTGACCGTGCATACGTTGGTGAGGAGTGAGGAGTGAGGGGGTAGATACTAGCCGCGGAATTCCCCCTCACCTTCAAAACGGCCGATTCCTTATCCGCAGGCGATACAGCAGGGGCGAGATCAGGCTGTCGAGCAGCACGAAGGCGAGCACCACCAGGGCAATCTCACCCCAGGCCAGATTCAGGGGATCGCGCACCGCCAGCAGGGGGAACAGGGACTCGGGGATCTGATCCAGTCCGGGGGCCTGCCCGCTGGGGGGCACCTTCAAGCGCCGCTTGACGAAGCTGGAGCCCAGGTCGCCCAGCATCGCGAACCCGCCCATCAGCAGACCGACCTGCCAGCCCAGGCCGAAAGCCCAACCCAGCAGCGTTCCGGTTATTATGGCGCCAGCCAAGCCGACCAGGGTCTTGCGGGGGCCGAACAGCGGGCGGCCGTCAGGCCAAAGGCAACCGCCGTCTACCCGGTGGCTCAGGTGCTCACCCAGGGCCCGGCGCAGGAGAATCGGCGCCCCATTGACCATGCCGATCAGCACCAACAATTGCAACAGCAGGAGCAGGCGCTCCATCAACCCGCCCCCGAATCTCTGACTGCCATTGCCGGCCCGGAAGCCCCGTCCGGCCAGAAGCGGTCAGCCTTTGCCGGGAGCAGACCAGCGGCGTCCCGCAGGGAGGCCGGTTGATCCGCCAGCCCGCGTAGCGGGCCCCCGGCTTGTTGCGCGGGCCAAACCTTACGCACTCCGGCAATACCCAGCTCGTCGCCCCTCCGGTAGAGCCTGCGGGAAGGAAGGTCAGGGGATTGCAGGGCTTCCTTGGGCATAAGTCATTCCGAACCACTCGCTTCGGCAGCGGCCGAGCTTGAAAACCGGCGCGACCATTACAATTTTTCCAATTGTAGTCCAGATCCCTGAAGCGACTTCTCCGAGCCCCCAAAGGCCAGTAAAGCAGGCGGCGGAGCAAGCAGCTAAATGCTTCAGAAACCCATCGATGTTGACGGGTTGCGGGAAAAGAGCCCCTGCTCCCTGGAAACCGCCTACCCTAGACCCAAGGAGACCCGCACCATGATGCAATTCCTGCGCAAGACCCAGATGCCGACCCCGGAGCAGGCCTTGCCGGGGCGTGACACCCGAATGCCGGTCCCCGAGCCCCACTTCGTGACCGGCAACGCTTTGCAACCGCCGTTTCCCGATGGGATGCAAACCGCGATGTTTGGTCTCGGCTGCTTCTGGGGGGCCGAACGGCGCTTCTGGCAAACGCCGGGGGTTTACACCACGGCGGTGGGCTATGCCGCCGGCTTCACCCCCAATCCGACCTACGAGGAAGTCTGTTCCGGGCGCACCGGACACAATGAGGTAGTGCTGGTCGTTTACGACCCGGAACGGGTCAGTTACGAGGCCCTGCTAGAGGTCTTCTGGGAGGCCCACGACCCGACCCAGGGCATGCGCCAAGGCAACGACCGCGGCACCCAGTACCGCTCCGGCATCTACTGCTACGACGAGCGGCAACTACGGGCCGCCGAGGCCTCCCGGGAGCGTTACCAACAGGCCCTGAATGCGGCCGGCCGCCCCGCCATCACCACCGAGATCCTGCCGGCCGCGGAGTTCTACTACGCCGAAGGCTATCACCAGCAGTACCTGGCAAAGAATCCCAACGGTTACTGCGGGCTGGGGGGCTGTGGGGTGAAGTTTCCCGGTTAGAAGCGAAAAGTGAGGGGCGCGGCTGTGGGGACAAAGCTGCGCTTCACTTATCACTCCGCCCGATGCATCACTTCGCCGCCCGCATCCACCACCTCCACCGCCACCGGTATACCTTCCCGGATGCTGGCGGTGACCACGCAGAAGTCTTCGAACAGGTCCAGGCAGCGTTTCATGCGGGCGGCCTGCTCCAGTTCACCGCTGACCTGAATGCGCACCTGCATGCCGCCGATGCGCAGGCGCTTCTTTTCGTTCCGCACCAACCTGCAGGTGACCGAGGTCTGCATGCTCTCGGGCGGCACCTCGTTCTTGCTGACACAGAACATCAGGCTGGCGCTTAGACAGTTGGCGGTGGCCGCCGCCAACAGGCGTGAGGCATTGGGCCCGGCCTGGCCGCCGAGGGGCGGGGGCTCGTCGACCAGCAGGTCGGCAACCTGATCCCAGTCGAAGCGAACCTTGTACTCGTAGTCCTGCAGATGTTCCAAATGGATGGTAAAGCGGCCTTCTTCCGACATCGGATGAACTCCTAAGATGCTTGCGGCCGTGCTGCGCTCAGGCGCCGGCGGCCAGGGAAACGGGGGGACAGGCCCGATAGGTATCGAGGATGGCGTCCAGGGATTCCCGCAGGTGGGCGAAGGCATGGTCGCCGCCCTCGAATGCCAGGCAACGGGCGCAGTCCCGGTAGCGGGTCAAGGCTAACTGCGAGTCGATTACCTCGTCACCCAGGTCCACCAGCAGCAGTCGGGGACCGGCACCAACGCAGGGCTTGCCGCAGTCATAGCGCGCCAGGGCCTGGAGGTCCTCGGGACCGAAGTGGAACCGCTCGCCGGAACAATAGATGCGGTTCTCCCCCAGCAGGGGTCGCAGCACCCCTATCGGATCCAGGGCCGGGTTGATCAGCACCAGGCCGCAGCCAAGCTCCCGGGCCAGCCACTCGCCGTAGTAGCCCCCCAAGGAGGAACCCACGAGCAACAGCCGCTCCGGCCGCCGTGCCGCCAGCTGGTCCTGGACATATTCGCGCAGAAAGGCTCCGACCCGCGCCGGATTCTGGGGGTAGGTCGGGGCCAGGACTGGCAAGGGCGCCAGCCATCCGGCGAGCCGGCGGGCCTTGAGCGACTGCCCGGAGCTGGCGAAACCGTGCAGATAGACCAGCACCGGGGCTTAGCGCCGGCCGTTGAGCACATAGGGCGGCAGCACCAAAGCGATCTGCCAACCGCCATCAGCTTCCGGCTCCAGCGCCAACAGGGTACCCGGCTGGAATACCACCAAAGGCGCCTCGCGGTCGCCGCTCACCAGCAGCGAGGTGAGACGGCCCAGCAGGGGCTGGTGGCTGACCAGCAGCCAATCCTCGCTCAGCCCCGCCAAACGCTCGGCCAGCAGGGCGGGGTCGTCCTTGGGTTTGAGGCCGGTCGTCGCCTCCGGCTCGCCGCGCTCCAGCACCGCCGTAGCCAGTTTGGCGGCGGTCTGTTCGGCCCGGGTCTTGCCGCTGTGCAGTACCCGGGCCACAGACACCGCCAAGTGCGCGAGCAATCCGGCCAAGCGCTCGATGTCTTCCGCGCCTTGGGCGCTAAGGGGCCGCTCCGGGTCTTCTTGTTCCGGCACCGCGGCGCCGTGTTGCACTAGATAGAGGGTCATTACTGCTCCTGCGGGCTCATTGGTCGCCGAACAGCTCGGAGAAGAAGCGCTGCATGCTTTGCCAGGAGCGCCGGTCTGCGGTCGCACTGTAGGCCAGCCCGTCGATGCCGGCACTGTCTGCGCCCGGGTTGGTGAAACTGTGCTTGGCCCCGCCGTATACGTTCATTTGCCAATCGGCACCGGCCTGCTCCAGGGCGGCCTGGAATTGGGCGATGCGCTCCGCCGGCACGAAGCCGTCCGCGGCCCCGTGCTCTACCAGCACCCGAGCCTGGATCCGCACCAGGTCCGCCTCCTGGGCCGGAGGCAGGGAACCGTGGAAGCTCACCACCCCGTCCAGATCGGCCCCCGCATAAGCCATCTGCATCACCGTGGCGCCGCCGAAGCAATAGCCGATGGCGGCGAGCTTTTCGGCGTCCACTTCGTCCCGATTGCGCAGGATCTCCAGCCCAAGCAGGGCGCGGGCGCGCCAGGCGTCGGCATTGGCGGTGATCTGCTGCATCCACTCCTTGGCCTGGCTGCCATGGCTGGTGACCTTGTCTTCGCCGTACATGTCCACCGCAAAAGCGACGTAGCCCATGCCCGCCAGCTGCTCGGCGCGGCTGCGGGCGTAGTCGTTCAGGCCCCACCACTCATGCACCACGATAATGCCGGGGCGCGGGCTCGGTAGACTGTCGTCCCAAGCCAGATGGCCGCGCAGCGTCGTCTCGCCATCTCGGTATTCGATGGTCTCGGTGCGCAGCTCCGCCAGGGCGGGTGTTGCCAGCAGCAATGCCAGCAAGGGCAACAGGAATGGCTTCATTTTCGGCTCTCCTAGATGGGTGGCTTGTTTTGTTTGTCAGGCTGATTGTAGACCCTGACGGGCCGCCGGTCAGCCGCCGCAAACTGCCGGCGCATTGGCTCGAGTAGAAGGCACGAGAAGACAGCGCAAAGGATCCAATCAGCTGGTCGGGGAGAGACATGCGCAGGGCAAGCTGGTGCCGGAGATGAGCTGATCCGCCCCGGACTAGAGGCGACCCGCGTAGCCCGAGTAATACCCGGGCTGCGTGCTGCAGATCGGATAAAGGCGTAGGAGGCGTAGCGGGAGACCGGCCAGCGAATGGGCCCAATCTCCCATCGCTTTTTCCCTACTTACTTGATCTCTGGCCAGCAACCGACCTCACAGGGTTGCGCAACATAGTAGGTACCCGGCGGGCAGTTGAGGGGCGCAGGCGCCTTCGGCTTGCATTTGAACCCCCCGTTGTCGAGCGACCCGATCTTGACCCAGCCCGAGGGGCATTGGGAGATCAGCACCGCCCCACCAGGGGGGCGCTGCAGCTGAAGCTGGCTCGGCGACGTCCCATAGGTCGGGGGCGACGCGGCGAGAACGCTGAAGCCCACACCAGCCAACAGCGGCGCCAGACCAAAACCGATTGCTTTGATCGCTTTCATGTTGCAACTCCTGATTATTCAGGACCAGCTGCACCTGCTGCTGCCAGCTTTCCATTGAGCAACTGATCGCACCACAACTATCCCCGGCCTGGAAAATCAAAGCCACCGGAGCTTGCCACTTAAAATTCTAGTTACTTGCGCCAGGGGAAAACGATTTCGAAAACACTGGGGATGTGATTGAGATCAACGAAAGACCGAATAGGTAACCCCCGCGGGACGCGAGTGAGCGATTGAGCGCCCCCGTATCCCGCCACACCATCCATTGGAGGGGCATTGCGCTATCAGCACTCTGCTCCAAATGCCGGCGTGCGATGGAGTCAACAAACCGGTAAAGTCAGCCAGCCTGTTAGGTTCCCCGCGCTGGTTCTTGCCCGCCCGAGGAATCTCTCCAATCAAGGGTCGGCTGCGGCTACCCGAAAGCGCCGCCGCCCCTGTGCATCGCTCTACGGGCCGGGCTTCATCCGGTAGCGACTGCACCAACCCAGCGAATCAATTCAGAGCGGGTCTCCGTTGCGAAGGCTCGGCGCCCAGAACAGAATCTCTCGAACCATTGCCCGGCTGGCGGTTAAATTCGCCCAAACTCGAACGGGGTCACCCCGACAGCAAGGGATGTCCCTCGGGTAGTTTCTTTGAGGCCCAGATGGCCAGCTTGTGCTTCATATTCGGTTCGCTGAGCTGGTCCTTGGCCAGGGGCTGGATCTGGCCGTCATGCACCAGCAGCTTGTAGACGAACTCGATCTTGTCGCCGGCGGAGTCGGTGGGATCGAATTTGGCCGCCCCGGTTTTCTCGGCATACAGCATGCCGGCGTGCAGGGCCAGCTTGAGCAGTTCGGCTTCGTGTTTCAGCTTCTTGGTGGCCATGCGGGCTCCTGTTCGCCTCGGTGCTGGATCTCAGTATGGCCGGCCGAGGTAGGGAATGCCAGGTGCGGGGCTCACCACCGCCAGTCGGCAACAAAGACATTGGTCTCGCCGCGCACCTTGCCGTTGCGGTTGGAGGCGAACACCAGGCGCTTGCCGTCGTGGGAGAACATGGGGAAGCCGTCGAACCCCTCGTAGCGGGTGATGCGTTCCAGTTCCCGGGTCTGGACGTCGATCAGGTAGAGGTCGAAGTTGCGGCCCTCGGGGTCGTGCAGATTGCTGGAGAAGACAATATGGCGACCGTCCGGGTGCCAATAGGGACCGAAGTTGGCGGCGCCATTGTCGGTGAGGCGGATCGGGCGGCGCTCGTCCAGGCGCATGATATAGAGGTCGAGCTGGCCGGGGCGGATCAGGCCCTGTTCCAGCAGGGCCCGGTAGTCGGCTAGCGCCTGGCCCTCGGGGCGGGATGCGCGCCAGACGAGCCATTCGCCGTCCCGGGAGAAGAAGGCGCCCCCGTCGTAGCCCGGCTGGTCGGTGAGCGGCTCCACCCCGCTGCCGTCCGGGTTCATTAAATATAATTCCAAGTCGCCGCTGCGCAGCGAAGTAAAGACGATGCGGTCGCCCTGGGGCGCGTAGACCGCCTCCGCATCGTAGCCGGGACTATTGGTCAGCGGCTGCAGGTTGCCCCCCTCCGGGTCGGCGCGGAAGATGTCGTAGCTCGGGTACAGGGGCCAGACATAGCCCTGGGAGTAATCCGGCTTTGGCGGGCATTGGGGGCCCGCCAAGTGCGTGGATGCGTAGATGATGGATTGGCCGTCCGGCGCGATAAAGGCGCAGGTCGTGGCCCCCTCTCCGGACGAGACCTGGCGCACCCGGCTACCGTCGCTGGCCATGCGGAAGATGGCGTCGCACTCCAGCTCGTCCCGAGTGGACTGGAAGATCAGCTCGCTGCCGTCGAAGGAAAAATAGGCCTCGGCGTTCTGGCCGCCAAAGCTGAGCTGGCGCAGATTCGCCAGGTGGGTTTCCTCGGGGTAGGCCAGAGGCTGGGTGGGCGCTTCGGCCTGGGCCACCGAGGCGATGATCACGAGGCTCAGGGCCAGCGAAAGCTGTAGACGCGACATCGTTTGAATTCCCTTGAAATTGGTTCGGTTCAGCGGGCCACCAGCTCCGCCTCGCCGGTCCGTTCCCCGCCGTCGCGCACAAAGCGCAGGCCGACCCGCTGGCCCGGACTCAGGGCCCGCAGGGCCTGGGCAAAGGCCCGCAGATCGGCCAGTTCGACGGCGTCGATTGCGAGCAGGACATCCCCCTCGCGCAGGCCCGCCCGGTCGGCCGGACTACCCGCACCGACGCCGCTCAGGCGTACCCCGGGGCCCGGGTAGGTGAAGTCCGGAACCGTGCCCAGACTCACCTTGCGCCCCTCCCCGCCGGGTGTAGTCGGCGCCGACGCCGCCGCGCCAGACCCAAGCTGGCTAAGCAGGGGCTCGGGGCGCGCAGCCAGGTACCCCACCACCTCACTGAGCAGGGCGGCGGTCTTCAGCAGGCCGGGGTAGTCGAGCTTGTCGGCCCGATCCGAGGCCCGGTGGTAATCCGGGTGGGGGCCGGAGAACAGTTGCACCGCCGGCACCCCCGCCTCCAGGAAGCTGCGCTGGTCGCTCGCTCCCAAGTCGTCGCCCACGGCCTTGACCTCCAGCCCGGCGACATAACCGGCGCCGCGGAAGATGTGGGGCCACTCCCGGGCCGACCCGGTACCCAGCACTAACAGCTCCCGGCCCTCCAGGCGGCCGACGGTGTCCAGGTTGAGCATGGCGATGGCCTGGTCCGCGGGGTATTCTCCGCCGGCCTGAATATAGTGGCGGGAGCCCAGACGCCCGGCCTCCTCGCCGCTGAAGGCGACGAACACCAGGGTGCGCTCCGGCTCCCGAGCGGCAAAATGCCGGGCCAGCTCTAGCAGCAGCGCCAGCCCGCTGGCGTTGTCGTCGGCACCGGGATGACGCTGTCCTGCATCCTCCTGGTGCACGTCGGGCCAGCCGAAACCCAGATGGTCGTAATGGGCGCCGATCACCAGGCTCTGGCCGACCAAGTCCGGACGGCTGCCCGGCACCAGGCCGATCAGATTGCGCAGCTCGAGCTCCTTGCCGTTGGGACCCGTGCGGACTCGCCAGCGCTGGAACCAGCCGCCGTCCCCGCCCCCGGGCTGCAGGCCAGCGGCGGCGAACTGTCCGGCCAGGTAGTCGGCGGCCCGCTCCAGGCCGGGGGTGCCCAGGCCGCGGCCGTCCATCTCCGGGGCGCTCAGGGCTTCAACGTCCGCCCGCAGGCGCTGCTCCGAGAAGCCCGGCGGCGGTTCGGCAAGGGGTGCTCGGGGGGGCAATGGCGCGGGCGTGACCTGGGTATCGGTCAGGGCCAGGGCCAGAGGCGAGTCCGGCACCGGCCACTGGCCCTTGAGCCGATTCTCCGGCGCGTCCCCGGCGAAGGCCAGGTAGCTGTATTTGCCGTAGTGGGGCAGCTTGCGCCCCAACCCGGGCAGGGCCGCCAGGTTGTCGGCGGCGACCCAGGCCAGGGCCTGCTCCGGGTTGTCCGGATGACGGGCCACAGCGACCAGGCTACGCTCGCCCCGGGCTAGGGTCTCGCCGGCGATCTCCACCCGGTCCCCCTGGTCGACGAAGGGATAACCGACCAGGGCCTGGGTCAGTTGGGGGCGAAAACGGTTGTCCCAGCCGAACAGCCAGACCGCCCGGTCGGCGGGCAGGCGCTCGAAGTCCCGGTCCAGGCGAATCTCCAGCTGGCGGCCGCGCTGCCAGGACTCGGCCAGGGCCCGGTAGCCGGCCAGGCGCCCCCGCGGGGCGGAGGACGGCAGCAGCACCAGGGCCCGCTCGGCGCCAAAGGCCTGGCTGAGCGCGGGGGGGATCTCACGCCGATCCAGGCGGCGGAACAGATCGAACTCGGGATCGACGGCCAGGTGCAAGGGGCGGGCGGGCAGTTCCAGCTCGATCTCCTGGCGCCGGCGGTCGATCTCCACCGCGGCCTGATAGGCCTGCTCCCGGCCCTCCAGAGTAACCGCCAAGGGCAGGCGCAGGCGGTAGGGGGGGCCGGACTGAGTCTGTTCGATCCGCGCGCTCAGCCGGTAGCCGTCGCCGTCGGCCTCTGCGCGGGCATCGACCAGGCGCAGGGCCGGGGCCCCGGTGCGTTCCAGCCACGGGCGGAAGAAGCCATCCAGGGGTCGGCCGGCGGCGGCGCTGAAGCTGCGCTCCAGATCGGCGTAGCCGGAGACCCGGAACTGCCGCTCCCGGTAGAAGCGGCGCAGGCCATCGACAAAGGCCGCATCCCCCAGCTCGCGGCGCAGCATGTGAAACAGCATCAAAGCCTTGCCGTAACCCACCGCCTGGGTGGCGGAGCTGTGGCGGGCGCGGAACTCGGTGAGCGGAAAGTCGCGCCCGCCTCGCACGTGATCGGCGTATTTTTGCAGGCTGCCGCGGCGGTATTCGGCGCCCCTCCCACGCTGCTCCTGGATCAGGTGGTCGGCCAGATAGCTGGTCAGCCCCTCGGACCAGTTGCCGCTGGCATAGTCCACAAAGACCCCGTTGCCCCACCAGTTGTGGAGGATTTCGTGGGGGTAGGACGAGTGCAGAATAAAAGGCAGCCGGATCACGCGGGGGCCGAGCAAGGTAAACGAGGGCATGCCGTAGCCGGTATCCCAGAAGTTCTCCACCAGGGCGAACTTGGCGTAGGGGTAGGGGCCGATCAGCGACTGGTACAGCGCCAGGTACTGGGCGGTGGCGTCCAGGTAACGGCCGGCCAGCGCTGGGTCCGGCTGGCGCAGAAACACCATCGCCTCGGCCGGTCCCGCGGGGCGGCTGTACTCGCTGTAGGGGGCGGCGATCAGATAGATCTCTTCCTGGGGGGTATCGCTACGCCAGGTCTCGACCCGTTCCCCGGCCAGCGCTTGCTCGCCGCTGCGTCGGCCCTGGCTGACCGAGCGCCAATCCGCAGGCAAGCGCAGCTGCAGTTCGAAGCCGGCCAGACCCTGGTCCAAGTCCGGGTACCAGCCGCTGGAGCCGGCCAGGAATACCCCCTGGGTGTCGATCAGCCCGGGCGAGACGCCGAAACTGCGGGCATACTCGGCCCCCCGCTGCTGCACCGGGTGGTGAATGCGCCCGGCGTACTCCAGGGTGAAGGCCCGGGCCCCGGGGCTCAGCCGCAGGCGGTATTCCTGCAGCGGGACCGCAGCCTCCAGACCGGCGGTCCGCTCCAGGCTGGCGCCGGCATCCAGCACCCGCGGCTCCAGCCCCGCGTGGAGGCGAAGCCGCAGCGGTCCCTCCGCAGGCGCGGGCAAGTCGACTCGGACACGCGCTTCCAAACGCTGGGCGTCGGGCTCCAGGGTCACTTCCAGCCGCTGTTCGACCTCGGCCCGCAGCGGGGAAAGGCCCAGCAAGAAGCAGACCCCCAACAGCCAGCCCAGCGCTTCTCGCATATCCCAGCCCTCAGCCCGGATTCAGTTCGCCGTCGATGCGGTGCGCCTTGAGCCCCCAGCCGAGCAGCGTAGCGATGCGACGGTTGTCCATGCGCAGCCGCGGCAGCAGGCACTGCAGCCAATGAAAAAGGATCTGGTAGCCCAGGTCCGGGTGCTGGTTTAGAAACACCTTGAGCTTGCCGGCATCCACCACCGCCAGTTCGCACTCGCTCAGGGTCTTGACCGAGGCGCTGTGGGGCTGGTCGTCAAAGAAACAGGAAAGGGCGAACTCCTCGCCGTCGAACAGCTCGCACAGGCCGGAACTCAGGTGCACCGAGCCCGACACCTCGACGTCGGTACAGACCATCAGCGAGCCTGACAGCACCACGTAGACCTCATGGTTGCGCTCGCCTTCGCGGATCACCAGTTCTCCGACCCCATAGCGGGCCCGGCACCAATACTGACCCTCGACAAACTCTGGGTGGGCCAATAGCTGCTTCAGGGTATGATAGCGATGTGCCAAAGGCTCAGTCCTCGATCAGCATCAGCCGGCGAATTCGCCGTACGTATTTGCGCGTCTCGGCCGGGGCGAAGGGCGCGACTTGGCGCCACTCGCGCACCGCGGGCTCCTTCTTCACCGCCCGCTTAAAAGCGCGGCGCACATTGCCGTAGCCGGCATTGTAGCTGGCGAACGCGAAAGCCAACCGCTCCTCGCTGGGCAGCCCCTGTTTCCACTTGCGGAACTGCAGGCGGTCGTAATAGATGCCGGCGGCAATATTCCAGCGCGGGTCGTCGATATTGGTGAAGTGGGGATTCTTATCCTGAATTTCGGCAAAGGTGGCGGGCATGATCTGCATAATGCCCTTGGCCCCGACGTGGCTCCGCGCCTTGGGATCGAGGCCCGACTCGGCAATACCCTGTGCTTTGAACCAGTGCCAGTCCACCAGCGGACCGAAATAGTGCTTGGTGTACTTCTTGAAGTGACGGTCGTAGGCATTGGTCCAGTGCTGGTCGCGGACGTGCTTGATACTGCCCGCGAAGGCCAGGAGGGGGATCAGCGACAGCAGCAGCAGGCCGGCGGGAAGGCGCAGCCCTGCCACTTCAGTTCAGCCCCAGTCCGATCACCAACCCAAGCGCCACCCCAATGCCGACGAAGATCCCCATGATCATTACTCCCACGGCGAGATTGCCCTTGGCCAGCTCGTCGGCAATATTGAAGCTGACGATGTGGCTGAACATCTTGCACCCCAACCACATAAAGAACAGGGTCAGCAAACCGCCGACCACCGCGTACAGGAAATTCAGGATGATAGGGTCCAGCGTGTCGGTCATGTTTTCCCCTTTAGTGCATGCGCCCGGGTCAGAAGCCGCGAGCCTTTTTGATCCTTTCGTAGGCCTGGCGAATCTCGTGGAACTTTTGTTCCGCCAACTTGGTCATTTCTTCCGGAAGTCCCTTGGACACCAGCTTGTCAGGATGATGCTGGCTGCGCAAGCGCCGATAGGCGCGCTTTATTTCGTCCGGACTGGCCTGGGGGTTTAGGTCGAGCAGGGCATAGGAATCCTTCAGGCTCGGTTCACTGCGCTTCGGCCCACCGCCGGCGGCGCCGCGGAAGCCGCGCTCGGCCTGGATCATGCGCTGCAACTGGCGAAACAGGTATTCCGGCACCCCCAGGTGGCGGCAGATCCGCAACAGCATAGCCTCTTCGGCCGCATCCAGCTCGCCGTCCGCGTAAGCGGCCTGGATCTGAATCTCCAGGAACATCTGGATCAGGCTGGTGCGTCGGTGGCACTCGCGGCGGAACTGGTCGAGCACCTCGCTTAGGGGAAAGTCCCGCGCCTTGCCCTGCTCGAAAAGGCGGATCGCGGCGCGCCTCAGCTCGCCGTCCAAGTCCATCTGGGCCATGACCGCCTCGGCCAACGCGATCTCCTGGGGGCTGATCCGGCCATCGGCCTTGGCCAAGTGCCCCATGACCGAGAAGGTAGCGGTGAAAAACGCGGTCTGCACCCGCTCGCGGTCGCCAGGCTGGAAGCGCTCGCCCTGGCCCAGACGTCCCAGGCCGCGGTCGAAGTTGTGCCCCAGCACGCCCCCGAGCAACGCCCCCAAGGGACCGCCGAGCATAAAGCCAAAGGCGCCGCCGACCAGTTTGCCCCACCAACCCAAATCGCTTACTCCAGATTTCGCCCCAAGGGAAACGGTGATTTACAGGGGCTTTCGGAAACCGCGTTCCCGAAAGCCGTGCTGAAAAAAGCCAGGGAGCGCCTTCTGCATCGCCCTTCTCGGAGATGCCGACCAGGGCTAAACTCGAGCCCGGCCCGAAAGGTTAACCTACTCCGCTGGTTAGGCAAACAACCGGAGCCGCCTACTTGCCATTGATGTAATCCTCGTCGGCAAAGGAATAGACCCAGTGCGGACGAAAGGCCACCAACACTGTCATCAACCAGCCGTTGATAAACCCCTCGGGGAAGAACATCAAGGGAAAGAACGGCAGCAGGATCGCCTGCAGTGCCGGCAAGCCTTGGGCACCGCTGGCCAGCAGCAGGCCCACCACCGCATAGGCCGCAGCCAGGGCGCTCAGGGCGCCGGTCAGAAAGCCGTTTACCAGCACGTAGATAAAAAAATTGCGCGGCAGCAGGGAACGCACCAGCACCAGCACCACCTGGGTCAGGGTGATCGGCAGCACCCCCGCCAGGAGCGCGTTGAAGGCAAAGTCGTTCCACTCGGCCGCTCCGTTCAGGATCACGCCAACCAGTGCCAGGCTGGTGGCAACCACCGCCAGCGACCAACCGAATATCAGGGTTACGCTGGTGACGCCGAGAAAGTGGAAATACACCCCATCCATCGCTTGTATGCGCAGGCTCCAGAGCAGGAGCAGGCATACGCAGGCGCCGAGAAAAACATGCAGACGCTCGCCCCGCAGGCGCCGCCAAGGGGCCAGGCGCAGGGCAAAGAACAAAGCCAGGGCATAAAGTCCCCCGGCCCACCACTGCAGGGTGGCGGAGAACTGGGCACCGTCGACTTCCATCAGGGCATTCCAGAGGGTCAGGGCGGGTTTGGTGCAATACTAGCACGCTGCAGGCGCGGTCTCCGGATCGATTGATCCGGCGCAAGGTTCGATGGTTCCCTAACTCCCCGGCTTCGGGTTATCGTTGATCCTGACTGCGACGGGAAACAGAATCCCTCGCCAAGGGAGCTAAATGCAGTACCGACCACTAGGCACCACCGGATTGCAGGTCAGCGCGCTCTGCCTGGGAACCATGACCTTCGGTGAGCAGAACAGCGAGGCCGAGGCCCATGCCCAGCTCGATCGGGCGCGGGCCGCGGGCATCAACTTTATCGACACCGCCGAACTCTACCCGGTGCCGCCGCGGGCCGAGACCCAGGGCCGCACCGAGGCCCAGATCGGCAGCTGGCTGGCGAAACGCGGCGGTCGCGAGCGCCTGATCCTGGCCACCAAGGTCGTGGGCGCCTCCGACTGGCTGCCGCATATACGCGGCGGCCGGGCGCGTTTGGACCGGGCCAATATTCAGGCCGCCCTGGAAGCCAGCCTGCGCCGCCTGCGCACCGACTACGTCGACCTCTATCAGCTGCACTGGCCGGACCGCCAGACCAACTTCTTCGGCCAGCTCGGCTACCGTCACACCGAGCCCGACGACGGCACGCCGCTGCAAGAGACCCTGCAGGCGCTAGTCGAGCTGGTGCAGGCCGGCAAGGTGCGGCATATTGGGGTGTCCAACGAGACCCCCTGGGGCGTAATGCAATGCCTGCGGCTGGCCGAGATAGCGGACCTGCCCCGCATCCAAAGCATCCAGAACCCCTATAACCTGCTCAACCGCAGCTTCGAGGTGGGGCTGGCCGAGATCGCCCACCGCGAATCCTGTGGGTTGCTGGCCTACTCCCCGATGGCATTCGGTGCCCTGTCCGGCAAGTACCTAGGCGGCGCCCGGCCAGCCGGGGCCCGCATAACCCTGTTTCCGCGCTTCGACCGCTATTCCAATCCCCAGGCCGAGCGGGCCACCGCCGAATACGTCGCTCTGGCGCAGGAGCACGGGCTCGACCCGGCGCAGATGGCCCTGGCCTGGGTTACCAGCCGACCCTTCGTCACCGCCAATATCATCGGGGCCACCACGCTGGAGCAACTGGAGAGCAACCTGTCCAGCGTTGAACTCGGGTTGCCAGAGCCGGTGTTGGAAGGGATCGAGGCGATTCACACCCGCTACCCCAACCCCTCGCCATGAGCTAGCAGGCGATGGGCTAGAATAGCAACAGAAGCAACCAGAGCCGGCGGACGCGCCAGCCGCCCCCGCCGGCCGACGAGCAACGGTGCTGGCAAGCGAGCGGGAGAGCGAATCATGAGTACACCCAGGCCTGCGGTAGGCGAGTGGTACCGAACCCTGGAGGGCGAGACCCTGGAAGTGGTGGCCTATGACCCCGATGAGGAGACCATCGAGGTCCAGTTCTACGACGGCACGGTGGAAGAATACGACCTGGAGACCTGGGAGGAAATGGAACTCAGCGTCGGCGAGCCGCCCGAGGACTGGGCGGGCTCCCTGGACATCACCCCTGACGATTACGGGGTCGACCTGGATCGCCCCGCGGGCCGCCGGCAGAGCAGCAATCCGCTGGACGAGTTGGCGGCGCCGGAAGACGTTGAAGACTGAACCACCTGGGCGTAGGGGTGGGTTTTCGAACTACCGAGACAAGCCGCCCGGATAACTCGGTACTGCTATCGCAAGCCGCACGCCGATCGCTCAATCCTTTGACACCCCTGGTGACCGCCGCGACCACCAGGCGGCCAGGGCGGAGCCCGAGAGGTTGTGCCAGATACTGAACAGGGCCCCGGGCAGGGCGGCGGCGGCACTTAGATACTTGCCGGCCAGGGCGACCGCCAGGCCGGAGTTCTGCATTCCCACCTCGATGGCCAGGGTGCGGCTGATGCGGCGATCATAGCCGAACAGGCGTCCCACCCAGTATCCCCCGGCCAGGCCCAGGCCGTTGTGCAAGACGACGCAGAACATCAGCCCCAAGGCCAGCTCCAGCATGCGGGCCTGATTCAGCGCCACTACGATGGCGATGATCAACACGATGGCCGCCACCGAGAGCAGGGGAAACAACCGCTTGGCCGGCCCCAGGCGGTGCCCGATCCAGAGATTCACCAGCACCCCACCAAGGACCGGAAGCAGCACCACCTTGAGAATGCTGAGCAGCATCGCCCCTACGGGCACCGGCACGCTGGCCCCGATATAGAGCCAAGTCAACAAAGGGGTGGCCAGCACCGCGGTCAGGGTGGAAAGGGTGGTGAGCGAGATCGACAGCGCCAAGTCACCCCGGGCCAGATAACAGACCACATTCGAGGCAGTGCCCCCGGGGCTGGCCCCCACCAGCACCATCCCGGCCAGCAGCGCCGGCTCCAGGCCGTAGAGGCTCCCCACCAGCCAGGCCAGCAGCGGCATCAGGCTATACTGCAGGGCCAATCCCAGGCCCATCACCCCGGGGCGCCGCCAGACCTCCATGAAATTGGCCGGGGTCAGGGTCATGCCCATGCCGAACATTACCACCCCCAACAGGGGGATAATGGCCGGCTTGAGCGGAGCGAACCATTCCGGTCGCCACAGAGCCAGGCCGGACAGCAGCAGGGCCCAGAGTGGGAACCGGGAAGTGATGCGATGCAGAATCACCCGGCCAGCCACAGCTCGCCGTCGCGCTGCAGCAGCGCCAGGGCTTGCAGTCGCTGGCCGACACAGGGGCCGCGCAGGCAGAGACCGGTATCGGGTCGGAACAGGGCGCCGTGCAGGGCACATTGGATCAGCTCCCCGTCGGCGTCCAGAAAGCGATCCGGGAGCCATTCCAGGGGTGCCCCGGTATGCGGGCACTGGTTGCGATAGGCATGCACCCTAGCGCCGCTGCGGACCAGGAAGAGTTCCGCGCCGCCGCTGTCCTCTCTGCGACCGAAGCCGCGGCTGCCGGGGTCCGGAATCTCGTCGAGCCGGCACAAATAGCGGTCGCCGCCAGCGTTCATCAAGCGGGCTTCCCGCCAAGCCCTGCCAGCCCGAGCCGGCCGCACTTGCGCCCGGCCAGCCGGCAGGCCTGCTCCAGCGCCTCCCCCAGGGTCCGGTCGCGCAGCAGGCCGTCGATGAGGCCGGCATTGAAGACGTCGCCGGCCCCCAGGGTATCCACCACCTGCGGCGGGACGAAGGCCGGACTCTCCCGGAGACGGCCGTCCCGGTCCATAGCCGCCGCCCCCAGATCGCCCCAGGCGCAGACCAACAAGGCCTGGGGGCACTGCGGGCGCAGAGCCCGCAGCAGGGCCGAAGCATGGGGATAGCCCCGGGCCTCGGCGTAGGCACGGGAGAACAGCAGCAGGTCCGGCAGCTCGAACAGCGCCTCGATGCCGGGCCGCGGCTTTTCTATCTCCAACGAACACGGCAGTCCCGGGCGCAGGCGCCGCAGGCGCTCCAGCATGGCGCGGGTTTGGGCCGGGTCGCGGCCCTCGAAGTGCACCCAATCCCAATTGCTCAAGTCGATGCGGGCGAAGTCGTCGCAGGAGAACTCCGGCAGGTCCCGGTAGTGCACGATAGTGCGCGTTCCGCTGTCACGGCTGAGGCAAATGTACGAGGTCGGAGCCTTGCCGCCGGCGTGATGCACGCAGGGCTCGGTGTCAATGCCGAGGGCCTGCAGGTCGTCCAGGATATGCCGGCTGTCGGGCTCGTCCGCGATTACCCCGCCCCAGGCACAACGGTGGCCGAGTTGGCTTAGCACGGCCAGGGTATTGGTGGCATTGCCGCCCCGGCTCAGGCGTTGCCCCAGGGCTCGGACCTCGGCATCTTCCGGCGGATAGGCGGCTACCAGGTTGACGATATCCAGGGTGGCGATGCCGATCCCCAGGACGCGCACGGACCGCTCCGGCTCAGGGCTCGCGCACCAGGCGAAAGCCCAAGTTGCTCAGGCGGCTGCTGGGGGCCAGCCCCCCGCGCCGAGTTCCGCGCAAACGTTCCACCGGTTTGTTGTAGGCGCCGCCCCGTGCGCCACGCCGGCTGCAGTCCCCTTCGAGCCAGGGACTGCCGTCGTTGGGGGCGCCTTCGTAGTTGCCGTTGTAGCAGTCGGCCACCCACTCCATCACATTGCCCGCGGTGTCGTGGAGGCCGAAGGGATTGGCTTCGAAGCTGCCCACCGGCGCGGTGCGGGCTCCGTCCCACTGGCTGCCGCAATCGAAACAGTTGGCATTGTTGCGGCCGGGCTTGTAACCCCACCAATAAAAGGTCTCGACCCCGGCGCGGGCAGCGTACTCCCACTCGGCCTCGCTCGGCAGTCGGTAGGTTTGCCCAGTCTGGCCCGAAAGCCATTGCGCGTAGGCGCGCGCATCGTCCCAGCTGACATGGATTACCGGCCGGTCGCCGCGCCCCCAACCCTCGTCCCGCGGCAAGCCACGGCCGGTGGCCCGGGCAAAGCGGTCATATTCCGCGAAGCTGACCTCGTAACGGCCGATGTAGAAATCACCCAACCGAACCTCATGCGGGGGGGCTTCCTCCGGCGCCAATACATCGTGTTCGCTGCCCATCTGGAAGCTGCTCGCCTGCAAACCGATCATCTCCGGCCCCTGGCCTCCACTGCGCAAGGGATCGCGCAGGCTGTCCCGGGCTATCGCAGAGGTAGGCTCCACTGGGGCAGACACCGCCTCAACCGGGACCGCAGGCGCCGACGGCTCAGCAGGCTGAAACGGCAATTCCTGGGCTTCCGGCCCGGCCGGCGGCGGCGAGTCCGGCAAGTCGATGGCTTCGGCCGGCAGCTCAGGCTCGGCCAAATCCGGGGATGCGACCGCAACGGCGGGGGCAGACGAAGCTGGTTGCCCCATGGTCACTGCCGGAGCGGATCGCGGCTGCAGGTTGAACTGGGCAGACTGCACCTCCTGGCCCAAGCTCGACCAGCGCAGAACGCCAAAGCTTGCCAACGCCCCCAACACCAGACCCACCAAGAGCAACCCCCAAGTTGGTTTGCGGCCGCTAGTCTCCGGCTGCGTGGCGCTGCGCACATGACGCCCCTCCAGCTGATCTTGTACTGCCTTGTACGCGAGTTCTGCCTGCTCCCGCTCCAGTTCCACCTCTTTCATCTGGGCTGTGCGTTTTTCCAGCTTTTCTTCGACCCGCGCCAGGTACTCAGTCAGGGAGTCGTGCTCGCGCCCCCGGTCCTGCAGTAGGTCCTCGAGCCGGCGCTGCTCCCGGGCCGCTTCGTGCAGCCTCTCGTCGCGCTCGGCCAGCTCGGCCTGCAGGCGACTCGCGGCCTCTTCGGCCTCGTTCTTTCGCTTTCTCAGCTCCCGAAGCGGAGTATCGGCGATCTTGGATTGGAGCTTGGCCACTTCCTGCTGCAGGGCGGACACCCGGGTTGCGTGCCCCTTCTTCTCCTGCTCCAAGGCGTTGCGGGCTGTCGCAAGTTCGTCCTCGAGGCCCTGAATGTGAAGCTGCATGGGCTCGGTCTCGGCCTCCAGCTCGGTGATGCGGGCCCGGGCCTCCAGCAGCCGGTCATTCAAGACTTTGGAACCGATGCTTCCGGCCACTGGCACCTGCTGCGCTTGCTTCAACGCCGCATCCGAGCGGCGCTGCTGAAACTGGATATCCTCGAGTTGCCGGCGCAGCTCTCTCAGCTGCTGGTCTTTGAGCTCGAGTTGGACCGCCGCACTCGAGCGCCGCCCTTCGCCCTTGCCACCGTCACCCGTCTCGGCCGCGGCCCGCAGCTGCTTTTCCAGCTTTTCGCACCGCCGCTTCTGCTCGTCGCGGTCGCGGACCGCCGCGTTCAGCTTGGCTTCAAGCCCAGCGATGACGACGCCTTGAGCATCGAATTCGTTCTGCTGCTCACTCAACCTGCGTTCCAGATCGGCGATCCGATGCCCCGCGGGATCGGCCTGGAAGCCTTCGATCATTTCGTCACTGCCGTAGTTGCTCATGTCCGCCCGTTTACCTCGTACCGCCCGGCTGCGGGCGTGCTATTCCTCGGCGCCTTCCTGGCAGCGCTTGCGCAATTCGTCGCGCTCTGCGCGTATCCCCTCGAAGTCCTGCTCCAACTGGCGCAGGCGCTTCTCCCAAAGCTGGTGCACCTCGTCGGTCTCGGCAATATGCCGGTCCTCCGCCTCTTCCAGTTCGGCGCTGCGCAGGCGTAGCTGCGCCTCGGCGCTGTTCAGGGCCTGCTTGAGGCGAAGTAACTCCTCGCCCGACTCCGCCTTGGGCGCGGGAGGCTTCGCCGCGGCGGCCTTCTGCGCGGTTGCGAGGTCGTTACGCAGCTCCGCCAGCTCGCCTTCGTAGCGTTGCTCCAATTCGCCGATGCGGCGTTCCCCCGCTGTCAGTGCGGCCTTAAGCTCCAGGTTGCGCTGCTTGACCTGCGCCAGTTCTGCCTCCAGATCCCGACTCCGCTGCCTGGCCTCGGCCAGTTCGACCTCAACTTCCTGGCTACCCGGGCCGCTCTCCGCCGGCTCGGCTTCTGGCGGTTGAGCGTGCAGCTTGGCCTCGGCCGAGCCCTTTTCTCGGTAGTCCTCCAGCGAAACCGCCGCCTCAGCCACTGCGGCTGCATCCGCGACTTCGTCCGCCTGAGCCGTTTGCACGGCGGGCGCATCGGGAGTCTGCACCCCGGCAGGCGTATGCAGATCCTTCCGGGGCACGGCCCCGAGCCCCCGCTTGAGCACCACCACGTTGAAATTCCGCTCGGTGAGCAAGTACGCCGCTGCGGTGCTGACGCTGGCGTCATCACAATAAACGACGTATTCGCGATCCGCCGCCAGGCTGTCCATCTGGTAGCGCAGCAGGTCGAACGGCAGGTTGACGCTGCCGGGGAGGTGCCCCGCTTCGTAGGCCGAGGCGCTGCGAACGTCCATCCATACCGCCCCTGCGGCCACCCGCCGCTTGGCCTGGCCGTAACCCACCGTCTTTGACAACGGCTGCTTGATGAGTTGGTCGAAGTTCTCCTTGCTGAGGCGGATCAGTACCCCGTCGCTCAGCATTCGGATGGTACAGCTACGGGGGCTGCCGGAAAGCAAGGCGTCTTCGCCGAAGCTATCGCCGGGGCCAAGCTGGGCAATTTCGATCTCCTCTCCTCCGTCTTCGGAGCGGGTAAGCCTGCAGCGACCACGGTTGATGAAATAATAGTAGTCGCCCCCATCCCCTTGGTGAAACACCTCTTCACCCTGCGCCAGCTCGACCTGCTCCATCTTGCGCAGGACTTCTTGCAGGTTGGCGTTCGGCATCAGATGCATTACGCGCGAACCCAGCAACTGCTCCATCCAGTCGTCGGATTCTCCGAGCGCGACTTCTTCCACTTCGTAGCCGCTGGCCGAATTCCGCGACAACATTTCGCTCAACACTCGATTATCGACCCGCAGACAGGTCACCCCGCCCAAGGCCCGGCCCGCGTGCTTGCGCGGAAATTGGTGGGCCAGCGGGAAGCGGGCCAGCTCGGTCTCCGCGCTGACCCTGTCCACCTCGCGCTTACCATCGAGTAAAGCCACCTTGCCAGACAACAAATAGACATTTTGCTGGTCCACGTCGCCGGCGTCGAACAGCAGTCCATCCGGCTGGATCCGCTCGATCCTGACCTTATCCAACAATTCCTCGAACTGTACCTCGCTAAGTGTATTCAGCGGGACCAAGCTGCGGATGCGGTCACTTTCCTTGAGGTGATGTGCTACTGACATGTCCGGCCCCTCTCAACACCGAATCATAAACTTAAAGGTTTCCCGGGCCCGGGGCAATAACCCTTTAGTAGCGCGGATACCCGAGCCCGATCGACAATCTATAGACAAGGATAGTGCATGCTGCCGGATGCGACTGCGGACGAGTCGGCGGTTCGCCGAACGCCTCGGAAAAAGCCGGCCCCAGACGCATAGCCGGGTGGTAGTATGTGGGCGCAACCTCAGACAACGGCGAGGACCCGGGGTGCAGACGAAGGCAGGGGTGGTGGCGGCCGGCCATCCGGTAACGGCCCAGGCGGCAGCAACGATTCTCGAGGCCGGCGGCAATGCCTTCGATGCGGCCGTCGCGGCCCTGCTCGCCAGCTGCGTGGCGGAGCCGGTGCTGGCGTCGCTGGCAGGCGGCGGCTTTCTGCTTGCGCTGCCGGCCGGGGGAGAACCGGTCGTCTACGACTTCTTCGCCCACACCCCGCGCCGACGCCGGCCCGAGCCGGAATTGGATTTCTACCCGATTCTGGCGGACTTCGGCAGCGCCCAGCAGGAATTCCACATCGGCCTCGGCAGCGTCGCCGCGCCGGGTACGGTACGGGGACTGTTCCGTATCCACCGGGATTTGTGTCGATTGCCGTTGGCGGCGATCGCCGCCCCGGCCCTGCAGGCGGCGCGCCAAGGCATCCGGCTGAACGAATTTCAGCATTACATATCCAGCATTGTAGAGCCGATCCTTCACACAACGCCCGAGGCCTTGACCCTGCACCAAAGCGCCGGCCACCCCAAGCGTCTGGCCGCGGCGGGCGAACTGGTGCGCCAACCCCGCATGGCCGACAGCCTAGACGCCCTGCTGAGGGAGGGCGAAGACCTTTTCTACCGTGGCGAGATGGCCCAGGCCCTGGTGAAGGCCTGCCGCGAGGGGGGCGGCCACTTGCGCATGGCGGACCTCGAGCACTACCAGGTGCAGTGCCGCGTCCCCCTGAGCCTGGTGCACGGGAGTGCCCGGTTGCTGACCAATCCCGCGCCGTCCCAGGGCGGCACCCTGATCGCCATTGCCCTGCAACTGCTGGCCGACCAGGCCCTGGCCCGCGACGGCTTCGGGTCCGAGCGCCACCTGCTGCTGTTGGCCCGCAGCATGCGCCTGACCCAGTCGCTACGTAGCGATTCCGGACTGGAGGCCGAGGGCGCCGGCCTGCCCGACGAGGCACTGCTGCAAGCCTACCGACGATCCCTGCACGACCATCCCGGTTCCAGCCGCGGGACCACCCAGATCAGCCTGGCCGACGCCGCCGGCAACCTGGCCAGCATGACCCTATCCAATGGCGAGGGCGCCGGCCACCTGATCCCAGGCACCGGCATCATGCTCAACAATATGCTCGGTGAGGAGGACCTCAACCCGCGGGGTTTCCACCGCTGGCCGGAAGACCGCCGCATTGCCTCGATGATGGCCCCCAGCCTGCTGCTGAGCGAAGACGGCGGCTCCGTGGCCACCGGCTCCGGCGGTTCCAACCGCATCCGCAGCGCAATCCTGCAGGTGCTGCTCAACCTGACCGACTTCGGCCTGCCGCTGGAGCAGGCCGTCAACCGCCCGCGCATTCATTTCGAATCCGGACTCTTGAATCTGGAGCCGGAGCAGCAGCCGGCGGTCCTGCAAGCGCTGGCGGACGAGTTCCCGCAGCAGAAGCTATGGGAAGACCACAACCTGTTTTTCGGCGGCGCCCACTCGGTACGGCGGGACGCTCGGGGCCTATTTTCGGGGGTCGGTGACCCGCGCCGGGGCGGAGTTTCGCGACTCGCTTGACATTTGCCTGCAACAGGGCTGGCACAAGCGCTCGCTTCTGCTATGGTTAGTCTGATTTCTCAACCAAGACGGGAGCTTGTAATGGCGATAAAGAAGAAGGTCGCGGCCAAGACCAGCAAGAAGACTGCCAGCAAAAAGAAGGCGGCGGCCCAGGCGGCAACCGCCAAGCCGAAGCTCAAAGCCATCGCCCAGCGCCAGACCAAGCTCCAGATTCTGCAGGCGATCGCCGACGACAGCGGGCTGGAGCGCAAACAGGTGGCGGCGGTGTTTACCAGTCTGGGTGAACTGCTCCAGCGCCACATGCAGAAGCGCGGCTCCGGCGAGTTCAGCATCCCGGACACCGGGGTCAAGATCCGCCGCGTCAAAAAGCCGGCCACCAAGGCCCGCACCGGACGCAACCCCGCCACCGGCGAGCAGATCACCATTGCCGCCAAGCCGGCCCACAACGTGATCCGTTTGTCTGCGCTGAAGGCGCTCAAGGACACCCTCGTCTAAGGGAAAGCTGGAATCAGCCATCCCCGGCTGTTTCCAGCACGGCTTCCGAAAACGCGGTTGCCGAAAGCCTTCATCGCCAAACGAAATCCGGATTGCCGACGACGCAAAGCCGGACGAGTAGCCGTGACTCTATTCCTGGCGTAACAGCAACTGATCCCCGCTCTGGATCAGCTGCAGGTGCTTGAGGAAACTCATCCCCAACAGCACCTCGTCGCCGGCCATGTTCGGCAACACGCTGGCGCGGATGTCGTAGAGTTCGATGCCGCTCACGTCGACCCGTTGCAGGCGGGCGCTGCGGGTCTCTACCAGCCCGTTGGCGGTGCGACTGAGGGAACTCGGGCCCAGTTCCAGGTCGAGTTGGCGGGCCAGGTCGGCGGACAGGGCCACGTGGGTGGCGCCGGTATCGAGCAGAAAGCGCACCGGCCGGCCGTTGATATGGCCATCCGCCAGGTAATGGCCGGCCCGATTGCGCTGCAGCACTACCTGCCTAACCCCGCCCTCGATCACTGCCTGTTGGCCCTGGTTGGGATGCTCCTGGCGCTCCAGAAAGCCGTTGAACCAAAGCGTGAGTAATAGCAGTCCCAAGCCCCAGGCAGCGGCGATCATGCCGCCGCCAAGGCGGCGCGGGCTGGGCCCTGGGGGTTCTCCGGAGTCGGTCATGGCGGGCTCATCCCCCGTTGGCAGCTAACCGTTCCAGGCGCAGGAAGCTGCAGGCATAGGGATTCTTGGCATCCGGCGGCCGACGGCTGGACTCGGCCATCCGCCACTCGGCCTCGACATATTCCGGAAACCGGGTATCGCCGAGGAACCAGGCGTGCACCAGGGTCAGGTACATGCGCCCGGCCAGCGGCAGGGCCTGGGCATAGAGGTTGGCCCCGCCGATGATCATCACCTCCGGGGCCTCGCCGGCGGCCGCCAGGGCCTGCTCCAGGTCGTGGGCAACCAGGCAACCCGGGGCCCGGTAATCCGAATTACGGGTGATCACGATATTCTCCCGCTCCGGCAGGGGGCGGCCCAGGGACTCGTAGGTGCGCCGCCCCATGATTACCGGCTTGCCCAGGGTGAGAGTTCGGAACTGGCGCAGGTCGGCGGGCAGCCGCCAGGGCAAGCTGTTGCCGCGGCCGATTACCCGGTTCTGTGCCAACGCGGCGATGATCGAGATGCGCACGACCTCCCTCCCCGATCTCAGGCCCCGGCCCGACGATGCGCCTGCCAGAGCAGGACCAGCCCGGCCAGGATCATCGGCAGGGTAAGCACCTGGCCCATGGTGACCCAGCCCAAGGCCAGATACCCCAGATGGGCGTCGGGCAGACGCACGAACTCCACCCCGAAGCGGAACACCCCGTAACCCAGCAGAAACAGCCCGGACACCGCCATCGCGGGACGCGGCCGGGCCGAGTAGAGCCAGAGCAGGAGAAACAGTAGCGGCCCCTCCAAGACGGCCTCGTAGAGCTGCGACGGATGCACCGGTGGGCTCAGGGCAGCGCCCGGCAGCAGGCCCGCACAATAGTCCGGGTACCAGCGGCAGGGCAACTGCATGCCCCAGGGCAGTGAGGTGAAGCCGCCCCAGAGCTCGCCGTTGATGAAGTTACCCAGACGCCCAAAACCGAGGCCAATAGGGATCAACGGGGCAACGAAATCGGTAATGGAGAAGAAATTCATGCCCTGTTTGCGTCCATACAGCCAGACCGCCAGCAGCACGCCCAGCAGGCCGCCGTGGAAGGACATGCCCCCTTCCCAGATGCGCAGCAGCATCAACGGCTCCCGCAGCAGCTGCTCCCAGCCGTAGAACAGCACATAACCGAGACGCCCGCCCAGCACCACCCCGAGCACTACGTAGAACAGCAGGTCATCCACCTGCTGGGGGCTCCAGCCGGAGTCCGGCCGGCGGGCCCGCCAACGCGCCAACCACCAGCCGCCGAGGAAGCTGATCAGGTACATCAGGCCATACCAGTGAATCTGGAATGGCCCCAGAGA
>CBDUCL010000007.1:0-28647 GCA_965365625.1 uncultured Chromatiales bacterium | reverse complement strand
TCTTCCTCGTTGTCGTACCGGACCTTCAACTCTTCGCTCTCTTTGAGCGCTTTATCCAGGGTCATGCCGATCTCGAACGGCACCAGCTTGGCGATGCCGTCGACGAAGCCGTAGGGGTGACCGAGCACCCGGCCGACGTCGCGCACCACCGCCTTGGCCGCCATCGAGCCGTAGGTAATGATCTGGCTCACGGCGTCGCGGCCGTAGCGCTGGGCCACATAGTCGATCACCCGATCGCGGCCGTCCATGCAGAAGTCGACGTCGAAGTCGGGCATGGACACCCGCTCCGGGTTGAGGAAGCGTTCGAACAGCAGCTCGTGTTCGATCGGGTCGAGGTCGGTGATCTTGAGCGCGTAGGCCACCAGGGAACCGGCCCCCGAGCCACGCCCCGGACCCACCGGCACCCCGTTGTCCTTGGCCCATTGGATGAAGTCGGCCACGATCAGGAAGTAGCCGGGAAAGCCCATGCCGAGGATCACCTCGAGCTCCAGCTCCAGGCGGTCATCGTAGACCTTGCGCCGCTCGGCATAGTCCTCCGCGTCCGGGTCGAGGATGCGCGCCAGGCGTTGTTCCAGACCGCGTCGGGAGCCGGCCTTGAAGAACTCGCCGGTGGTCATGCCCTCGGGGATCGGGAACTCGGGCAGGTAATTCTTGCCCAGGGTCAGCTCCAGGGTGCACCGCTTGGCGATCTCGACTGTGTTCTCCAGCGCCTCGGGGATATCGGCAAACAGCTCGGCCATCTCCTCGGGGGAGCGCAGGTATTGCTGCTCGCTGTAGCGGCGCGGGCGGCGGGGATCGTCCAGGGTGCGGCCGTCGTGGATGCAGACCCGGGTCTCGTGGGCCTCGAAATCCCCGGCTTTGAGAAAGCGCACGTCGTTGGTGGCCACCACCGGCACCTCACGCCGGGCCGCCAACTCCACGCTCAGATGCAAACACTCCTCCTCGCCCTCGCGCCCGGTGCGAATCAACTCCAGATAGTAGCGATCGCCGAACAGGCCCAGCCAGCCATCGAGCAACTGTTCGGCCTGCTCCGGGTGGCCATGCAGCAGGGCCTGACCCAGATCCCCCTCGCGCCCGCCGGACAGGGCGATCAACCCCTGGCTGGCCCCCTGCAACCAGTCGCGCTGGAGCATCGGCACTCCCAGATGCTGACCCTCCTGATAGCTGCGCGAGACCAGCCGGGTCAGGTTGCGGTAGCCCTCGTAGTCCTGCACCAGCAGCACCAGGCGAAACGGCTTATTGGCATCGGCCTCATTGTGCAACCAGCAGTCGACTCCGATCAGGGGCTTGATACCGGCGCCCATGGCGGATCGGTAGAACTTAACCATGGAAAACAGATTCGACTGGTCGGTGATCGCCAGCGCCGGCATTCCGGCCGCCGCCACCGCCGCCGCCAGGGGCTTGATGCGGATCAGGCCGTCGACCAAGGAATACTCGGAGTGAACGCGCAAATGGATGAAATTGGACATAAATCGGTTTTAGTAAACGGCTTGATTAAGTGCGAATGCTCGAGGTTGCGGCGAAACACTCATGCCACCAACGGTCCCAGCGAGCGCCGGGCGGTTGCAGCCCCCAGGCACGGATGGGCTCTTGGGCCCTACCTGCGGCTCATTCTTCTGGTTTCAGCAACCGCCGCACCGGGCCGAACGAGCGCCGGTGCTCCGGCGTCGGACCGAGTTCGGCCAGCGCCTGCAGGTGGATCTTGGTAGGATACCCCTTGTGGCGGGCGAAGCCATACCCGGGATAGACCGCGTCGAGGGCCAGCAGCTCCCGGTCCCGGGCCACCTTGGCCAGAATCGAGGCCGCAGCGATGGCGGGTTCGAGACCGTCGCCGCCGACAATGGTACGAACCGGGCAGGACAGCCGCGGATCCTGATTGCCGTCCACCAAGGCCAGGCCGGGCACCACCCCGAGCGACGCTACCGCCCGACGCATGGCCAGCAGGCTGGCCTGCAGGATATTCAACCGGTCGATTTCCGCCGCTTCGGCCCGCCCCAGGGCCCAGTGCAAGGAGCGCGCGCGGATCGCGAGATCCAGCTCCTGGCGGCGTTTCTGGCTCAGTTTCTTGGAGTCGTTCAGGCCGGCGATGGGCCGAGCGGGATCCAGGATCACCGCCGCTGCCAACACCGGCCCGGCGAGGGGACCGCGACCGGCCTCGTCGACCCCCGCGACCAAGTGCATAACCATCTCGCTCATCGCTCGATCAGCTCCAATACGGCCCGGGCCGCCTCCCGGCTGGCATCCCGTCGCAGCTCAGCACCCAACTCCGCAAAGCGCGTCTGCATACCTCGGCGACGCGCCTCGTCATCCAGCAGGTCCAGCAACGCTGGACCCAGGACCTCGGCTCGACACCGTTCCTGAATAAACTCCGGTACCAGCGCCTCGCCGGCGAGCAAGTTGGGCAGGGATACATAGGGGACCTTGATCAGGTTCAGAGCAGTGACCAGGCCATAGGTGGCGGCGCTCAGGCGGTAACCCACCAACATCGGGCGCTGCAGCAGCATCGCCTCCAAGGTCGCGGTGCCCGACGCGGTGAGCACCAGGTCGGCGGCGCCGATCAGCTCGCGGCTGTGGCCGTCGACGGTGGTGACCGGCAGTTCCAGGGGGAAGCGGTCGCGTTCAGCCGCGAACAACCGGCCCACGGCGGCGTTCACCAGGGGCACCGCAAAGCGCAGCTCCGGGCGCCGCCGGTGGCACCAAAGGGCGGCCTCCAGGAACGGCCGAGCCAAACGCCCGACCTCGCCGGCTCGGCTACCGGGAAGCAGGGTGATCAGGGGGCCGTCCGGCGCCAGGCCCAGGGCGGCGCGGGCGGCGGCGGGATCGACCGGGCCCAACTCGTCGGCCAGAGGATGGCCAACGAAGCGGGCCGGCACCCGCTGCCGTTCCAGGAAAGGCGTCTCGAAAGGCAGGATGCTGAGCAGCAGGTCCACCGCTCGACGAATCTTCTTTACCCGGCCCGAACGCCAGGCCCACACCGAGGGGCAGACATAGTGTACGCTGGGGATGCCACGGGCCTTGAGCCGAGCCTCCAGATCGAGGTTGAAGTCCGGTGCGTCTATGCCGATAAATAGGTCTGGAGGCTCGGCCTGAAACCGCCGCAGCAAGCCGCGGCGGATGGCGAGGATGGCGGGCAGATGGCGCATTACCTCGAACAGACCCATTACCGAGAGGGTCTGCATGGGGTAGAGGCTGCGGCAGCCTTGCTCGATCATGCGGGGCCCGCCGACGCCTTCGAACCGGGCCTCCGGGCGCAATGCGAGCAGGGCACGCATCAGGCTGGCGCCGAGCAGGTCGCCGGAGGGTTCGCTGGCGACGATTCCGATGCGCATGGGAGCGCGGCCGACGGTCCGGTCAGCTCCGGTAGTCGCGGGCGGTGCACATGATGTCGGCGGTGGCGGCGACCAGGCCGTCCACCCGGGCAATACCGGAGAACATCCAGATGCCACGCCTGCCGCGCTTCATCTCTACCTCCAAGTGCATCTGGTCCCCCGGTTCCACCGGCCGTTTGAAGCGCGCCTTGTCAATGCCGACGAAGAAATAGATGGTGTTCTCATCGATGCCCTCCGGGTTGGATTCCATCCCGAGAAGGCCAGTGGCCTGAGCCAGGGCCTCGACGATCAGCACCCCGGGCATCACCGGCCGGATCGGGAAGTGCCCATTGAAAAATGGCTCGTTGTAGGTCACGTTCTTCAGCGCCACCAGCCTCTTATGACGCTCGAACTCCAACACCCTGTCGATCAACAGAAACGGATAACGGTGCGGCAGCAAGGTCAGCACCTTGTGGATATCCATGGTAATCAAGACTGTTGCCTCCAGTAGTCGAAATTCCCGCCCGTAAGCAGGCCCGGGCAGCGACCTTACTGGCCGTCGTCGAGCTCGTCATCGAGGCTGTCGCGGGAGTTGACGTACGCCTCGCCCTCCAGCTTCTTGAGCCTACGCCACATCTCGTCGAGGTGGCGCAAGCGGGCGATACTGCGCCGCCAGTCGGCATTGCCGGTGGCAGGCAAGTTGCCGCTGTAGACACCTGGCTTGGTGAATGAGCGGGTAACCAGGGACTGGCCGGTGAAGTGGACATTATCGGCGAATTCCAGATGCCCCGCCAGCCCAACCCCGCCGCCGAGGGTGCAATGCCGCCCGAGACGGGTAGAGCCGGAGATCCCGGCACAGGCCGCGACGGCACAATGCTCGCCGATTTCGACGTTATGGGCGATCTGAATCTGGTTGTCGAGCTTCACCCCGTTACCGATCACAGTGTCTTCCAGCGCTCCGCGGTCGATGGTGGTATTGGCGCCGATCTCCACGTCGTCGCCCACCCTAACTCGGCCCAGCTGCGGCACCTTCACCCAGACCCCGCCGTCATTCGCCAGGCCGAAGCCGTCACTGCCAAGCACCGCGCCCGGGTGGATCAGCACTCTCTCGCCCAGCTGGGTGTCCTGGCACAGGGTGACCTTTGCCAGCAGCCGGCTGCTGGCGCCGATGCGACAACCGCGGCCGATGATGCAGCCGGGCCCGACGAAGACCTTGGGGCCGACCTTCGCTTCGGCCTCGACCACCGCACCGGGACCGATCCAGGCGCTAGGGTCGATCTGGGCCGCCGAATCCACCACTGCGCTGGGGTGGCGCCCCCGAGGCGCTACCGGCTCCGGGTTGAGATAGACAGCGATCCGGGCGTAGGCCAGGTAGGGGTTGACGCAGACCAGGGCCGCGGTCGGACAGGCAGCGGCGTTCTCGTCGTCCAGAATCACCGCCGAGGCACGGGTAGTGGCTAGGAACCTGCGATACTTCGCATTGCCGAGAAAGCTGATTTCGCCGGGCCCGGCATGCTGCAAGGTAGCCACCCGCTGAATGCGGCATTCGGGGTCTCCACGCAGCTCGGCCCCGGCCTGGGCCGCCAGCTCGCTAAGCGTCGCCAACGTCCTCTGCCTAGCGCTTAAAGCGAGCCTTCAGGCGCGACAGCACCAGATCCGAGATGTCGATTCGCTTACTGTGGTAGGCCACGCCGTCGCTGAGGATGACGTCGATGTTTTCACTCTTGCCGACTTCTTTGACCACCTCGGTAACCTGGCGCCGCAGCTTGTTAAACTCCTCGTTCTGGCGCAGGGTGAGATCTTCGCGGAATTCGTCTTGCATCGCCTTAAGCTTGCGCCTCCGAGAGATGATATCGCGCTCGAGGCGTGCGATTTCGCCCTCGGCCAGCACCGCACTATCGCGGGCCAGCTCGTCTTCCAACTGCTTGAGCTGCTTCTGCTTGGCCAGGATTTCGTTCTCGCGCCGGGTGAACTCGTTCTTCAGCGAGTTGCGCGCGGCTTCGTACTGCGGCGACTCCTCGAACACCTTGGTGGCGTCCACATAGGCGATTTTGTAACTCTCGGCCGCTGCCTGGCCCGCCAGGCCGAAGCAAAGCGCCAGTACCGAGAATCCGATCAGTGTGCTTTTAAGCGTCATGCTACCCCCTATTAGAATCCTGTGCCAAAGCTGAACTGGAATCGTTCGACATCGTCGTCGTCTTTGGAGTTCAGCGGAAAACCGAGACTAACACTCAGGGCGCCGACGGGCGAGAGCCAAGTCGTCGAGACGCCCACCGAATAACGCAATTCGGAGACGCTGAAACCGGTATCCGGGTCGCTGATCAAGCCCTTGGTATCGAACACGTTGCCGATGTCGAAGAAGCCGGCTATGCGTACCGTCTTTTCCAGGTCTTCCAGGGGCGGCGGAACGATCAACTCCGCATTGGCGACGGTCAGCAGGTTGCCGCCAATGGGATCGCCCTGAGAGTCGCGCGGGCCCAAGGTATTCTGCTCGAAACCGCGCACCGAGCGCATGCCGCCGGCGAAGAAATTGTAGAAGAACGGCAGCTTCTCGGTGTCGCCGTAACCGCCGCCGTAGCCGAGCTCGCCGCGCAGCATCAGGGTCAGATAGCGGGTGAGCGGGAAGTAGTTGGTAGCCCGGTAGTTGAGCTTGTAGTACTGCAGGCCGCTGCCCGGCACCGAGGCCCGGACGGAGGCCACATGATTGATGCCGCGGGTGGCGAACACGCTGGTGTCGCGGGTGTCGTAGGCCCAACTGCCGCCGAGCTTGAAATCGTGGAAGCGTTCGCCGTTTTGCTCCACGAAGTCCTCGATCTCCAGCGAGGGGTCTCCACCCGGCTTTAGCCTGGTGTACTCGTAGTCGATATTAAAGCCGTAGCGAGCCCGGTCGTTGATCGGGAAACCGAAGTTGACCCCGGCGCGCCCGACATCGAGCAGGTAGTCGGCGGTAGACAGCTCGGCGAAGTCAGTGGAACGGTAACTCAGGTTGAAACCGCGGCTGACGCCGTCGATGGTGTAATAGGGGTTGGTGTACGCGAGCTGGTACAGGCGGTTGGCGGAGCTGTTGTTGAACGCCAGCGAGACCCGCTTGCCAGTGCCCAGAAAATTGTCCTGGGTGATACTGGTGTTGAAGATAATGCCGTCGCTCTGCGAGTAGCCGAGGCCGGCAAGGAAGTTGCCGGAGGCCTTCTCCTCGACTTTGACGTTGATATCCACCTCATCGGTGGAGCCCGCCACCGCCGGGGTTTCTATGCTTACGTCGTCGAAATACCCCAAGCGCCGCAGCCGATCCCGAGATTTGTTGAGCTGCTCGGTGGAGAACCAGCCGGCCTCCATCTGGCGCAGCTCGCGGCGCAGCACCTCGTCGCGGGTACGGGTGTTGCCGAGCGTGTTGATACGCCGCACGTAGACCCGTTTTCCGGGATCGACAAAGAAGGTCAGGCCCACCTCTTGGGTGTCCGCATCCACCGACGGGATGCTGTTGATATTGGCAAACGCATAGCCTTGGTTGCTGAGCAGCGTGGTGATGCGTTCGGTGCTCTCGGTCACCCGTTTGCGGGAGAAGGGCTCGCCGCGGCGCAGATCGATCAGCGGAAACATCTCCTCCGCCGGCACCACCAGATCGCCCGCCAGTTTGATGTCGTTGATGCTGAACACCGGGCCTTCGTCGATCACCACGGTGATGTAGATATCCTGCTTGTTCGGGGTGATCGCCACCTGGGTGGACTCGATCTTAAACTGGATATAGCCGCGGTCCAGGTAAAACGAGCGCAGGGTTTCCAAGTCGCCTGCCAGCTTCTGCTTGGAGTACTGGTCGTCGCGGGTGTAGAAGGAAAACAAGCCGGTGGTGCTCAGCGCGAACTCGTCGAGAAGATCGTCCTCGTCGAAGTCGCGGTTGCCTATGATATTGATCTGCTTGATCTTCGCTGCTTTGCCCTCGACGATATCGATGGCGATGGCGACCCGATTGCGCTCCAGGGGGGTGACGGTGGAACTCAGCTGCACTCCGTACTTACCACGATTGAAGTACTGGCGCTGCAGCTCCTGCTCGATCTTGGCCAGCACCGAGCGGTTGAACACCCGCCCCTCTGCCAGGCCGATGTCCTTCAGCGCCCCGAGCAGGGCCTCGGTCTCGATATCCTTATTGCCGGTGATCTCGATATCCGCAATGGCCGGTCGCTCCGCCACCGCCACGATCAGCACATCGCCGTCACGTTCCAGGCGGATGTCCTTAAAGAACCCGGTCTTGTAGAGGGCGCGCAGGATCTGCGCCGACTCGCCGGGGCCGATCTCGTCGCCCACGGTGACCGGCAAGTAGTTGAAGACGGTGCCGGCGGAGATGCGCTGAAGCCCTTCGACCCGGATGTCGCCGACCCGGAACCGCTCGGCGGCGACCAGCGGGGACGCCAGGGTCGACAGGATCAGACAAGCGGCAAAGAGACATACTGTCAGGCGCATAGGACGACTTCTGCTGGTCAAGTTTTTTGCGGCAATGCCCGCCCCCTGGCGCCGGCCTCGCGGACCTGACCCCAGGGCCCGGGTAGTATAAAGTAACTCCCGGCCCTAGCCCAGCAGGCGAAGAATATCCAGATAGAAGGCCAGGCTCATCAGCGCCAATAGGATTAACAGGCCGAACTGCTGGGCATGCGCCATGGCGCGCTCGGACAGGGGGCTGCCCTTGACCGCCTCGATCAGGAAGAACAGCAGGTGACCGCCGTCCAGCACGGGGATCGGCAACAGATTGAGCACTCCCAGGCTGAGGCTTACAACGGCGAGGAACTTGAGAAAATGCACCCAGCCGTAACTGGCCGATTTACCGGCAGAATCGGCGATGGTGATCGGCCCGCTCAGGTTCTTGACCGACACCTCGCCGATCAGCATCCTGCCCAACATCCTGAGCATCAGTACCGACAAGTCCCAGGAGCGCTGGGCCGCCGCACCCAGCGCCCGCACCGGCCCGTAACGGATCTCGGTGCGGTAGCTGGCATACAGCTCCGGGTCGACCTGCACGCTGGCCCCGATGCGACCGATGGCGCCGTCGTCGGTGAGGATGCGCGCCGGGGTGATGATCAGCGTCAGACTGGCGCCGCCGCGCAGCAGCTCGATGCGAATCGGCGTACCCGGGCGGGCCTGTACATACTCCACCCAGGCACTCCAGTCCTCCAGCGGCACACCGTCGGCGCTCAGGATCTCGTCGCCGGGCAACAGCCCCGCCTGCTGGGCCGGCTCCCCCGGTAGCAACTCACCGATCACCGGGGCCACCCGGGGGCGCAGCGGGCTGAGACCGATGGTTTCGAGGATGCGCCCATCCTCTGCCAACCCGGGCATACGCTCCGCCGGCAACTGCAGCAGGCGCTCCGGCTCGCCCGCGGACCGCACCCGAACCGCCAGGTCTTCGTCGTCCAGAGACTCGGCCAGAAACGCATACACCGCGGCCTCCCAGGTTGGGGTGGCGCGTCCGCCTACCGTCATCAGCTCGTCGCCCGGTCGGAAGCCGGCGGCGGCGGCGACCGAACTCTCGGCCACCTTCCCCACCAGCGGACGCAGGCCGGTCTCGCCGCTGACGAATACCAGCCAGTAGGCGAACAGGGCGAACAGGAAGTTGGCGATCGGGCCGGCCGCCACGATGGCGCTGCGCACCGGCAGGGACTTGCGATTGAAGGCTCTGTGAAGCTCGGTCTTGGCCACCGGCTCCTCGCGCTCGTCGAGCATCTTCACATAGCCCCCAAGGGGCAGTGCGGCGATCACATACTCGGTGCCGTCGATCCGGCCGGTGCGCTTCCAAAGCGGTTTCCCGAAACCGATGGAAAAGCGCAACACCTTGACCCCGAGCCGGCGCGCAACCCAGAAGTGACCGAATTCGTGCACCGTGATCAACACGCCGAGGGCGACCAGGAAGGAGGCTACGGTGAATAGAAAGCTTGTCATAGGCGGAATCTTAACCTGCTTGGTCGGATCGGTAATCGCGGCGCCAGCGCGGTTATCCGATCCATCATGCCGCGCCCGGGCCCGCAGCAATTCGCTGTCGGGCCAGTTCCCGGGCTCGGCGGTCGGCGGAAAACACCGCCTCCAATTCGTCCGCCGGCTCGGAGGCCAACCGTTCCAGGCAGGCCTCTACTACCTCGGCGATGCCGGAGAACGCCAGCCGCTGCTCTAGAAAGGCGGCCACCGCTACCTCGTTGGCGGCATTGAGAATCGCCGGGGCGGTCCCGCCGGCCTCGATGGCCCGGTAGGCCAGGCCCAGACAGGGGAAGCGCTCCGGCTGCGGCGCAGCGAAATCGAGGCGCGCTACCGCAAACAGGTCCAGGCTCTCGACCCCGGATTCGACCCGCTCGGGCCAGGCCAGGGCGTGGGCGATCGGGGTACGCATGTCCGGATTGCCCATCTGCGCCAGCACCGAGCCGTCGACGTATTCGACCATGGAGTGGATGACGCTCTGGCGGTGCAGCACCACCCGTACCTGGGACGGCTCAGCGTGGAACAGCCAACAGGCCTCGATCACCTCCAGTCCCTTGTTCATCATGGTGGCGGAATCCACCGAAATCTTGCGCCCCATGTCCCAGTTGGGGTGGGCACAGGCCTGCTCCGGAGTGACCTGCGCCAAGGCCTCCAGCGGGGTGTCGCGGAACGGCCCGCCGGAGGCGGTGAGCAGTATCCGGCGCACCCCTCGGGCGTTGAAATCGCCGTCGAAATTGCCGGGGAGACACTGGAAAATCGCATTGTGCTCGCTGTCGATGGGCAGAATACGGGCGCCGTGACGCTCGGCCTCGGCCATGAACAGGCGCCCGGACATCACCAGGGCCTCCTTGTTGGCCAGCAGCAGGCGTTTGCCGGCCCGCACCGCGGCCAGGGCTGGCAGCAGACCGGCGGCGCCGACGATGGCAGCCATCACCGCATCCACCTCCGGCAGGGCGGCGATCTGCTCCAGCCCGGTGACCCCGGACAGGACCTCCAGCGCCAACCCCTCTTGTTGGAGACGCCGACGCAGTTCGGTTGCCGCCGCCGGATCGGCCATGGCCGCCAGCCGCGGGCGAAAGCGCCGGCACTGCTCCAATAGCCCATCCACATCCCGGTGGGCGGAAAGGGCCTCCAGGCGGAAGCGCTCGGGGTGACGGGCCACTACGTCCAGGGTGCTGACGCCGATGGAGCCGGTGGAACCGAGGACACTGAGGCCGATCATCCGAGATCCAGCAGGAGAAGGCCGGCGGCAAAAACCGGGCCGGCGGCAGTAAGGCTGTCGATGCGATCCAGCACTCCGCCATGGCCGGGCAGCATCTGGCCGCTGTCCTTGAGTCCCCGTAGGCGCTTCATCAGACTCTCGAATAGGTCGCCAAAAACGGAGACAGCACCCGTAAGTAGGCACAACAGCACGAATCCCAGGCCCGTGCCCGGCGCGTAGCCCATGGCCAGGCTCCAGCCAAAACCGCACAAGAGCACTCCGAGCAAGGCCCCCGCCACCCCCTCCAGCGTCTTGCCGGGGCTGATACCCGGAGCCAGCTTAGTGCGACCCCAACGCTTGCCGGCGAAGTAGGCACCGCTGTCGGCCACCCAGATCAGCACCAGCAGGAACAACAGCAGGCGCGGGCCCAACTCGGGCCGAGCATGCAGATAGACGAGGGCACTCCAAGCAGGTAGCAGGGTACACAGACCGAGCAAGAGCTGCCCATAGCTGACCCCCGTCAACTTTCGCTGCAGGCCGCCGCGGCGCCAGGCCAGCAACAGCAGCGACAGCCCCAGCCACCAGAGCGCAGCCGCATACAGCAGCCAAGCGGCTCGCGCCGGGTCCTGCAGCAAGAGGGCGGCGCCAGAGATTCCGAGGGCGGTAAACAGCAGATAGGGTATTTGGGCGATGCAGGCGTCGATGCCGGAGAGCCGGGCCCACTCGCCGCTTCCGAGCAGGATCACCAGGGCCCAGACCAGCCCCACCCAGACACTGGGTAGGAGCAGCACGCCGGCAACCACCAGTGGAATCAGTACCAGTGCGGTGAGAGCCCGTTGTTTGAGCATAACGGCGCGGGTGCCAGGGTCAGGCCTTGACCGGCTGGACCTGCTCTCCAATCATGCCGAAGCGGCGCTGACGGCGGGCGAAATCCTCCAGCGCCTGATCAAAGGCCGCGGCATCGAAATCCGGCCACAAGGTGGGGGTGAAATACAACTCCGAGTATGCGGCCTGCCAGAGCAGGAAGTTGCTCAAACGCCGCTCGCCACCGGTGCGGATATAGAGGTCCGGGTCCGGAATTTCAGGAAACGACAGGGCGTTGGCCAGGGCCACTTCGGTGATTTCCTCCGGGCGCAAACGCCCTTCCGCCACCCGTTGTGCCAGCCCGCGGGCCGCCTGGGTAACGTCCCAGCGCCCGCCATAGTTGGCGGCGATCTGCAGCAGCAGGGCATCGTTGCCGGCGGTCAGCGCCTCGGCGGCGGCGATGCCGCCTTGGAGCTTTTCCGAGAAGGCATTGCGATCGCCAATCACCCGCAGTCGCACATTATTGCGCTGCAGGCGCTTGGCCTCCCGCTGGAGGGCGGTCAGGAACAGATCCATCAACAACCCCACCTCCTGAGCCGGGCGGCGCCAGTTCTCGCTGCTGAAAGCAAACAAAGTGAGTGCGGCGACGCCGTGTTTCAGGCACTGCTCTACCGTGCTGCGTACCGAGCCGACCCCGGCCTGGTGACCGGCGTGGCGCGGCAGGCCCTGCTCTTCGGCCCAGCGCCCGTTGCCGTCCATGATGATGGCCACGTGCACCGGCACATGCTTGTTGCTTTGGCTTGGTTGCATCACGCCGTGCCGCGCCCCCGAGCAGTATTTTGCAAGGCCGGCCCCGGCCCGCATCCAACCTGGCAGACGGATCAAATCGCCATCAGGTCCTTTTCTTTCTCTTCCAACAGGGCATCGATGGCCGCTATGTGGTCATCGGTGAGCTTCTGCACCAAGTCCTGGCCGCGCCGCTCTTCGTCCTCCGAAATCATCTTCTCCTTCACCATGTTCTTCATGTCCGTGTTGGCGTCGCGTCGAATATTGCGGATCGCTACCCGCGCGCCCTCAGCTTCTTGGCGCACCACCCGAATCAGGTCCTTGCGTCGCTCTTCGGTCAGCGCCGGCAAGGGCACCCGGATCACGTTGCCGGCCACTGACGGGTTCAGGCCGAGATCCGAGGTGCGGATCGCCTTGTCCACGGGCGCCACCATATTCTGCTCCCAGGGCGTAACCGCCAGAGTGCGGGCGTCTTCCACGCTCACATTGGCCACTTGGTTGATCGGTACGTCGGAGCCATAGTAGGCGACCTGGATCTGGTCGAGCAGGCTCGGGTGGGCGCGCCCGGTACGGATCTTGGCCAGATCCAGCTTCAGCGCCTCGACGCTCTTGTTCATGCGCCCATTGGCGTCTTTCTTGATGTCATCGATCATTTCGTATCGCCTCCTTCCACCAGGGAGCCCACGTCTTCGCCCCGCAACAAGCGCATCAGCGCGCCCTCATGGTTAATGTTCATCACCCGCAGGGGCATAGCGTTTTCACGGCACATGACGATGGCCGTGGCATCCATCACCCCCAGATTCTCCCGCAGCGCCCGTTCATAGCTCAGGCGTGGATAGAACTCGGCCTGCGGGTCTTTGACCGGGTCCGCCGAGTAGATACCGTCCACCTTGGTCGCCTTGACCAAAAGCTCGGCGCCGATCTCCACCGCCCGCAGGCTGGCCGCCGAGTCGGTGGTGAAGAAAGGATTGCCGGTGCCGGCGGCAAACACCACCACCCGGCCCTTTTCCAGATGGCGCACCGCACGCCGGCGAATAAAGTCTTCGCACACCTGATTGATACGCAGGGCCGACATCACCCGCACCGGCACCCCCTGGCGCTCCAGGGCATCCTGGATCGCCAATGAATTCATAACCGTGGCCAACATCCCCATGTGGTCGCCGGTGACCCGGTCAATACCGCCCTGGGCCAGCCCGGCACCACGGAAGATGTTGCCGCCGCCGATCACCAATCCGATCTCGGCTCCGGCCTCCACCAGGGCCCGGATCTCGCTGGCCAGCCGGCGGATGTAGTCCGGGTCGATCCCGAAATTCTGCTCGCCCATCAGGGCCTCGCCACTGAGCTTGAGCAGAATCCGCCGATAGACCAGTTGCGACATGACTTTCCCGCTTTTTCTTCGGTGCCGCCCAATGGACTGGGCAGGCAACACGTCAACAAAGACAAACGGCCGGCAAACCAAGGGTTTGCCGGCCGTGACAAGGCTCAGGGCATCAAGCCCCCTGGACCTGGGCCATCACTTCCTCGGCGAAGTTCTCGCTCTTCTTCTCGATTCCTTCTCCGACCTCGAAGCGCTTGAAGCCCCGCACCTTGGCGCCAGCGCCATCGAGCAGCTTGCCCACGGTGGTGTCCGGATCCTTGACGAAGGGCTGGCCTACCAGGGTGATCTCGGCCAGATACTTGCGGATACGGCCCTCCACCATCTTTTCCATGATGTTCTCCGGCTTGCCGCTCTCGGCGGCCTGGGCCATAAAGATGTCACGCTCCTTGGCCAGCAGATCGGCCGGCACCTCGTCGGCCGACACGCAGACCGGGTTGCTGGCCGCAACGTGCATGGCGATGTCTTTGCCCATGGCCTCATCACCGCCCGCCAGTTCCACTACAACCCCGATGCGCACCCCGTGGCGATAGGACGCCAGCAGGCCGTCGCCGGTCGCAAAGCGCTCGAACCGGCGCACATTCATGTTCTCGCCGATCTTGGAGATCAGGGCCTCGCGGGCCTGGTTGACGGTGGTGTCCTCGCCCTCATGCAGGGGCTGCTCCAGCAGTTCCCCGACGCTGGCGGCGCTGCCGTTGAGTACACGCTCGGCCACCGCATCGGCGAACGAGGTGAAATTCTCGTCCTTGGCCACAAAGTCAGTCTCGCAATTGACCTCCACCATGGCAGCGCTTTTGCCGTCGTCGCTGTGCGTGATCACCACCACCCCTTCCGCGGCGGTGCGACCCGCCTTCTTGGCGGCCTTGGCCTGGCCCGATTTGCGCATCATCTCGATGGCGGCCTCGATATCTCCGTCGGTCTCTACCAACGCCTTCTTGCATTCCATCATTCCGGAACCGGTACGCTCACGCAGTTCCTTCACCAGAGCGGCTGTAATCGCCATTGGGTCTCTACCTCTTCGAATCTTGGGTTTCGGTTCGCTGGCCACAGCCGGCGCTTATTCGCCGGACTCGCCGCCGGCGGCGTCATTGACCTCGACGAACTCATCGCCGCCGCCGATGTGGGCCACGCTGGCCTTGCCTTCGAGGATGGCGCGGGACGCCCCCTGCACATAGAGCTGGATGGCTCGGATCGAGTCATCATTGCCGGGGATAACGTAGTCGATCCCGTCCGGGTTGGAGTTGGTGTCGACCACGCCGACCACCGGGATACCCAGTTTGCGGGCCTCGCTGATGGCGATGTCCTCGTGGTCCACGTCGACCACGAACATCGCGTCCGGGATCCCGCCCATGTCCTTGATGCCGCCCAGGCTCCGGTCAAGCTTCTCCAATTCGCGGCGCAGGCCCAAGGCCTCTTTCTTGTGAAAGCGCTGGTGGATGCTGCCGTCTTCGATCATTGCCTCCAGTTCTTTCAGGCGCTTGATCGACTGCTTGATGGTCTTGAAATTGGTCAGCATGCCGCCCAGCCACCGATGGTTCACGTAGGGCATGCCGCAGCGCTGTGCCTCCTCGCGCACCGTCTCCTGGGCCGCCCGCTTGGTGCCGACGAACATCACCTTGCCGCCGTTGGCCGCCAGAGAACCGAGGTAGTTCATGGCGTCGTTGAACAGGGGCAGGGTCTTTTCCAGGTTGACGATGTGGATCTTGTTGCGGTGCCCGAAGATGTACGAGGCCATCTTCGGGTTCCAATATCGGGTCTGGTGACCAAAATGCACGCCAGCTTCGAGCATCTGGCGCATGGAAACGTTGCTCATTAGTCGTAACTCCAAATTTTCGGGTTATGCCTCCACACACCCCATGGAACGACCCGGTCCTGCCGGGCACCCCGCCCCATGTGACGGTGCATGTGTGTATTTTCGCCCGTAGGAAACAGCTCCGAACGGGCGTCAGCAGGCCTTTGAAATCAGCCGATTTTCGGCCGCCAGGGCACGACACTCGCGGTGCCGCCATCCTCAGCGACGCAGGTCGTTGAAAACGAAAGGGGCACAAGGCACCCGGTCCGCATCTCGCCGGGGCTTTCCCACCGCCCCGACAGAACAGTTGCGAATCGTTTGCGATTGCGCGCCCGGTTTTATACCATAACCGGCGGCGTTCCACAATTTCCTCACCCAGCCCAGGTTCTTTCGCCAGCGGCTTTTGTCCGAGCCATCATCTTATGAGCATCAGCATAAAAACCGCGGCCGAGATCGAGAAGATGCGGGTCGCCGGGCGGCTGGCCGCCGAGGTCCTGGAGATGATCGAGCCCCATGTCCAGCCCGGGGTGACCACGGAGGAATTGGACCGCATCTGCCACGACTACATCGTGAACGAGCAGGGTGCGGTGCCGGCGCCGCTGAACTACCGGGGCTTTCCCAAGTCCATCTGCACCTCGGTCAACCACCAGGTCTGCCACGGCATTCCCGGCAACAAGCGACTGAAGAAGGGAGACGTGGTGAATATCGACATCACCGTGATCAAGGATGGCTTCCACGGCGACACCAGCAAGATGTTCTACCTGGGCGAGCCGTCGATTCTGGCCCGGCGCCTTTCGGAGACCAGCTACCAAGCCATGCATAAAGGCATAGAACAGGTGCGCCCCGGAGCCCGGCTGGGGGACATCGGCCACGCCATCCAGCGATTTGTCGAGGCCCGCAACTATACGGTGGTGCGCGAATACTGCGGCCACGGCATCGGCCGAGAGTTTCACGAGGACCCCCAGATACTGCATTACGGGACCCCAGGAACGGGCGAAGAACTGCAGGCGGGCATGTGTTTCACCATCGAGCCCATGGTCAATGCCGGCAAGCGCCAGGTAAAGCTGCTGCCGGACGGCTGGACCGTGGTGACCAAGGACCGCTCCCTGTCGGCGCAATGGGAGCACACCATCCTCGTTACCGACGACGGCTACGAGATCCTGACCCTGCGCCGGGAAGAGGCCGCGACAACCGAGGCCGGCGAATGAGTTCACCGCAGGGCGCTGCCGCCGAACTCTTCGACCAGGCCCGCTTCGAGCAGGCGCTGGCCACCAGCGCCCAGCCGCTGGCAGTCTTTCGCGCTACCCTCGAGGAGGGTACCCGTGCTCTGCAGCAGCGCTTTGAGCAGGGCGAGGCTGCAACTCCCCTGGTGCGGGCGCGGGCTTTCTTGATCGACGAACTGCTGCAACAGGCCTGGCGCCTGAATCTGCCACCAGACGCCGCCGCGACCCTGGTGGCGGTGGGGGGCTATGGCCGTGGTGAACTGCACCCGGCGTCGGATATCGATGTCATGATCTTGCTCGACTGCGAGGACCACGGCTGCCTGGAACCGAATATAGAGCAGCTACTGATGTTTCTTTGGGACATCGGCCTGGAGATCGGGCACAGCGTGCGCACTCCCGAGGAGTGTGGGCGCGAAGCGGAGCGGGACATCACCATCGCCACCAACCTGCTGGAGGCCCGCTACCTGGCCGGCGACCAGGGTCTGTTCCGCCAGATGGGAGAGCACATCGCCCCCGAGCGGATCTGGCCCAGCCAGGCGTTCTTCGAGGCCAAGCGCCGGGAGCAGGAAGCCCGCTACCACAAGTATGGCGACACCGCCTACAACCTGGAGCCGAACCTGAAGAACAACCCGGGAGGGCTGCGCGACATCCAGATGATCGGCTGGGTCGCCAAACGCCACTTCGGCGAAGCCGAGACCTTGCACGACCTGGTGAGCCACGGCTTCCTCACCGAACCGGAGTACTCCACTCTGATCGAGGGGCAGGAGCTGTTGTGGAAGATCCGCTTCGGCCTGCACACCATGGCGGGACGACGCGAGGACCGCCTGTTGTTCGACTTCCAGCGCCCGCTGGCGGCCCAGTTCGGCTACCGTGACCAGGGCCACGACCTGGCGGTCGAGCAGTTCATGCAGCACTACTACCGCACGGTAATGGAACTGGAGCGCCTCAACGAGATGCTGCTGCAGCACTTCGAAGAGGAAATCCTGCTGGGTGACGAGGCCCAGACCCCGCACCTTATCAATCACCGATTCCAGAGCCGCGCCGGCTTCCTGGAGGTTACCGACGAGCGGGTGTTCGAACAAAATCCGGCCTCGCTGCTGGAGCTGTTCCTGCTGCTGCAGACCCGCTGCGAACTCAAGGGCGTGCGCGCCAGCACCATCCGCCTGGTACGCAGCCATCGCCACCTGATCGACGACCACTTCCGCCACAGCCTGACCGCGCGCTCGCTGTTCATGGAGATCCTGCGCCAGCCCAACCGCATTACCTTCGCCCTGCGACGCATGAACCGCTATGGCATCCTGGCGGCCTATATCCCGGTGTTCGAAAACATCGTCGGGCGCATGCAGTACGACCTGTTCCACGTCTATACCGTGGACGAGCACACCATGGTTTTGGTGCGTAACCTGCGCCGCTTTACCGTTCCTGAGCACCACCACGAATTTCCCCTGTGCAGCCGCATCAGCGGAACCATTCCCAAACCCGAATTGCTGTACCTGGCGGGGTTGTTCCACGACATCGCCAAGGGCCGCGGCGGCGACCATTCCAAACTGGGTGCGAAAGACGCGCTGGCCTTCTGCCAGCAGCATGAGCTGAGCAATCTGGACAGCCGTCTGGTCGCCTGGTTGGTGGAAAAGCACCTGGTGATGTCGATGACCGCCCAGCGCGAGGATACCAGCGACCCGGACGTGATCCAGGCCTTCGCCGAATCGATCGGTGATCCGGTGCGACTGGACTATCTCTATCTGCTCACCGTGGCCGATGCCCGAGCCACCAACCCGGGACGCTGGAACGACTGGCGCGACGCCCTGCTGCGCCAGCTATACACCGCCACCCGACGGGCCTTGCTGCGCGGCCTGCGCAATCCCCAGGCTCAGGACGAGCTGATTCAGGAAAAGCAGGCGGAGGCCCTGCGTATCCTGCGCGGCCACAATATCGACTTCGACCAAGCCATCAACCTCTGGCTGAGCCTGAGCGTGGACTATTTTCTGCACAACCTCCCGGACGAGATCGCCTGGCACTGCGTGGCAATCCAAAGCGCCTCGCCCGACGACTTGCCACTGGCCCGGCTGCGCCCGCATACCCAGCGCGGCGGCAGCGAGGTATTCCTGTACGGACCCGACCGCGACGACCTATTTGCCATCACCACCGGCCTGCTCGACCAACTCGGCCTAGACATCATGGATGCGCGCATCATCACCGCCGATAACGGCTACACCCTCAACAGCTTTCTGGTGTTGGACCAGGACGGCGAGCCGGTCACCGACCCGATGCGCCAGCACGAGATCAGCGAGACCTTAAAGCGAGTGTTGCGCGACCCGGCGGCGGCGGACATGCGGGTGTCGCGCCGGGCGGCCCGTCAGCTCAAGCATTTCCCCACCGAGACCCATGTCAGTTTTTCTGACGACGAGAGCAACCAGCGAACCATAATGCGCCTGGTAAGCTGTGACCGGCCCGGCCTGCTGGCTCAGGTTGGGCGCGCCTTCAGCGCCTGCGGGGTGCGTTTGCAGAACGCCAAGATCGCCACCATCGGCGCCGAGGCCGAAGACCTCTTTTTCGTCACCGACCGCCAAGATCGCCCCCTGGATCCAGTGGAGCAGATCCCCTGCCTGAAACAAGCGATCCACCACTTCGTCGACGGCCCGCCCGATTGACCCGCATCCGACCCATCTGGCGAGAGATTGACCCAGGCGAGGGAAAGTTCTCCAGTTTTTTAGTATATTAGTCGAACCTAGGATACCTAGACGTCCAGGCCCCAGGCGCAGCAGTCAGGCCCGGGAACCTGTTGCCTTGAAACGCTGGAAGGAGAGACCCCATGAACAGACCCGGTATGCAAACCGCCGTGATCGGCGTCCTGATCGCCTGCGCCATCACCAGCACCCCCACCCTGGCTCAACAAGCGCCATCCCCGTCAGCGGCCGCCCCCGATATGACCGCGCCGTTATTCCGACCCTTAACCGAGCCCGAGGCGCCGCCGGCGGCGCAAGCCACCCAGGCCCCAGCGCCGCAAGCGCCGGCAACACCCTACGCAGCGGCTGCGCCACAGGCCGCAGCGGCGCCTTACCAAGCATCGGCGCCGAAAGCGGCTCCGACCGAAGCCGCTGCAGCGGAAGCCGCTCCCGCCGAGGCTACCGCCGCACCCCCGAGCGGCAGCCACCAAGACTGGCTGGATGCGGTGCGAGCGCAACGCCAGGCCCGGCGCGAGCGCTATGCCCCGGCCCACGAGGAGGGTCGCTCCTATATGTCGGAATCCCCTTGGGGCAGTGAAGACATGGACGCCTACCGCGAGCAGATGCGCAAGCGCACCGAGATGCACCGCGAGGCGATGCGGGCCCGTCGGCGTTGGATGAACCCCCGCGGTGAATACATCCGCGATATGCAGGAGGCGCGCCGCAATGCGATGCAGGCCCAGTCCGAGGCGATGCGCCAACAGTTCGAGCAGATGCGCCAGCAGCAAGACGAGTGGATGCCGGCAGCCCCCTACGGCTGGAATAACCCCTGGTATTATCAGGGATATTAGGGCGCTTAGCGCCGAGCGCGGCCTAGGGATCTAGCCCCGGCGCCGATATCGGTGCTGGGGCACGCCCAGACGTGTGCTCGAGTGCGGTCCGGGCTAGCCCCGGCCCGCCACCGCCTCCACGAACTCTAGGGCATTTTGATCCGGATCCCGGCAGAACAGGGCGCGCCGGCCGGAGCGGCTGCGGGTAAAGCCGACCCCTGCCGCCTCCAAGGCCGCCTGCAGAGGATCGATGTCCGCCACCGTCAATGCCAGGTGCCGATCCCGCCCGCCATGGGCCGGGCGTCCCTCCAACGGATCAGGATTCGGCAGTTCCAGCAGATGAATCTGCAGGTTTCCGACCCACAGCCAGGCCCCGGGGTAGCCTAGATCCGGTCGCGCCAGCTCCACCTCCAGCCCCAGCACCCCCTGGTAAAAGTTCAGGGCGCGGGCGGTATCCGCCACCAGCAGACTAACGTGATGAATCGCTTGGACGCTGACGGGCATCGGGACCTCCGTTCTCGGATTCGCGCTGCGGCGCGGGTTTGACCCGTGATTCTAGCGCCGTCCCGAATCCGGACCAACCCGTTGCTTGGTCCCCCTGGGGCCTTGGCCTATACTAAGCGGCTTTATCTCCCAGCCGGGTCCGCCCCGGGCGCATCAGGGGATCGGCCCGCAGACATGAATCCGGATCTCGGTAAGCTACAACCCTACCCCTTCGAGCGCTTGGCGCAGATCAAAGCCGCGGTTAGCCCGCCGCCCGGACTAGCCCCGATCGCCCTGTCCATCGGCGAACCCAAGCACCCGACTCCGGAGCTGATCCGCCGCGCCCTGGTGGACAATCTACAAGGCTTGGCCGGCTACCCCGCCACCCGGGGCACTCCGGAACTGCGCCGAGCGATCGCCGACTGGCTGGGTCGGCGCTTCCGCCTGGGCCCGGACGGAGTCGACCCGGAGCGCCAGGTGCTGCCGGTCAACGGCACCCGAGAGGCCCTGTTCGCCGTCGCCCAGGCGATTATAGAGCGCAGGCGCGATCCCCTGGTGCTGATGCCGAACCCCTTCTATCAGATCTACGAAGGCGCCGCCCTGCTGGCCGGGGCCGAGCCCGGATACCTGGCCTGCGACCCGGCCCGCGGTCTGATCCCGGACTTCGACGCCGTGCCCGCCGCCACCTGGGAGCGCTGCCAGTTGCTCTATATCTGCTCGCCGGGCAATCCCACCGGGGCGGTGATCGGACTGGAAACCCTGCAGCGCCTGATCCGACTGGCGGAGCGCCACGACTTCGTGATCGCCGCCGACGAGTGCTACTCGGAGATCTACTTCGACGAGTCCCGCCCCCCAACCGGCCTGCTGGAGGCGGCCGCCGCGCTCGGAAACCCGGACTACCGCCGCTGCCTGGTGTTCCACAGCCTGTCCAAGCGCTCCAATGCCCCCGGGCTGCGCTCCGGCTTCGTGGCCGGCGACGCGGAGATCATCGACGCGTTTTTCCGCTACCGCACCTACCACGGCTGCGCCATGGCGCCGCCGACCCAGGCCGCCAGCATCCGGGCCTGGGGCGACGAGGCCCATGTTCAGGCCAACCGGGCCCTGTACCGGGAAAAATTCGCCGCCGTGTTGGAGACCCTGGACGGCTGCCTGGAGGTGGAGAGGCCCGACGCCGGCTTCTACCTCTGGCCCCGGACCCCCCAGCCCGACCCCGAGTTCGCCGCCGGCCTGCTGGCCAAAGAAAACATTACCGTGCTGCCCGGCAGCTTCCTGTCGCGGGAGGTCGATGGCGCCAACCCGGGTACTGGGCGGGTACGCCTGGCGCTGGTGGCATCCTTGGACGAATGCGTGGAAGCGGCGCGGCGCATCCGCCGCTATGTAAATTCCCTTTGAACCCGAACCAAACCCTACACCGGAGAACAGCATGAGCGATACCCAAGCGATCATCGTCGACGCCTACGGGCGCATGGCCGATATCACCCCGCGCAATGTGGACCCTCAAGTCAAAGACGCGGTCGCGGCCACCATCGAGCAGCTGGACCGGGGCGAAATCCGAGTCGCCGAGAAGCGCGGCGGCGACTGGGTGGTCAACGACTGGGTCAAGAAGGCGGTGCTGTTGTCGTTCCGCATCGAAGACAACTGGTTTATCAAGGGCGGCTTCACCAATTACTACGACAAGGTGCCGTCCAAATACGCCGACTACAATTCGAAGGACTTTCGAGACGGCGGGGTGCGCGTGGTACCGCCGGCCACCGCCCGCAAGGGCTCCTATATCGCGCCCTCCTGCGTACTGATGCCGTCCTATGTCAATATCGGCGCCTATGTGGATTCCGGCACCATGGTCGACACCTGGGCCACCGTGGGATCCTGTGCCCAGATCGGCAAGAACGTGCACCTCTCTGGCGGCGCGGGGATCGGCGGCGTCCTGGAGCCCCTGCAGGCCGGGCCGGTCATCATCGAGGACAACTGCTTCATCGGCGCCCGCTCCGAGGTCGTCGAGGGGGTGATCGTCGAGCACGGCTCGGTCATCTCCATGGGCGTCTACATCGGCAAGTCGACCAGGATCTACGACCGCGAAACCGGCGCAGTCAGCTACGGCCGCATCCCCGCCGGCTCAGTGGTGGTATCCGGCAACCTGCCGTCCAAGGACGGCGCCTACAGCCTCTACTGCGCAGTGATCGTAAAGAAAGTCGACGAAAAGACCCTGAGCAAGGTCGGCATCAACGAGCTATTGCGGGACATCTAGTGGGCAAGGCGGCCATCACCCTCTACGGCATCGCCAGTTGCGACAGCGTGCGCAAGGCCCGCAAGTGGCTCGCCGAGCGGGGAGTCGAATACCGCTTCCACGACTTCCGCAAGGATGGCCTCGCCGAGCAGCAATTGCAGGGCTGGGTCGCTGAGCTGGGCTGGGAGGCCCTGCTCAACCGCCGCGGCACCACCTGGCGCAAGCTGCCCGAAGCGGTCCGCGACGGCATCGATGAGCGGACGGCGGTGCGGGTGATGCTGGAGCAGCCGGCAATCATCAAGCGCCCGCTGCTGGACCTGGGTAGCGAACGCCGGCTGGGCTTCTCGCCGGCAAGCTATGAGGAGCTGTTTGCCTGATGTCACCCACCCTGGAACTCGCCATCGACCTGATCCGCCGCTCCTCGGTCACTCCCGACGATGCCGGCTGCCAGGCCTGCATGATCGAGCGCCTGCAAGCCATCGGTTTTCGAGTCGAGCCCTTGCCCTTCGGCGCGGTGAAGAACTTCTGGGCCCGGCGCGGCAGCGAGGGTCCCCTGTTCGCCTTCGCTGGCCATACCGACGTGGTGCCCACCGGTCCCCTGGAGAGCTGGAGCTCCCCCCCCTTCGAGCCGTCGATTCGCGACGGCCTGCTCTTCGGCCGCGGGGCTGCCGACATGAAGGGCAGCCTGGCCGCCATGGTAACCGCCTGCGAGGCCTTCGTCGCCGCGCACCCGGACCACCGCGGATCCATCGCCTTTCTGATCACCAGCGACGAGGAGGGCCCGAGCATCGACGGCACAATCAAGGTGGTCGAGGTGCTGGAGGCTCGGGGCGAGAAGATCGACTGGTGTTTGGTGGGCGAGCCCTCCAGCAGCCAACGCCTCGGGGACGTGGTCAAGAACGGCCGCCGCGGCTCTCTCAACGGCCGGCTCAAGGTCATCGGCAAGCAGGGCCATGTCGCCTATCCGCAACTGGCCAACAACCCCTTGCACGCCTTCGCCCCAACGTTGGCCGAGCTCTGCGCCGAGGTCTGGGACCAGGGCAACGAGTTCTTTCCTCCCACCAGCTTCCAGGTAGCCAACCTCAATGTCGGCACCGGGGCAGAGAACGTAATCCCCGGGGTGCTGGAGGCCCAGTTCAACTTCCGCTTTTCCACCGAGCTCAACGAACAGCTGATCCGGCAACGGGTGGAGGCGATTCTCGACCGAGGCGGTTTCGACTACGAACTCGTCTGGCGCCTGTCCGGCAACCCCTTCCTGACCCCCGCCGGCGAGCTGGTACAGGCGGCCCGGGAGGCGATTCCGGAGATCACCGGCCAACCCACCGAGCTGTCCACCAGCGGCGGCACTTCCGACGGCCGCTTCATTGCTCCTACCGGCGCTCAGGTGCTGGAACTTGGCCCCCTCAACGCCAGCATCCACCAGATTGACGAGTGCGTGGCGGTGGCCGACCTTGACCTGCTATCGGCGGTCTATCGGCGCATCCTCGAAAAGTTGCTGGCCTGAGCTACGAGGTCGCCCCGGCGACCGCCGCGTCGGTCAAACCTTTCGCCATCGCGGCTGCAATGGGACCTTCGCCTTCCGGCTGATTCGGTCAGGCATCGTCGACAAGCAAAAGCTACCCGCTTGGAGCTGTCAGAGGGCTAAGGGACGAAGCCAGCCGGCAATCTCCCCAGCTTCGATTAAACTTAAGGTAAAGACGGAGGTTTATCCGGAAACCGGCCGGCTACTCATGGAAAAAATTTAGATTGAACTTTCATGTTATTGCACAATCTTATAATATTGTTATGTAACTATTGTATTGGCCGACGCCGTATCCGGCTGAGCACCTAGGGGGTTGAGGCGTGGATGACGGTCCCAAGCCCCCTCTTCGAACGGGAGTAGAGGCTGTGGGTAAATTCGGACTGGCCGCAATTGGGATCGCCGCAATCGGGCTGTATCTGCTGCTCGGCGGCGACGAGACGGAGGCGCCGACATCCGAACCGCCGGTGACCCAACAACGCCCGGTAGAACCGGCCACCGGCGCGTTCACCTCGACGCCGGAAAGGGGTCTGGATCGATACTCAGCAACTCGCCCGAACTACGACACGCAGCGCCCAGGCAGCTATGCGCCAGCCGCCGGCTACGCTAATCCGCTCGCCCAAGGGCCCGGTTACGCCCCTCGCGGCGGCTACAGCTATGCCCCTGGCAGCGGCTACCCGACCATCGTACCAGCGCCGACTCCCGCTTATCAGTATCGCCCGTTGAACGACAACGAAAAGCAGCGCTTGGAGCAGCAATACCCCGGCGGCTATGACGCGACACTCGATCCCTACGGCCTGCCGACCCGCAGCGAACCGGGCTTGGCGGGCATGCCCCGCAGCGGCTATGTCGGGCCCCAGCCGGGCATGAGCCCCGGGTATGCGGGCAGCCCGAGCGCCAATCTTTATGCTTCCCCGCCCGCCCGCCAGGCCTTTGCACCGAGCCCCGACCCCTACGCGGCGCCGCAGCCGGCTCCGAGCTACAGCGCCGACCGCGGGCCAAATTCCGGCGTCCCGAACTACGGTGGTGGTGGCGCGTATTCGACCCAGCCGCCCGGCTACGGCTTCCGGCCGCTGGATTCGGCGGGGCCGGACCGACGCTGGCGCGACAGCTATTCGACTCCGCCCCCCCAGCCCCAGCGCCGGCCGTCCGGTAACCACCGGTCTCCCGACTGGCCGCCCACCGCGCCGGGTCAGCGGGGAACATCCGCCGATGCCGGCCCGCTATGGGCGGCACGGGGATTCTGGAACTGAGCGCCGATCGGCGGCAGCGAAACCATCCGCCTGGCAACCAAAGCCTCGCATCCATGAGAGCATTTGACGCAGCCGTGGCGGTGCATGCGCCAGAGGGCTGATACGGCTCGCTACACCTCGACCGGGCATGCAGATCCTGTCTCAGCCCGGAATCCCATGCAATCGCGTGCGTCGCCGGAGCAGTGGTGCACGCCGAAGCCGGCCGCCCCCGCGCTGTGAGCCAAGCCTGATCGTCCCGTCAGCGCTCAACGGCCGCGCGAATTCTTGACTTTTTTACTTGGTCTTCTACCTTTCAAAGTAGCAACCGCCTACCGCGGGCGCCAGAAGGGAGGAAACCCAGATGCTGATCCATACGACCACCGATCCGATGACCCTCCGCGACGTTCCCGACCCAGAGCACCATCCGCACCTTTTCGAAGGGGACTCGGAGAATGGGCTGGACATCGTGTTCGAGAACGAGGCCAACCGGCAGGCCTATCTGGACCTGCAGCCGGCGGACCCGAAGATCGTGCAGGGCACCGATACCGACGACTACGTGGCCGAAGGCTGAATGACGGCGGGGCTTAGGCCCCGTCCAGCTGGCGCAGGTACTTGAACAGCTTGCGCGCCGCCGCCGGCGGCTTGCCCGCTGCCTGCTCCTTGCCGGCGCTGCGGAGCAGGGCCCGCAACTGTTGGCGGTCGGCGTCGGGATAGCGCTCCAGCAGCTCGCTAAGGGCGTCGTCGCCCTCCGCCAGCAATCGATCCCGCCAGCGCTCCAGGGCGTGGAAGCGCTGATTATCGGCCTGCTGCTTGGCATCCGATTGGGCCACTAAATTAGCCAGTTGATCGCTGTCTTCCGAACTCAGGACCTTACCGAGCCAGCGCAGCTGACGCCGCCGCGCACTGTGAGCCTTCACTTTGCGGCTCTCGTCCAGGGCCGAGCGAAGACGGTCGCTGATCCTCATCCGCTCCAGCCGGGCCGGCGGCAGATCGAGCAGCCGCGCCCCCAGCGCCTGTAGGGCCAAGGCCTCGCGCTTGAGCTGGCTCTTGCTCGGGGCCTGGGGCTGATCAGGGCCGATCTCTTGCTCGTCTTCGCTTCGCTTCATCCGCTGTCTCGTTCTCCGCCGTCGCAGATATGTTCCACCACTAGCTGGGCGCTGCGCGCGCCGCGGTATTCGTTGACGTCCAACCGATAGGCCAGGCGCACCCGCCCGCCGCTCAGGGGCCGGTCCTGACCGAAGGCGATAGCGTCCAGGGGCTGGCCACCGTCCGCCGCCAATTGCAGCTTGAGGTGGCGCTCGCCGACGATGCGCTGGGAAAGCACGCGGAACTCGCCGTCGAACAAGGGCTCGGGAAAGCCCTGACCCCAGGGGCCGGCGTCGCGCAGCAACTGGGCCATCTCCAGGCTGAGCTGGCCGGCCTCCAGGGAACCGTCGCTCAAGATCTCGCCGTGCAGATCGGCGGGGCTGAGGTGGCGCCGAACCTCCTGGTCGAAGGCACGGCCAAACGCCTCCAGGTGGTCCCGGCGCAGGCTCAAACCCGCCGCCATGGCGTGGCCGCCGAAGCGGCTGAGCAGCTCGGGGTGGCGGGTGGCCAAGGCATCCAGGGCATCGCGAATGTGCAGCCCCGGCACCGATCGAGCCGAGCCCTTGAGTTCCCCGTTGCCCGCATCCGCAAAGGCAATCACCGGCCGGTGGTAACGTTCCTTGATCCGGGAGGCCACCAACCCCACCACCCCTTGATGCCATTCCGGGCGATACAGACACAGCCCCCAGGGCAAGTCATCGCCGTCCCGATCCAGTAACTGTTCCAGATCGTCCAGGGCCTGGGTCTGCATCTCGGCCTCGATGGCACGCCGCTCCCGATTCAGCCGGTCCAGCGCCTGGGCCATCTCGCGGGCGGCCGCGGGGTCGTCGCTGAGCAGGCATTCGATACCCAGCGACATATCATCGAGCCGCCCGGCGGCATTCAGACGCGGCCCGACGGCAAAGCCGAAGTCCGCCGCCACCGCCCGCCGCGGTGACCGCCCTGCCGCCTCCAGCAACGCCAGGATACCGGGACAGCAGCGGCCGGCGCGCACCCGCTGCAGGCCCTGGGCCACCAGGATACGGTTGTTCCGGTCCAGGGGCACCACGTCGGCCACTGTACCCAGGGCCACCAGATCGAGCAGCTCGCCCATGTTCGGCTCCGCCAGGCCGCGGGCTGCGAACCAATCCTGGGCCCGCAGCCGCGCCCGCAGCGCCAGCAACACGTAGAAGATGGTACCTACCCCCGCCAGGTGCTTGCTGGGAAAGGGGTCGTTGGGCTGATTGGGGTTGACGATCACCGCCGCCGGGGGCAGGGACTCCCCGGGCAGGTGATGGTCGGTGATCAGCACCGGGATGCCCAGACGCCCGGCCGCCTCGACCCCGGCATGGCTGGCGATGCCATTGTCCACGGTGACGATCAGGTCCGGACTTTGCTCGGCGGCCAGGGCCACGATCTCCGGGGTCAGGCCGTAGCCGTAATCGAACCGGTTGGGCACCAGATAGCCTACGTCCGCCCCCAGCTTGCGCAGCAGCCGCACCGCCAGGGCGCAGCCGGTGGCGCCGTCGGCGTCGAAATCCGCCACAATCAGGATTCGGCGCTGGTGCTCCAGCTGCTCCTGCAGCAATGCCGCCGCTTCGTCGGCCCGCGCCAGCTCGCGCACCGGATGCAGGCGCGCGAGGGCCTGGTCCAGCTCCTCGGGCGCGCGAACCTGGCGGGCACGGTAGATACGGCCCAGGACCGGGTGCATATCCGCCGGCCAGGGGGCGGCGGGCGGGGGTGCGTTGCGCTGGACGATTTTTCTCATCGCGTTATCATTGGCCGCCGTGAACCATGCTGAGTTTCGCCGGTCCCATCTCGGGAACCGGTGCAGCAGCATACCAGACCCCGACAGACAGCCATATGCCCAGCCTCCAGGAACAGCTACGCGAACTCGAACGCTTCGTCAATCAGCACATCATCGGCCAGCAGGACTTGGTCAACCGCCTTATGATCGCCCTGCTGGCGGACGGTCACCTGCTGGTGGAAGGCGCCCCCGGCCTGGCCAAGACCCGGGCGGTGAAGGTCCTCAGCGAGGGCATCGCCGGCGACTTCCACCGGGTCCAGTTCACCCCCGACCTGCTGCCCGCGGACCTCACCGGCACCGAGGTGTTTCGGCCCCAGGACGGCAGTTTCCATTTCCAGCAGGGGCCGCTGTTTCACAACCTGATCCTGGCCGAT
>CBDUCL010000006.1:0-28812 GCA_965365625.1 uncultured Chromatiales bacterium | reverse complement strand
TGCCTCGGGCAGTTGCTCTAGCTTGGTTGGGTGCTCGCCCTTGTTGCTCGATACCCGCGACGCGGTTCAGCCATTCGACCCGTGTGAACCCGAGCGCCGAAGCTCGGGTGGTTCAGCCTTTGGAGTTTAACTCGCCTGGCTGGTTGGAACCCCGCGTTCCCCGTTGCTTTCAGTGCAGATCCGGGTTGCCGGACTCGAACCCTCCGTAGATGGAGGGATAACCGGAATCCTGCCCGATTCCACCGCCCTCGGGGGACGTAAACAGATCGGGATTCCCAGAAAAGCCCCCGTAGATGTCCACGCCGCCGCCGACGGCTGGCTGAACCGCAGTCATGTCATCTTTGGCCACGCCATCTTCGAAAAGATCCGGGTTGCCGGAGGCAAAGCCGTTGTATACGCCACCAGCTCCGGCGGAGGCCGAGAAAATGACCGTTATGGCGCCCAGTATCATCCTGTTCATTGTACCCTCCTGATCCTGCGCTAATTGTGGAAACAAGCGGCCTGCGGGTCGCCGATTGGCTTCCCTTCCGTTGAACGTCCCTTAACACTAAGACTAGAGCAATTCCTGACTAAATCAATCAAGATTGAAATTATTGCGTTCGGCGCAATTTCTCGGCTTTTCGCCGCTTTTCCGCCTAGTTTGTGGGTTAATGCGGGCTCTTGCCAATTGCTGCAATGCAGCGGTGGCGCGATGTTGGAATGGGCTCGGGGAAAGGTTTCAAGCCTTCGATAACCCAGCCGGAAGCCCTCGACAGGTCAGCGGGGGCTACCGAAGCCCACTGATATGCAGCGGAAATTGCTCAATGTTGACGGGTATTCGCAAGTCAGGCGCTGCGACCCGCTACCTGCCTACCGTGCCCAGGGGTTTGCCGGGAGGGGTCCTACAGCGATCCCGCTGCCCGCGCCGCGGGCTATTCCGGCTTTCCCCGGCTGGCCCCGAACAGCGCCGCTTCCAGGTCTTCGTTTGTGCGCACGCTCTCGGCGACGATGCGAATGTCGAGATGCTGAGCGCCAGCTCGTTGATTCGGTCCAGGGGTCGCAGCACCAAACGCAGCACACCGGCTAAGCGACAGGCCCAGCGAGGTGGCCGTGTCCTGGGCGTGGACTTCCGACTGGACCTGGAGATACTACGGATGTTGTTGACTCCGGCCCAGTAGTTCATCGCCAGGAACATCAGGGCGATCAGGATGAACCGCTGTTTCGAGAGTGAAATGGCAGGTTTCCGCGGTATCCGGCAGGCAGCCGCCGCGGAACGGCCTTGTTATTGAGTCAATATAGGCTAGGCCCGGCAGGCTCGGGCGCCAGCGCGCCGGCAGCCTCCTCGAGCAGCGCCCGGGCGGCCTTGGACTCCACCCCGGCCACTGGCAGGTCCGGCTCCAGACCCTGCTCCCGGCAGGGGATGCCGGCCGGCCCCCACAGGCGGCCGTTGCTGAAGCGCACGGCACCGCCGTCGCCCAGGGGGACCAGGGTCTGGGTCAGGCACTTGCCGTAACTCGGCTCGCCGAGCAACCGTGCCGCCCCGTTCGCCTGTAGGGCCAGTGCGAAGGCCTCGGCAGCGCTGGCCGTGCCGGGGCCGATCAGCACCAGAACCGGCTCTTGGAGCAGTCGCGGTCCGTCAGGAGCGCTCAGCTCGCGGCGCTGGCCGCCGGGATCTTCGATGCCTGCCACCGGCGACCCGGGCGGCAGGAACAGGCCGGTGCAGTCCAGGGCCTCGTAGAGATCGCCGCCGGTGGCTTGACGTAGGTCGATCAGCGGCCGCTTGCCGGCATCCAGGGCGCGCTGCAGTCCGTTGCGCAGGTCGCGCTGGGTGTCGCGGGTGCGGAAGTCCCATATCGTGAGCAGGGCGAGACCCTCGTCTTCGCGGTAGCTGACCGCCGGAGGCGCGAAGGCCTGGCGCGGCACCCGGCGCGCCAGCAGCTGTGAGGAAGCGGTCTCCAATACCAGCAGCACCGAGCTGTCAGCGGGTCCGCGCAGGCGCTGAGCGACCCAGTCCAGGGATTGGCCACGCACCGAGCGGCCTTCGATGCTGAGCAGCTCGGCACGCACCTGGATCCCCGCCTCCCAGGCCGGTCCGCCCGGGATGGGCACCAGAAACCAGCGCCCGTCGTCTCCGCTGAGCTGCATACCGATCCCCACCGCGGGGCTGCCACCGGCCCGAAACGCCGCGTATTGCTCCGGCGACAACAGCCGGGCGTAGGGATCGCGGCTCCGCAGCAGGGGCTCCAGATCCGCCGCGTCGACCGTCAGCATTTCCTGGCGCGGCAGCGGGTCGAGCTGACGCTGGCTCAGAATGTCGGCGATTTCCACTACGCGCTCCTGCGCGGCGGCCGCCGCCAGCAGGGGCAAGAGGGCCGCCGGCCACAGGGCTCTACGCATGGGTTGCTACTGGCCCAGCTCCAGGTAGAGGTCGAGCAGGTCACGGTACTCGTCTTCGAGCCGGTCGCGTTCGGCCTCCAGCTCGCGTACCGGAGTGCCCGAATTGGCCTGACCCTCCACCAGGGCGATGTCCACCCGCAGTTGGTCCAGGTCCTTTTCTAGTTGCGCAGCCTTGGCCCGTTGGCCACCCAGCTCGGCGCTTTGCTCACGTAGCCGCTTGGCCAGCGTGGCGGTTTCTCGATCCAGCTGACCGAGGCTGGCATCCAGCTGTTCCAGGCGCGCCTGCTTGTTTGCGCGCTGGGCATCGAGTTCGCTCTTTTCGCTGTCTAGCTCGCGCTGGACCTCGTCAAGGCGCTGCAAACTCTGCTCGCGTTCTTCGATGCGGCGGTCGTAGGCGCCGGAACTGAGCCCGTAGATGCCGCCGGCCAGACCGCCCTCGTGAGGATCGTCGGTGGTAGCGCAGCCGCCAAGCATAGCGGCGGCGATCAGCAGGGCGGCCAGCGGCCGCGCCGGACCGGGAAGCGGTGTAAGTTGCTTGGAGTGCGGGAGCATTTACGGTCTCCTGTCGGGCGTCAGAGCGTCAGGCGCTCGTCGATCTGGGCCAGCTGCACCGATTGGGACTGCAGCTCGTCCATGTTCTTTTTCAGCTGGGCGATCTCTTGCTCCAGCGCCTTCACCTGGGGCGAATCGCCGTCCTGCTGCTGTTGCTCTTGCAGGATGGCGGTCTTGATCTCGTACTCTTTCTTCAAGTCGTCATACAGCTGGTTGGCGCTGGCCAGTTCCTTCTGCACGCTCTTCTGCTCCTTGGCCAACTCGTCGCGGCTGGCCAGGCCGGCCCGGTAGCGGGATTCCAGCAGCTTGGTATCACGATCGAGCTGGGCGATCTCACCGCGCAGCTTGTTGTTATAGGCAACGGTGGTAGCGTTGTACTCCTTGGCTGAGGCGATCTCGGCGTCTAGGAAGTCCTCGTCGCTGGCATATTGTTGCTTGCGCTTGGCGATCTCGTTACCGACCAGGAAGCCGGTTCCGCCGCCCACCGCGGCGCCGATCAAGGCGCCCTTGCTGTCCCCGCCGATGGCATAACCGAGCAATGCGCCGATCGCAGCGCCCGCCACCGCGCCTTCGGTTTTGGTGCGGGTCGCATCCGAGGTGCCGCCGCCAGAGTCGGTCTGGGTAGGGTTGCTCTGGCAACCGACGGCCAAGGTGCCGGCCAACAGGCAGGCGGCGAGGGGTTTGAGTGTACTGCTGTTCATACTGTCCTCCAGTGCGGTATCCGCCGGCTCTCCACCGGCTCAGTCCGCCAGGTTTTTGAAGGTTTCCCGAAATTCCTCGATCCAGACTTCTTTGTTGGGGCGCCGCAGCTCCCGATACTCCTCCAGTTGGCGTTGGATCACCCCCAGGGCGACCTGGGAGCGCTTTGTGAGCTGGCTCTCCTCCAACGCCGCCAGGGCCTGCTCTATGTGCGGCGGACTGAACTCGCCGAGCTTCTGCAAGTCCTCCAAATAGCGAGCGAACACTTGGTCGATAGTTTGCCGCCTTTTTTCGATCTCTGCATTGATTTTGACTGCCAGATCCTGATAGCGGGTGGATTTGGCGGCCAGCTTCTCGGCGTCCGCCAGGCGTGCGCTGAAGCTCTCCAGCTTGAAAAAATCGCGCCCCAGGTCGTTGCCCGAGCGCAGCAGGTCGCGAGCGGTGCTGCGGGCGGATTCGCGCAGGGCGAAATCGAGCCGCTCCCGGGCCTTGTCGATAAACTGTTGAACGCCGGCCAGCTGGGTCTTGAGCGCCTCGTTCTTGGCTGCCATCTCGTCGAGCTGGGCATTGGCGTCGCCCAATTGGTCGGAGGCCTGGGTCACCAGGTTGTCCAGGGTCTTGCCCACCGGCATGGCCTGGCGCACCGACTGGCGGTAGGCCGCGTACTCCTCCTCCAGCCGGCGCCGGTTGTCGCTGCTGCGCACGACATTGGCGCCGATCGCCAGGCGCATCCCCGTATTATACGATTTCCACTCCCGCACCCGCTGCTCGTCTTCCACCCACCGGTAGATCTCCACCTCCTCCCGGCGCGAGGATCGCAGCTCCCGACCCTGGGTACCCACATTGCCGCCACGCGCCACCAGCCCCCCGGGCTGGCCCTGCCAGAGCTCGGGCAGGAACAGGCCCTCGCACAACTCCTGGGCATTGCCCAGCATGTCGTGCAGGCCCAGCGGATTGGGCTTGCGCAGGCCGATCCGCCGCAGCTTGTGCTTGGCATTGTCCAGGTACCAGGCGTGCTTGGCCGCCTGGGTCTTGGGAAACGGCTGACTATCCTTGAAGCTGCCGTCGGCCAGCGCCGGGCGCCCGCCGCGAGCCGCGAACTCCCACTCCAGTTCGGTGGGCAGGCGCAGGAAGCCGGGCGATTCGCCGGCTTTGGGCAGGTTGTCCAGGCGTTCCGGATGCTCCGGGTCGAAAAGCCACAGATTGTAGCGGTGAATGAACTCGCGCATCTCCTGCCAGGGCAGGAACACCAGGGGCTCGGCCATGGCCTTATCGAGTTTCTTGCCGCTGAGCCCCTTGAGCATGCCGGCCAGATCACTGTTGCCGGTCGCCGCCAGCAGCCGCTCCAGGCCCATGACCGCCGCGAACTGCGCCCGGGTTACCTCGTACTTGCCCAGATAGTAGCTGCGCCCTTTTTCGCCCGGGAAGGAGCCGCTCACCTGCAGCCTCTGCAAGCCCTCGAAGATGCCGCCTTCACCGTCGCCGAGCTGGACGATGCGCTCCGGGTCGCCCCAGAAGCCCTCCCCCGGCACCAATACCTGGCGGAACGCCATCTCGGCCCCGTTCGGCATCGGCAACACCAGATCGCCGTCCGCCGGCTTGGGGTTGTATGCGGTCTTGCGGGGCGGCTCGGCCGACGCCCAGGGAGCCAAAACAAGCAACAGCAGCAGGGTCAGCAGCCGGAGATCATTCATAGCGCAGGGCCTCGGCAGGATCGACGCGGGTGGATTTCCAGGCCGCGAACAGGGTGCTGGCCCAGGCCAGCAGCAGGGTGAGCCCGAACGCCAGCCCGAGGTGGCTGTTTGGGAGGTGGCAGATGCGCTGTCCCATGGCCAGGTCGGAGGCGAAAACCCGGTTGATCACTTCGGCCAGGGTGAAATAACCGCTCCAGGCGGCACCCAGGCTGAGTAGCGCAATCATCAGCCCCTGGTAGATGGGAAAACGGAACAGGTCGCGGCGAGAAAAGCCGAGCAGGCGCATCACGCCCAAGGGCTGCTTCTTGCGTTCCACCGCGGCGTAAAGGCTGGCAATCAGGGCGGCGATCCCGCCGGCGATACCGACCAGCGCCACCAGCCAGAAGATACGGCTCAGGCCCCGGTCGAGCACCCGAATGCGCTCGATGGCCTCGATCTCGGCGATTACCGGAATCTCTTGGGCGCGCAGTTCGCGCGCCAGGGGCGGCACCTGGTCGATGGTCTTGGTGAACAGGCGAAAGCCGCGGAAGCCCCCCCGTTGCAATAGGAACTCGCCCTGCTCCGGTTCGTAGCTCACCCCCCGCTGCTGGGCGGTGCGCAGGGCCCCGAGCAGTTCTGCCGGCACCAGGGCCAGCCGGCCCGGGCTGGTGCCGACCGCTTGCAGCGGGAACTCCAGGCGACCGCCGTGGCCTTCGAACTCGGCCGCCAGCTCGCCGCCTTCGGCCGGGGAGTCCGCCGGCAGCAGCAACTGGCGCCAGCGCTCGCCGGGCGAGCCCGCGTCCAATTTGCCCCAGGGCGGCGGCGGCAGACCCAGCAGGTCGGCCTTGCCCGAACTGAGCGAGAGGCCGAACAGCGGTACCTGGCGTCCGTCCAGCCTCAGATCCGTGATTCCCGTATAGGGCAACAACAAGGCGCTGCGCCCCCGCAGCTTGCCGCTCAGGGCACGGTAACTGGCATAGCTGAGGGCGGTGCTGCGGGTGCCCAGATCATAGGCGCTGCGGCCTTCCGGCAGCGCCAAGCCGGTTCGTTCCTCGAAGGCGCCCGCCGGCAGGGGCTCGATGCGGCTGAGCCCGGTATTGACGATCAAGCCGCTCTCCTCCACCGGGGACAGCGGCTCTGGGAGCACCACCAGCACCCCATCCAGGCTCAGGTGCGGGCGCGGCAGGCTGCCGGGCCAGCCCCGGGCCGGCACCCCCATACCCTCCTTGTACGACTCCACGTCGAGCACAAAGGCCAGCGGGGCATACAGCCGTTGCACACTGCCGGCTCGGGGCTCGAGCACGGCGGCAATGCGCAGGGTCTGTTCTCCCGCTTCACGCTTGTTGCCGCGAATGCGGGTGGCCTTCACCCTGAGTTCGTCGCCAGCCGACAGGGCCAAGGTCTCGGCGGCGCCGGCGCTGAGCACGCACTCGTCCGGGCCGGGGATCACCCCGCCGTTCTCCAGCAGCAGCGGATCGCCGGGGCCGGTGGGTACCAGGTCCCAGAGCTGGCTAGGCCCGCCCTGGGGATCCTCCACGCTGATAATGGAGGAGGCCGGGAGCACCGTGGGGATCAGAAACTCCAGGTCGGCGCGCGCGCCCATGCGTTGGAACCAGTCCTCGGGGTATTCCTGGGTTTGGGCCGGCTTGATCTCGCGAAAGCGGGGATCTTGCACCAGCCGGTCGCGTAGGGTGCTGATGGTGCCCTCCTTGAGACCCATCAGCAGCATCAGGGGGGCGATCACCGCCGCCAGGGCCAGCACCATGCAAAGGGTCAGCACCCACTCGTGGCGCAGGTCGGCCAGGGCCAGCTCAAATACGAATCGGCTACGCTTGGGCATCGGGCCGACAGGTCGACAGGGTGAGATCGGCGCTCGGGGACTCCACCTGGAAGCCATAGCTGCGATCGGCGAAGTCCTGCACCAGCTGCTGGTCGTGACTGACCATGGCGATGGCACAACCCTCCGCCTTGGCCAGGTCGCGGAAGTCGGAAACGATGGCCCGGGCGCGGGCGCGGTCCACCGCGGCGGTGGGCTCGTCGGCCAGGATCAGGGCCGGACGGTGGCCGATGGCGCGCAGGATCGCCACCCGCTGGCGCTGGCCCCCGGACAGGTAGCGTGGCTTTTTATCCAGCAGACCGTCCAAGCCCATGCGCTCCGCCAAGTCCTGGATGTCACCGGGACGGCCGGTCTTGAGCCGGCGCGGCAGGCCGATATTGCGCCGCACGTTGAGAAACGGCAGCAGGCCGCCGCTCTGCAGCACATAGCCCAGCATCTCGCGCCGCACCCGGGCCAGGCCATCTTCGTCGTTGGCTTGCCAGAGAGCGTCGGCGTCCACCGAACGGTGCGTGCCGCCGTCGCGCAGCACGAAGCTGCCCACCGAACTGGGGCGCAGCACCAACGCCAGGATATCGAGCAGGGTGCTCTTACCGCAGCCGCTCTCCCCCACCAGGGCGACGAACTCCCCGGCGTGCAGATCGAAGGCGGGCACCCGCAGCTCGAACGCCACCCCGCCCTGCTCGCGGACCCGCACCAGGTCGCGCAGGACCACCACTCGACGCAGGGCGCCGGTGGATTGCAGCAAAGGACTAGGCATCAGGTTGCTCGATCACGCGGCTTCTGGGGCGGGCATCCGTACGATGCCCGCCCGCCAGAGTTACGGCAAGTAGCTGAGATGCAGCGGGTAGACCTTGCTGGCATCCGGGTCGCCCGGGTTGAGCTTGATCCAGCCGTCCACGGTCTCGTTGATGTCCCGGTACTGCTGCAGCTTGGCCGCCAGGCTGGCCTCCAGGGTTGCGCGCTGATCGGCGGTAAAGCTGGCATAGCTGTCTTCGCTCAGGGACAGGATCTCGCTCTTGTAGGGCAACGCCTCGATGAATTTGGGCAGCAACCCGGTATCCGCCAGCTTTTGGGCGCCAGCGATGTCGTCCGGATTCTTCATGGTGGCCGAGGCGAGGCTCTGCAGGGCCTCGAACAGCTTGATCTGCTCCTGCTGCTGCTTGTAGATGGCCTGCATCACTCGGTCCAGGGCCTGGATCAGGCTGCTCAACTGCTGCTTGGTGATCAGCACCCGCACCTCCAGGCTGCGGATGGCGGGATTGGTGAGATCGCGGTCCACCGCCCATACGAGGATGTCTTTCGGGGGTTCGGCGGAACGCCCGAGGTACTCTACCAGCGCGGCTTGACGCAAGGCGGATGCGGCCTGTTCGGCCTGCTCCCGCGTCTCGGACTTAGGCTTCTGTTCGCTGCTGCCCGCCGCCGGTTGCGGATCGGTCACCAGCTCCGAAGACAGGCCGACGATGGCGGTGCGAAAGTCCTCGTAGTCCGGCTCTTCACCCAGGGCCACCGGCACCAGAGCAGAGGCCTCGGAGCCCTTGACCCGGGCCAGGCTGGAGAACTGGGCTTCGGCGACGGGGTGGTCGTTGCCCATCCGGTAGTCCTTGAGGTGGACCGCCATCAAGTACTGACCGTCGTCGGCCAGAGCCTGGTGCAATACCGCCGCGTCTTTGTTGGTGGTGCTCTGCTTGTGGCCCGGCTCGTGGGCACTGGCGTCGCCGATCAGCACCAAGAAGCGCAGGGCACCCTCGCGCCAATTACTGTCGATGGCCATGTCCACGCCGGCATAGACCTCTTCCGCGTAATCGATGCTGCCGATGCGGGTCGCCTTTACCTCTTTGTCGATCAGTTCGATAAACTGGTTGGCGGGCAAGAGTTCAGGGGTGAAGTTCTTGGCGGTGAACTCCAGGGCCTTGATCTGGCTGGCGTCGTCGCGAAAGCCGACCAGGCCGAAGCGCACCCGCTCCTGCAGCCCTTCCTGGGCGATCAGGGTCTCGGCGAGCTCTTTCACCGCGGTGCGGGTGTTGTCGATGAACGGCTGCATGCTGCGGGTCATGTCCATCACGAAGACGATATCGACGTCGGTCTTGCGCACCGCTTCCGCGTCGAGATCGGCTTCCTGCTCGGCCTGCTCCCGGTATTCCTTGTTCTCCAGGGTGTCGGCGCCGCGGGCCTCGGGAACCGCCGCGCCCAGTCGCAGGTAACGCACCTCGTCACCGTCGATGTCGGTCTCGGCGTAATCGACGATGGGCAGCAGGTAGAAATTTTCGGTGATGCTGACGTAGCGCTGGGGCTCCTTGCTGACGATCACCGCCGGGCTCTTGCCGTCTTCGATCAGGCGGTAAATGGCCAGGGCCTGGGTCTCGCGCTCATCGGAGTCGACCAGCATTTCCAGGTCCTCCTTGTACTCGAACATCAGCACCCGCTGGCGTTCCTCCTCGCCGACGCCGGGATGGGTGTAGGCCACCACCAGGGCCTGGCGCCACTCCACAGCGTCGGCGGCGGCCAGCCAACCGAACGGAGGACCGGTCTCGCGATCCGCTACCTGGTACCAGCCCTGGGGTGCAGCGGGGTCACTGAGGTCGATGTCCCGGCGCTCGAATACGTACAGGGGCGACAGCGCCGGCAGGGCTTCCATGGCGACTCCCGCATCCGCCCTCGGGGCCTGGTAGGCCTTGCTGAAGGCCCGGGTAAGCACCCGCAACGGCAGTCCGGTAGCGGGTTCCCGGCAAACGCTCTCGCCGTCGCACTCGATCTCCGGTAATGCCTCCGGCGGCTTCTCCTCGATCCCGGGGTCGCCGCTCAACACTAGCAGCCCCGGGTCTTCTGTTTCATCCAGGGGAGCGGGCTCCGGTTCGCCTCCAGCCTGCTCAGATGACGGGAGCGGATCGGCCTCCGGATTGTAGGGCTGATCCATCGCCGCTGGCGGATCCGCCTCGGGATTGTACGGCACCGGGTCCTGGGCCCAGGCGGCGCCGATCAAGAGCAGCGGCAGCAGGGTGGCGATGGGCTTTGGGGCTCGGATAGCCATGGTTGGTCCTCCCGGTCGGGTGTTGGCGGAATTTGGTCTCGGGGTCGGCATCAGGGCAGGTAATCCAGCTGCAGGGGATAGACTTTATGCCCCGCTTCGGCCTGGGGGTTGAGCGAGGTCCAGCCGTCCACGGTCTCGTTGATCTTGCGGTATTGGCTGAGCTTGGCCAGCAGCCGCTGGTTGAGGTCGGCCCGTTGCTCGGCGGTGAGGCTGGCATAGCTGTCCCGGTTCAGGGCCAGCACCTCGCTCACATAGGGCAGGCTCTCGATAAAGCTTGGCACCAATCCGGACTGGCGCACAGCGTCGACCCGGGCGATGTCTTGCGGGCGTTTCATACTCTGGGCGGCCAGGCCCTGCAGCGCGTCGAAGAAGTCCAGGTTGCTGATGCTGGCCTCGCGCATGGCATCCAGGATGCGCTCCAGGGCCAGGATCAGGTCGCTCAACTGCTCCCGGGTCAGCAGCACCCGCACCTCCAGGCTGCGGATGCTCGGATTGGTAAGGTCCCGGTCAGCGGCCCAGACCAGCAGGTCCCGGGGCGGCTTTGCGTCCCGGCCCAGGTATTCCACCATCGCCGAGCGGATCAGCCGCTGCATGGCTCGGTCGGCTTGGGCACCGATACTGTTACTGTCGTCGTTCGGTTCCACCTCGATCTCCGGTGGCAGACCGTCGGCGTAGGCGGTGCCGGCGGTCTCGATCAGCTTGACCAGGCGGGCGACGCTCCTGTCCACCGCTTGCCGGTAGTCCTCCTCCGCGTCGGCACGTACTTGCAGCAGCACCGGCTCGCCGCTGGCGCGCTCCTTGGAAACCTCGCCGAACTGGGCCTCGGCCAGGGCCTGATCTTCGGGGAACTTCGGATTGAGCAACTGAATCGCCATAATCTGTATCTGCCGATCCTGCGCCGCCATCCGCAGGACCTTGGCGTCCTTCTTGGTGGTGCTCTGGGGGTGGTCCGGCGGATGGCCGCTGGCATCCCCTACCAGCACCAATACCTTTATGCTGTTATCGCGCCAGGCCGAATCCAGCCCCTCCTCAACGCCGGCGAACACCTCCTCGGAATAGCCGGGGCTACTGACGGTGGCGGCCTTGGCCTCCTGCTCCAGCAGCTTGGCGAAGGCGGCGCCGTCCACCAGCCCCGGGGTGAAATTACGACGAGTAAACTCCAGGTCCGGGGCCTTTTCCACATCGTCGCGGAAGCCCACGAGTCCAAAACGCAGGCGCTCCGCCAAGCCTGCCTTGGCGATACCCTCGGCAATCGCCGCCACCGCCGCCTTGGTACGATCCAGGTATGGCTGCATGCTCCGGGTCATGTCCATAACGAACACCAGGTCCACCCCGAGTGCGGCGATGCGCTCGGGATCCGGCCGCTGCTGCGCGGCCTGGCGCCGGTAGTCCGGGTTGTCGAGTCGGTCCGGACGCTTCGGGTCCGCGCGCTCCCCCGGCAGGGCGGAGGCCAGGCGCACCAGGCGCAGTTCGTCGCCATCCAGGTCCAGCAGCCGATAGTCCACCACCGGGAGCAGATAGAAGTCTTGGCCGATATCGACGAAGGCCTCGGGTTCCTTGCTGGAGATCTGCGGCGGGATATCGCCGGCATCGATGTTCTCATAGAGCTTGAGGCTGGCCAGTTCACGCTCGTCGTCTTCCACCAGCGCCTCCAAGTCCTCCAAGCGCGGGAACATCAGCACCCGCTGGCGCGCCTCCTCCCCGCTGCCCGGATGGGTGAAGGCGGCCACCAGGGCCTGGCGCCACTCCAACAGGTCGCCAGCGGCCATCCAGCCCAGGGGCGGGCCCTGCTCGGCGGCCGCTACCTGGTAGCGGCCCTCGGCCAACGGATCGCCCTGCCCGTCTGCCGGCAATTCCCGGGCGAAAACGAACAGGGGCTGAAAAGCGGGCAGGTTTTCCTGCACCACCTGCTTCAGTTCGCGGTCTACGTAGAGGTGGCTGAAGGAGCGCGGCAGCACCAGCAGCGCCAAACCGGTGGCCTGCTCCCGGCAGGCGGATACGCCGTCGCAGCTGACCTCGGGCAGAGCGGCCCAGAGGTTGGGAGCGAGCAGGAGCGAGAGAACAAGGACAGAGATCTTGATCACGGATCGGTTCTGCTTGTGATGGTCCGGACCCTGATGAAGGTAGCAGTTTCCCCGATGTTCTGCATAGTTTAGTGGGGGTCCAGCTGACCTGGGTCAGGGGGCGGCGAATCAGGAGCCGCCCGGGCTGCCGCTCTCCGGGACCGATTCGGCTTCCTCGGTCAGTTCGGCCAGGATCTGCAGCGCCCGTTCGCTTCCCGCTCTCTGCAGCAGCGCCCGGGCGGCATCGAAACGGCCCCAATCGATATACAGAAGCGCAAGCTCTTCCAGCGAGTGTAAGTAGCCCGGATCCCGGGCCAAAGCCTGCCCGAAGGCGTCCTCAGCCCGTTCCTGTTGCCCAAGGCGCCGGTAGGCCACGCCCAGGTTGTGGTGCACCACCGCCCGTTTAGGGTCGATCGCCAGGGCCCGGGCATAGAACCCCAAGGCGTCTTGGTGACGCCCCTGGTCCTGCAATACGTTGGCCCATTCGTTGAGAGCGGGCGCATATCGGGGATCCAGCATTAGGGCCACCCGAAAGCAGCGGATCGCCGGTTCGAAGGCCCCCTGGTCGCGCAAGCAAAGGCCGATATTGGACCAGTGGGAGGGATCGTCGCCAGCAGCCCCGGCGGCCCGCGCAAAGGCCTCCTGAGCCTCGATAAAGCGTCGCTGGTACCAATAGCCGTGGCCGAGCCCGCTCCAGGCCCGATCGCATCCTGGATCGGCTTCCAGGGCCCGGCCGAAGCAGGCCTGGGCTTGGGGCAGCTCACCGGCATTCCAGTGCCGGTCGCCCTGGTCGCAGTGCCGCTCCGCCGCCGCGGGCTCGGGCTGCGGCGTCCCCAGGGAGCGGCGCAGCAGGGCTGGCGCGTAGCAGGCGGTCAGTGCCACCAGTCGCTCCCCAGCGGCAAGCAGCGGTCGGCGATGGGGAACCTGGGCGCCCTTGCCTACCAACAGCAGATTGGGCCGGGTGGCGACGCGGCGGCTCGGCGGCCGATCCGGTTCCGGCAGAGGTCCCGGCGGCCAGAACTCCAAGTCCAGACCCGGCCCGGGCTCGGCATCGGCGGGCCACTCCGCCTCCAGGTAGAGGATCAGGGTGAAACTGCAATCGATGGCCCGGTCCAGGTGGGTGGCCATGTGCCCGCCGGGGCCGTCGTAATACGTATAGCAGGTGCCGGCCGGGCTCGGCAGCACCGGCTCTCCCACCAACGCCTGCAGCAGCGCCAACACCTCCGGGCTGTGCAAGAATGCCCGCCCCGCTTCGCCCGGCTCCGCTCGCCAGGCCTGATGCTCCACTGTTTGCCGCTGCGGCTGGCCCCAGCCCCCAGGGCGTTGCGCCCGGGCGTCCCGGCACAGGGCCTCGAACCGCTCTCGAGGCAGGGCCGGCGGGCCATACGCGGCGAAACCCTCTGCCGCCAGTTCCGCAGCCATACGCTGCTGCTCGACCGCCTCCAGCTTGAAGCCGGCATGGCTCACCGCAGGGCCTCCACAGCCGCCGCCAAATCGTCCATCACAAACTGTCCCAGAGCGGTGGGCCGGCCCCGGGATTGCAGATAGTCCCAGGCCTCCAGGACCCGATCGCGTTGCAGCTCTCGGACTTGCTCTGCCGCGGCAGCCAGTGTCGGCTCGGTCGCCGCCAGCCGTCGGTAGTATTCGCACACGTTGACGAAGGCATGCACCCCGTTGAGCAGACCCTTCAGGGGACGCGGATCCTGGCGCCAGGGCGAGGGGTGAATGGCAGCGCCGTCGTCCTGCAACAGGGGATCCAGGTGCAATAGCAAGCCGAGCCGGGTGTGGCTGCCCTCATGGCAGAGAGCGTCGCCTACTTGCACCGGATCCCGCAAGGAGGCAATCAGGCTGCCTTGCAGCCGGCCCAAGGTGACGCTGGTGACGTGACCTGCCTCCGGTAGCGGCTGCAGCACCACCGAATCCAGGTAACGGCGGGCCGCGGAGGCCGCCGCCGGCCAGACCCGCCGCAATAGCTCCGCGCCATTGCTGAGGTTGTCCAGCTGCACCGCATCGGCCTCCGGGCTGGGTGCAACCGGCAGCTCTGGAATCGGCAGCGCCAGATCGGGGCAGCCGTTAAGCACCCGCCAACCGCCCACGCTCGGTAACCGCCAAAGCCGCGGCCCGCTCTGGCCTGGGTCCTGTTGGGGCGGCTCGGCATCGAGGGTGGCGCCGGCGCCGTCGACCCAGGTCAGGCGCACTTGGTCGAAATCCCCCTCCAGTGCGAGGGGACCGTGACTCTCCACCACGGCGTGCAGATGGGGGAAATAGAGGCGTCCCTGGGAGCCGAAGGCCTGGGTGGGCACGGTCAGCCCCAAGGCACTCTGGTTGGGGCCGCCGACCAGGAAGCGGACCAGACCCAGGGCGGTCTCCAGGGGGCGGGCGGCACTTTGCTCTGGGCTTAGGACCAGCGCCGCCAGCGCCGGCCGGAAGGCCGCCAGGGCCTGCTCCGGGGCCAGCTCGCTGAGCTTGCTGTGTAGCTGCTCAAGATAGCGCTTGAGCCAGCCGGAGCTGTCGTGACCCGCTTGCTCGCATAGGCCCAGGGCCCGTCGGTGCAGGCTCTGGGCCCAGAGAGCTGCGGCCTGGTCCAGCGCCTGGCCCGGGGGGCCAGGCAGGCAGGCGCCGCCGGCATCGGGCAACGGCGGCGGGTGCGGAGCGGCTTGGTTCTCTGGGAGCGACAAGCGGTTGCCTCAGACCCGCAGGTAGTCCTGATGGGCAATATGCAGTTGGCGCTCGCCGATGAAATACTGGCTGCGGTTGAGGTAGGACACCGCCTCCGGCTGGTGGGTTAGCCAACGCATCAGGTGCGGATACATGGATTTGTTGAAGGCGCACTCGGGGGTCTTGTGCTGGACCGTGCCATAACGCTCGAAGGCCTGCACGGAACAGCCCCCTTGACACAACTCCCGGTAGTGGCATTCGACGCAGTCTTCCAGGGTCTTGGGACGGCGTTCCCGAATCCGTTGAATGTGAAGATTATGGCGGCCGGGACGGTTGAGGCTATGGGGTTCTTTCAATATGTCGCCGAGCTTGAGTTCGGGGCTCTGGGTGGCGCGCCCGCAGGGATAGATACTGCCATCGGCAGCCACCGCATTGAAGCTGTCGCCGGCCCCGCAATGGCCGCGCAGGCAGCGGCTTTGGCGCTGTTTGCTGACCAGGTGGCGCACCATGTCCATCAGGTTGGCCTCGTAGATGTCCTGGTCGCATTCCACCAGCAGTCGGCCTAGACGCTGGAAGTAGTCGAGGATCTGCTCCTGATCCAGCGCCAGGCGGTCCCAGTCGGAGCGGGCGGTGCCCAGGAAGGCGATGGGATTGAGCTTGAACTGGTCGATGCCCTGGTCCTGCATGAAGCGGATCAACTGCGTCGGCGAGTGGATATTGGACCGATTGAGCACCACCAGGATACCGAACGCCACCCCGGCCTCGCGCATCAGGTCCAGGCCCTTGAGCACCTTGGAAAAGGACTCCTTGCCATTGACCTGGGGCCGGCTCAGATTATGGGACTCCGGGTTCCCGTCCAAAGACAGGCCGACGAGGATGCGGTTCTCCGCTAACCATCGCGCCCGCTCGGGATTGATCAGCGTGCCGTTGGTCTGCATGCAGATATAGACCTCGCGCCCCGCCCGTTGGGGGTGGTCCCGGATGTGCTCGACCAGCTTCTGCATCAAACCGAAGCGCAAAAAGGGTTCACCGCCGGAAAACTCGAAGGTGAAACTCGAATGATTCACCGCATAGGCCAGATCGATGGTGCGGAAGGCCACCTCCGGGTCCATATGGGGCATCGACTGGTCGGTACCGGCCAGACAATACTCGCAGGCCAGGTTGCATTTCTCGCTCAACAACAGCTCCACCAAGTGCCCCTCGTGGCAGTTGGCGGAATCGTGGAACAGTTCCGGATGCAGGCTGGACTGGCTATTGAGGCGCAGCAGGCCGCGCCGAAACAGGTTGGCGACAAACTCTGCACCGTTACCGTCGGCATCCGCCGGCCATTGGTCGAGGAGCCAGCCCAGGCTGCGCCCGCCGGTCAGCCCCTCCAGCATCTGCCCCTCGGCGGGGGTCAGGTAGCACCAGGAGGCGGTGTCCGGCTCCACCGCCAGCACTTCTTCGCCGTCCGGGATCAGGGCGGTGGTAGGGGCATCGACCAGGGTATCGCGGCTCATATTGACGTCGCCCTGGGGATAGTAATATTTGCCGAAATCCTGCTCGAGTAAATCACTCTCATAGGACTCCATGCCGACGCTGGCTAGGTAACGCATAATTCGTCCCTCATTGGAACCAAGCCAGCTGGCCGTCGAAGGCCTGCTCGCCGATGTGAAAACGACCCTGGCCGGCGCTCCAGCGCACCACGGAGGCTTGGCTCAAGGCCTGGGCCAGGGGGGATGCCGGCTCGGTGCTAAGCAGCGACTCGGCAGCATAGTCCAGCTCCAGCTCCCCGCCAAGCTGCCGCAGCTGCCCTCCCCGGAGCAGCGCTACCCCCTGCTTTTCCGTATAGACCAAGGGCGCCTGCAGCAGGTCGCGAAAAGCGGCGAATTGCTCCGGCTCGAATTGCTCCAAAGCCCAGGCGGCCCTTGCTGCCGTGGCCGCCGAGGCCGAGCACTGGAAGCGGCAGGGGAAGTGTTGGATCAACGCAGCGCCGAAATAGCGGGCAAAGACATTGTTGCGCCAGTCGAACGGGGGCGCGCCGGAGGCGGCCAGGGTCAGGGGAGCCAGATCGCCCTGGTGCTCCCGCACCGCATCGGGCCAGCGCTGGTCGAAGGCGTCGGCGCAGCAATCCGGGTAACCGAGCAACTGGCCGAGCAACCGGTCCCAACCGAACTGCAGACACAACCAGCCGAGGATCGCCCGGTCCTCGTCCGCCGACACCAGCAGGCTGCGCCAAGCCCCGGAGCCGGCCTCCGCCGGTTGGCGATCGCCCGTTAGATTCGAGTAGCCGCCCTTGCCTTGATCCTGGCGCGGCTGCCATTGGTGGCCACAGAGGAGAGCCGTGAAGCCCCGCCGCTCGGCCCAGGCGAGCCAGCCCGTCAGTTCTCCCTCGCTGCCGTGAAGCAGCGCCTGGGGCTTGACCCCGTAGTGTAAGAGTCGCAGTTCCAAGGGCGTTTGCTGGCTTGGCGCGGGCCGCCCGAAACCGAACAGTTGCGCCTCCGTGATCAAAGGTTGGGGCTGCTCCGGGTCCAAGCCGAGGGGGCGGATCGATAAGCCGTCCAGGCACAAGTGGCGGGCCAACGAGGAGATGATATCGGCGCCGCTGTAGAGTTCGCTGGTCAGGCCCTGGATGCGCTTGGCAACCCGGCACCTCACCGGAGTGAGCTGCAGATGAAGCTCGGAGCTCTCGGGCATATGGGACTTGGCGATGCTGGCGAGGGGGAGGGTAATCAGGACCCCCTAGCGCCGCGGCGCTAGGGGGCGAGGTCGGCGATCAGCGCTTAATCGGTTGCTGCATCTGAATCTCGCCCGGCTGCATCTTGCCGGTGAAGTCTGCGTGGCCGGGTACATTGGTGTGAGTCGTAGGGCCGGAATTGACGTGGGACGCCGCGGCGCCGCCCGGGCGCATGATCTGCTGCGGCTGCATGGCGCCGGGCTGGGTCTGCATCTCGCCAGGTTTCATCTTGCCGGTGAAATCCGCATGGCCGGGTACATTGGTGTGAGTCGTAGGGCCGGAATTGACGTGGGACGCCGCGGCGCCGCCCGGGCGCATCATCTCGGGCTTCATCTGCATCCGACCCGGCTGGGATTGCATCTGGCCGGGCTGCATCTTGCCGGTGAAATCCGCATGCCCCGGCACATTGGTGTGAGTGGTGGGGCCAGAATTGACGTGGGCGGCCAGACGCACCTCCCCACCCTGCTGCACCTCGTCGACCGTTACCCGGCGCCCATCCGGGCCGGCGACCGGACTGGTGTTGCCGGCTTGGGAGCGGGCTTGGTCGTCCAGGTCCAAACCCCGGTCACCCGCCTGCGGCGGGTTGGCTGCTGCCTGGGTCTGGCCACTGAGGGTCAACAGAAAGCTGCCGGTCGCTGCCAGGGCCTTTGCGATGATGCCTTTCTTCAAAATCGACATTGTGCTGCCTCCAGTGGCGGGTTTAATTGAGAATTATTCTGGTTCGCATTTCCCGTATAGCCGAATACTAGTCGATGATCCCCATACCCGCAACAATCGCGCTGTTATTCTTCTGCGCTCCTTCCATGCCCATTGGACCTTTCTCGCGGCGCCAAAACCGCTGAAGCGAAACTGGTCTAAAACCGCTTCCCGAGGGGCCCCGCGGTTTCGCCCAGCGGGGGAATCGGGACGCTCCGACTGTGCTAGCCTTGGGCCGATTGCCTCCCAATCCCGCCGTCCACGGAGTCCGGCCCATGATCAACCCCAACCTCGCCCATGCCTTGGGCACCCGGCACTGTCCCCACTGCCATTTTCCACTATTTGCCAACCCCTACGCGCCAGAGCCGAGCCGGGCGCTGGGAGAGGAACAATGGCTGGGAGACTTTATCTTGCTGATCCGCGACGCCTTCCCCGCACCCCAACAGCTGCTCCAATGCGCCGAGTCCCTGCCCCTGTGGACACCGGCTGCGGTGGTGGGAGACGGGGGGCGGGACACCGCCGCGGAGCAGGCGCCGCGGCGAGGCAACGACCGCATGAGCATTAACGGCCTGCTGCATACGGAACTCAATGAGTTCGAGCTAAAATTGCGCGACAGCATCCACAGCGGCGTGGCACGCTATCTGACTGCGGCCGGCAATATTCGGCTCAGCAGCGACCTCGGCTTCGAATTGCTGCGCTATGGCCCGGGGCAACGTTACACTGAGCACGTGGACAGCATGCCCGGATCGAGCAGCATTTACGGCCAGCGGCTGCTCTCGGCAGTGCTCTATCTGAACGACGACTTCGAGGGTGGCGAGCTGCATTTCAGCCGCCAGGGCCTGACCTATAACCCCGAGGCGGGCAGCTTGGTGGTGTTCCCGTCGAATTTCTGCTTTCCCCATGCCAGCCTGCCAATACACAACGGCACCAAGTATGCGGTAGTGACCTGGTTCGTCTGAAGCGGACTGGTCCTCGCCAGGTCCAGGCCCAGCTCTGGTCGGTGTCAGCCGCCCCGCCGCCAGCGATGGTAACGCTCCACCCACGCAAGCAGGCCCTGGGGGGCGTGGGCGCGCTTCCAGTTGCCGGCGAGATACTTGTTGGCCTCGGATAGGGTTGGGTAGATGTGGATGGTGCCGAGGATGCGGTTGAGCCCGATCCCGTGGCGCATGGCGGCGGTGAATTCTCCGATCAGCTCGCCGGCCTGCTCACCGACGATGCAGGCTCCCAGGATCCGGTCCTTGCCGGGCACCGTGAGCACCTTGACCAAGCCTCGGGCCTCGCCCTCGGCGATGGCACGGTCCAGGTCGGAAAGGTCGTAGCGGGTCACTTCATAGCGAACGCCCTTTTCCTGGGCCTCCTGCTCGTTGAGGCCGACCCGGGCGACCTCGGGGTCGGTGAAGGTGGCGGCGGGGATCACCGAATAGTCGGCACGGAACCGGCGCAGGCCGCCGAACAGGCTGTTCACCGCCGCGTACCAGGCCTGGTGGGCCGCGGTATGGGTGAACTGGTAGGGCCCGGCCACGTCGCCGCAGGCGTAGATGGTGGGGATGCGGGTCTGCAGGTACTCGTTCACCTCCAGGGTGCCATTGGGATTCAGGCCAATGCCCAGTTGCTCCAGGCCCAGGCCCTCGGTATTGGCCCGCCGGCCGACCGCGACCAGCACCCGGTCGAACGCCAGTTCCACTTCGCCCGCGTCGCTCTCGCAGGTCAGGGTAGAGCCGCCCTCCCCCGGCTCGAAGCGCGCCGCCTTGTGGCCCAGGCGCAGGTCGACGCCTTCGTCCCGAAAACGCTGGGCGAGCTGTTCCGAGACCTCCGGGTCTTCCCGGATCAGCAGCCGCGGGGCCATCTCCACCAGGGTCACTCGGCTGCCCAGCCGGGCAAAGCTCTGGGCCAGTTCGCAGCCGATGGGACCACCCCCGAGCACCAGCAGCCGCGGGGGCAGTTGATTCAGCTCCCAGAGGTTGTCGGAGGTCAGGTAGTCAATCTGGTCCAGCCCAGGGATCCGCGGGACGAATGGACCGGCCCCGCTGGCGATCACGATGTGGCGACTGGTCAGGGTGCGGCCGCCCACCTCTACACTGTAGGGCGAAGTAATCCGCGCCTGCCCCTGCAGGCATTCGACCCCAAGGCCGGTATAGCGCTCTACCGAATCGTGAGGCTCGACTTGGCGCACCACCTCGCGCACCCGCTGCATTACCCGGGCGAAATCCACCTGGGGCTCCAGGGGAGCCAGGCCGAATTCTTCCGCGCGCCGGGCCTGGGCGACGAAGCGGGCGGAGCGGATCAGGGCCTTGGAGGGCACGCAGCCGGTGTTGAGGCAGTCGCCGCCCATCTTGTGGCGCTCGATCAGGGTCACCTTGGCCTTGACCGCCGCGGCAATGTAGCTGGCCACCAGCCCGGCGGAACCGGCGCCGATGACCACCAGGTTGCGGTCGAAGCGCTTCGGCCTGGGCCAGCCGGCCAGGGCCCGGCGCCCCCGCAGCAGGTTGAGCAGGTAGCGGGCAATCAGCGGAAACACCGCCAGCAGGGCGAAGGAGCCTAAAAGCTGGGGCGAAACGATACCCGCGAGGGAGTCCAGGGCGGCCAGTTGGGTGCCCGCGTTGACGTACACCATGGTGCCGGCCAGCATCCCGACCTGGCTGACCCAGGCATAGGTCCAGGTGCGCATCGGGGTGAGCCCCATCACCAGATTGATGATGAAGAACGGAAAGATCGGCACCAACCGCAGCCCGAACAGGTAGAAGGCCCCGTCCTTGCGAACCCCCTCGTTGATCGCCCCCAGGCGGTCGCCGAAGCGCTGCTGCACCCAATCCCGCAGCAGGAAGCGGGCCATCAGCATGGCCAGGGTCGCCCCCAAGGTGGAGGCGAAGGAAACGATCAGGGTGCCTTCGGCCCAGCCGAAAATGGCCCCCGCGGCAAGCCCCAAAATGGTGGCCCCGGGCAGGGACAGACCGGTGACCAGGACATAAATGGCAAAGAACCCGAGGGCGGCGCGCCAGGGATTGGCCTGCTCCCAGTCGAGCAACGACTGCTGCTGGGCCTTGAGCCACTCCAGATTCAGGTACTGGCCAAGGTCGAACGCAAAGAAACCGCCGACGGCCATGGCCAGCACCAGCAAGAGAATGATTTTGCTCGTTTTCACGCTCGGGATCTCCCGTTGTTCGAAGCACCGACGAGGTCCGATCCCGGGACCGTCCGGCCTCGGTCTCTACCCCCTGGTGCCGCATCGAAGTTCGCAGCCCTGAAAACCTTCTTGGGCATTCGCAAGAGTAAAGACCGTCCCCGCGCCGGATCCATTGCCGCCGATCTTGCCCCCAGTCCCCACCCACTCGGGTATACTTGGCGGTTTTTACCACCCCAATCCGCCTGGCCGCCAAAGATGGAAAAGACCTACGACCCCAAACACCTGGAACAACGCTGGTACGAGACCTGGGAGGCGCGCGGCTACTTTGCGCCCCAAGCCGGCCGGCCAGGCAGCGATCCCTATTGCATTATGATCCCGCCGCCGAATGTCACCGGCAGCCTGCACATGGGGCATGCGTTTCAGGACACCATAATGGATGCCCTCATCCGATACCACCGCATGCAGGGTCGTGAGACCCTCTGGCAGGCCGGCACCGACCACGCGGGCATCGCTACCCAAATGGTGGTGGAGCGGCTCATTGAAGCGGAGGGCAAGACCCGGCACGACTACGGACGCGACGCCTTTATCGATCGGGTCTGGGAGTGGAAGGCGGAATCCGGCGACACCATCACCCGCCAGCTGCGGCGCATGGGGGCCTCGCTGGATTGGAGCCGGGAACGCTTCACCATGGACGCGGGCCTGTCGGACGCGGTCAAAGAGGTCTTTGTGCGCCTGTTCGAACAGGGCCTGATCTACCGCGGCAAGCGCCTGGTTAACTGGGACCCGGTGCTGCATACGGCGGTGTCCGACCTGGAGGTGCTGTCGCAGGAGGAGAGCGGTCACCTTTGGCACATGCGCTACCCCCTGAGCAACGGCCAAGGCGAACTGGTGGTCGCAACCACCCGGCCCGAGACCCTGCTCGGCGACTGCGCGGTAGCGGTGCATCCGGGCGACGATCGTTACAAGCACCTGCTCGGCGAGTTCGTCGAGCTGCCGCTGACCGGACGGCGCATTCCCATTATCGCCGACGACGAACACGTGGACCCCGAGTTCGGCACCGGCTGCGTCAAGATCACCCCGGCCCATGACTTTAACGACTACGGGGTCTGGCAGCGCCACCGGGACGAAACCCCGATCAGCGGCCAGCCCCACGGCGGCCTGATCAATGTCTTTACCCCAAACGCGGCGATCCGCGACAACCTCCCCGAGGAGGGCCAGCTGATCCCCGCCGCCTATATCGGCATGGACCGCTTTGACGCCCGCAAGCAGATCATCGGCGACCTCGAGGCCCAGGGCTTGTTGGCGGAAATCAAAGACCACAAGCTGATGGTGCCCCGAGGCGATCGCTCGGGCTCGGTGATCGAGCCCTTCCTCACCGACCAGTGGTACGTGCGGGTCGCGCCCCTGGCAGAACCGGCCATTGCCGCGGTGGAAAATGGCGACATCCGCTTCGTACCGGACAATTGGAAGAACACCTACTTCGAATGGATGCGCAATATCCAGGACTGGTGCATCTCGCGCCAGATCTGGTGGGGCCACCGCATCCCGGCCTGGTACGACGCCGAGGGTAATGTCTATGTAGGCCGCTCGGAGCAAGAGGTTCGCGCCAAGCACCAACTGCCCGATGACTTCGCGTTAAGCCAGGACGAGGACGTCCTCGACACCTGGTTCAGCTCCGCGCTCTGGCCCTTCTCCACCCTGGGCTGGCCGCAGCAGACGCCGGCCGTGGGCACCTTCTACCCCACCAGCGTATTGGTCACCGGCTTCGACATTATCTTCTTCTGGGTCGCGCGCATGATCATGATGGGGCTTAAGTTCATGGGCGATGTGCCGTTCCGGGAGATCTACATCCACGGCCTGGTGCGCGACTCCCACGGCGACAAGATGTCGAAGTCCAAGGGTAACGTCCTGGATCCCATCGACCTGATCGATGGCATCGAATTGGAAGCCCTGGTGGAAAAGCGCATCAGCGGCATGATGCAGCCCCACCTGGCGGAAAAGATCGGCAAGCAGACCCGCAAGGACTTCCCGGACGGCATTCCCGCCTTCGGTACCGACGCCCTGCGCTTCACCTTCGCCGCGCTTGCCTCGACCGGACGCGACATCAAGTTCGATCTCGGCCGCATCGACGGCTACCGCAACTTCTGCAACAAGCTGTGGAACGCCGCCCGTTATGTGCTGATGAATACCGAAGGCGAGGACTGCGGCCAGCAGGGCGGCGCAGTCGAGCTCAGTGTTGCCGACCGCTGGATCCGCTCGCGCCTGCAGCGTACCACCCAGGTGGTGAGCGACGCCGTCGAGGGCTACCGCTTCGACCACGCCGCCCAGGCCCTCTACGAATTCACCTGGAACGAGTACTGCGACTGGTATCTGGAACTCTGCAAGCCGGTGCTCACCGACGCGACAGCCCCGGCTGCCGCCAAGCGCGGCACTCGGCGCACCCTGGTGCAGGTGCTGGAGGCGTTGCTGCGCCTGGCCCACCCGATCATGCCCTTTATCAGCGAGGAGATCTGGCAGCGGGTAGCCCCCTTGGCTGGCGCCGGCGGCGACACCATCATGACCCAGGCCTATCCGGAGGCGGAGCAGGCTTTGGTCGATGCGGACGCCGAGGCCGAACTGCAATGGGTGATGCAATTCGTGCTCGGCATCCGCCGCATCAAGGGAGAGATGAACATCGCCCCCAACAAGCCGTTGCCGGTGCTCCTGCAGCACGCCTCGGCGCGGGACCAAGCCTGGCTGGCCGGCAACCGCCGCTGCCTGGACTTCCTGGCGCGCCTGGAATCGGTGCAGGTGCTGCAAGATGGCGAGGCGGCCCCCGAATCGGCCACTGCCCTGGTGGGCGAGATGAAGCTGCTGATCCCGATGGCCGGGCTGATCGACAAGACCGCCGAACTGGCCCGCCTGGACAAGGAGATCGGCCGCTTGCGCCAGGATCTGGAACGCACCGAGAAGAAACTCGCCAACCCGTATTTTGTCGACAAGGCCCCGCCGGCGGTGGTGGACAAGGAGCGGGAAAAGCTCCAAGAGCTCCGCACGGCCATCGCCAAGCTCCAGGAGCAGCGGGAGAAGATTCGCGGATTGTAAAACGCGATCGGTGGTTCGTCGGTAAAGCCTGAGGACAGCGTTATACTTGATTGAACGAAAGCAACGATGCGATGAGCAACTGCTAGCGAATCACCCCCAGAAGGAGAATTCGAGATGGCGCAGAAGAGAGCGGTCGGCGGCGTGGCGAGCATGCTGCCGGAAGCCCCCGGCGGCGCGGGCAACGTCGATCAGATTCGCGAGATCCTGTTCGGCGGCCAGATGCGCGAGTACAGCAGACGCTTCGCCCAGTTGGAGGAGCGCCTGGTTCAGGACCTGGCACGCACCAGCGATGACCTGGAGGCGCGCATCGGCTTAGTGGAAAAGTTCGCCCGCGGAGAATTGCAGCGCCTGGGCGAAAAACTTCAGCAGGAGCGGGAGGCCCGCCTGGCGGCGATGCAGGAATTCGAAGAGCAGCTGAGCCGGTTTAACCAGCATCTCAGCGCCGGCATCGACCGTGTGAGCGCCGATGCCGGAAGGGAGCTGACAAGGGTGCGCCAGGAGTTGAGCGACGAGGTCCGGCAGATGCAGACCCGGCTGCGAGACCAACAAGAGGAACTCCAGGGCCAACTGGCCCAGCAGACCGGGCAACTCCAGGAAAACAAGGTCGACCAATCCGACTTGGCGGACGTGTTCAACGAGTTGGGCATGCGCCTGCGGGGCGATTTCAGCATCCCGGACGCGACGGCCGAGTAGCCGAGACCCTATGGCGAGCGCGAAAGGCCCTCTGACGGGTGCCACCCAGCCCCTCGCGAGCGAGCGAGGGCCCGCTCCCGAAGCCGCCGGCGACGAGCTGGAGCGGCTGCGGCGTCTGCTCCTGCTGCCCAAGCAGGGTACCCTGGAGTCGCTACAACAGCGACTTGATGACCCCCAACTGCGGGCCCGGGAACTGTCCCGCGTACTACCTGCCGCCCTGTACCAGGGGTCTGACCAAGGCCCTGCGCTCAGCGAGGCCCTGCAGCAGCCAGTGGAGCGGGCAATCCGCCGCACCGTAAAGAAAGACACCCAGATGTTTGCCGACGCCCTTTACCCGGTAATCGGACCGGCGATCCGGCGCTCGATCAGCGAGGCACTGCGCGCCTTGTTGCAGAACCTCAACCGCACCCTCGACCAGAGTTTCTCCCCGAAGGGCCTGTCCTGGCGCTTCGAAGCCTGGCGCACCGGGGTGCCCTTTCATCAGATAGTACTGCGCAACACCCTGATCTATCGGGTCGAGCAGGTGTTTCTGATCCACCGCGAAAGCGGGCTGCTGATCCAGCACCTGGCGCAGGCCGACGTCGAGACCCAGGACGCGGACGCAGTGTCCGCCATGCTTACCGCCATTGAGGATTTCGTCAAAGACTCCTTCACTGGCCGCAATAGCGACAGCGGCGAAGGCCTGGATACGGTCGATCTCGGCGACTACACCCTGTGGCTGATCCATGGACCCAAGGCCTTCCTCGCCTGCGCCATCCGCGGGATGCCCCCGGCGCAACTGCGCGGCGACTTCCAAGAGGTGCTGGAGCGGGTGCATCGGCTCTATGGCGCGGCGCTGGACGACTTTGCGGACGCGCAGGCCCCGCTGGAGGCGGTGCGTCCGTCCCTGGAGGACTGCCTGGTCTCCCAGATCAAGGACCATCGGCGCAGGCTCTTTTCCTGGCCTTTGATCCTGGGCCTGCTGCTCCTGGCGGGAGGTCTCGCCTGGCTCACCTATCAAGCCGGACTAGAGCGCAGCCGCCAGGAGCGCCTGGCGGCCGCCCTCGCTTTGGAACCCGGCATTCGAACGCTGGAAATCGACCGCGCAGACGGCCGACTGCAGGTCCGCGGTCTGCGCGACCCCCTGAGCGCCGACCCCGCCGCCATCGCCCGCATTCAGGGTTATTTGCCACAGGAGCTGGAAATGTCCTGGGAGCCGGTGCAACTGTTGCACCCCGCGCTCAACCTGCGACGCGCCCAACAGGCGCTGCAGCCGCCGGCCGAGGTCGCGCTGACGCTTAGGGGTGGCATGCTGCACGCCAGCGGCAGCGCGCCAACGGACTGGATCGAGCGCGCCCGGGCGCTGGCCCCAGTATTGCCCGGCATCGAAGGATTGGACACCAGCGACCTGGTGTCAGCCGACCAGCGCCTGTTGGAGCTTCTTCGGCAAAGGCTGGAACCACCGGACAGCGTCCAGCTGCAAGTGCAGAATGGAGTTCTCCGCGCATCCGGCAACGCCCCCTTGGCCTGGCTGGAACAGGCGTTCCCGGGCTGCGTGGGCATTCCTTCGACGGCGTCAGCTCGGACGAGGCCCTCGAATTGGCCAGCCTGCTGAGCCAACTGCCCGGGCCGCTGGTCTACTTCGAGGCCAACGGTGCGACCATCCCGGAAGCCGCGAAACCGCTCCTGCAACAGTTGGCACAGCGACTCCAGCGCCTGCTGGCGCTGGCCGACCAACTCGGTCGCCGATTCGAGTTCCGCCTGATCGGTCGAGCCGACGGCACCGGCCCGGCGGACCGCAACCGGGAACTGGCGTTGCAGCGGGCGAGCAGTCTGAGAACCTGGCTGGCTGCCGCCGGCGTCGAAAAGAATCGGCTGCTGGTCGATGGGGCGGTGGGGCAAGACCCGGGAGACGACCCTGGCGAACGCAGAACCCTGAGGCGGGTCGACCTGCAGATTCGCCCGACCGGTCCGGACCCCGAATGAGCGCCCAGGAAGCAGAAAGTGTGATCTAATTCCGCCATGTTGCACAAGTTCACCAGAGGCCTGAATCCGGCTTGTTAGACTGGAAATCGAGGCGCAATGGGCTGCAGGCGCGAGGCCTCCGTAAAGCCGCGTTATTGCTGCCGGCAGCCGAGCAACCTGAGCAGGTTTGAAACCAAATGCTGGTGCGTAAAGTTTGCATGATTGGGGATTTCGGCGTCGGTAAGACGAGCTTGGTGCAGCGTTATGTGCATTCGGTATTTTCCGATCGTTACCTGACCACCGTGGGAGTCAAGATCTCTACCCGGGAGCAGGCTCTGGCCGATGGCGGGCAGCTCAAGTTGGTGCTTTGGGACATCGCCGGGAGCGATGCCCTCTCCAGCGTCGAAGAGAAGTACTTGCGGGGCGCCGCCGCTTACCTGCTGGTGGCGGACGGCACCCGCCGCCCAACCCTCGACAGCGCCCAGGCCTTGGACGCCCGGGCCCAGGAACTGCTTGGCCCGGTGCCGCGCCTGCTGGCGATCAACAAGCAAGACCTGTCCGAGGATTGGGAGATGGACGAAACCGAACTTGCGGCCCAGGATCGGCCGAACAGACCACTGTTGCGCTGCTCCGCACGCACCGGCGAAAATGTCGATGCCGCCTTCACACGGCTGGCACAGATGCTGGCGGAGAATCAAGGGTGATGGCGCTGCCCCAGGAACTCGGCTCCTACGTCAGGAACCAGCTCGACCATTCCCGCCATGCCCTGTGCTTGGCCCTGGATGCCGATCTGCGGCTAACCGATTTCAGCGGCGAACCCGACTACTACGGCATCCCGCCCCTGGCTTCAGGCATGGCCATGGAGGCGATCCTGCCTTGGTTGATAGGGACCCTCGAGTCCAAATTCGACGGGCCCGAGGTGCTGCCCTTTGTGGAAACGGAGAATGGCCGGTCGGCTGAGGTGCACTTGATCCCAATGCCGCGGGGCTGGGGGGTGCTGCTGCTGGACGCGAGCACCGAGCGCGACCGGCAGCAGGATCAGCAGCAGGCCTCCAACGAATTGAAGCTGCTGCAGCGCCGCCAGGCCCGGTTGCTCGACGAATTGCGCCAGGCCCATGCCAAGCTGCAGCGGCGGAACCGGGAGTTGGACCGGGCCAACCAGTCCAAGAGCCGCTTCATCGCCAATATGTCCCACGAGTTCCGCACTCCGATCACCTCGGTGCTGGGCTACACCGACCTGCTGCGCGGCGCGGCCGGGGCCGACCCGGAGGCCGAGCGCTATCTGGATGCCATTGAGCGCGGCACCCGTCACCTGCTGGCTCTGGTGGACAACCTGCTGGAACAGGCCGGGATCGAGAACGGAAAGCTGGAGATCACACCGATACCCACCGACTTGGCCCAGCTGTTTGCGGAGGTGGTAGACCTGTTCCAATCCCTGGTGCGCAGCAAGGGGATATACCTGCGCTTCGAAGGCGGCGACTTCCCGCCCCGGGTCTTGATCGACCAACTGCGCCTGCGCCAGATTCTCATCAACCTGGTAGGCAATGCCGCCAAGTTTACTCAGCAGGGCGGTATCGTATTGCGAGCAAACTGGCAGCATAGCGGGCTGGAAATCTCGGTTACCGACAGCGGCCCGGGTATTCCCCCGGAAGCCCGAGCGCGCATCTTC
>CBDUCL010000005.1:0-31291 GCA_965365625.1 uncultured Chromatiales bacterium | reverse complement strand
CTCCGCCGCTTCCCGCCAGCATCAGCACCAAAGAAGCCGCGCATTATACCCGCTCCTTGCCTACCGTCAACGGGTTAATGTTCGCTACTAGAAAGTTTAGATGACCCTGCGGAGAACGCACACCGGGTATTGCTCGTTTAGACCAGCTTTACCCGGGCAAACCGCCGCTTGCCCACCTGGTAGACGCGGGTGCCGCCCTTCGCGCAGACCAGACCCCGATCCTCCACCCGCTCGCCGTCGATACGCACCGCCCCCTGCTTGATCATGCGCAAGGCCTCGGAGGTACTGGATACCAGGCCCGCCTCTTTCAATAGATTGGCGATCGGCATGCCGTCGCCGGAACTGTCGAGCTCCAGCTCCGGCATGTCGTCCGGCATCGCGCCCTTGCGGAAGCGGGCTACAAAGTTCTCGTGGGCCCGGCGAGCGGCCTCCCGGCTGTGGAAACGCTCGACCATCTCTTCGGCCAGGCGCACCTTTACGTCCCGGGGATTGGCGCCGGCCTCCGCCTCCTGGCGCCAGCCCTCGATCTCGGCCATGCTGCGGGCGCTCAGCAACTCCAGATAGCGCCACATCAGCTCGTCGGAGATCGACATCAGCTTGCCGAACATCTCGTCCGGTGGCTCGGTGATGCCGATGTAGTTGTCCAACGACTTGGACATCTTCTGCACCCCGTCCAGGCCCTCGAGAATCGGCATGGTGAGCACCACCTGCGGGGTCTGCCCGAAAGCCTCCTGCAGCTGGCGGCCCACCAGCAGATTGAACTTCTGATCGGTGCCACCGAGTTCGACATCGGCCTTCAGCGCGACCGAGTCGTATCCTTGGATCAGTGGATACAGGAACTCGTGGATCGCGATCGGTTGCCCCCCGGTATAGCGCTTACTGAAGTCGTCGCGCTCCAGCATCCTCGCCACGGTGTGCTTGGCCGCCAACTGAATCAGATCCGCCGCCCCCATCTCCCCCATCCAACTGGAGTTGAACACCACCAGGGTCTTCTCCGGATCGAGGATCTTGAAGATCTGCTCCTCGTAAGTCTGGGCATTGGCCAGTACGTCTTCCCTGGTCAAGGGCTTGCGGGTCACGTTCTTGCCTGTGGGGTCACCGATCATTCCTGTGAAGTCGCCGATCAGAAAGATCACCTCGTGGCCCAAATCCTGGAACTGACGCAACTTATTGATCAGCACCGTGTGCCCCAGATGCAGGTCCGGGGCCGTGGGATCGAAACCGGCCTTGATTCGCAGCGGCCTGTTCTCCGCCAGCTTCTTGGTCAGATTCTCCTCCAGCAGGATCTCTTCGGCCCCCCGCTTAATCAGCTTGAGCGCATCCGCGGCATTCGTCATCTTCTACCTCGTCGTCAACCGTCACTTGTGGCGCCCGGGCCCCAAGCCTGTTTTGGCCGCCAATGGTAGCAGGATGTGGCAATCGGTTCGCCCCCGCCAAGAAACGAAACTTGCTTTATCTCGGAGATCTTTGTATTTTCTCGGGATTGACATAACTTAACAGCGGCGGGGTGCCCCGCGCCGGGAGACTAGGGCAGAAGATGATCGGCGACTACCGCTACCGCTTAAATTCCGAGAGCCCACTGCCGCGCAGAGTCGGACGCTATCTGCTCCTGGTATCCGCTGCCGTGGTCATTCCCATCGCTGGCCTGAGCATGGGTCTGCTTGGACCCGACGATCCGACTGATAGGCTCGTTTCCGAGTCGAAGCCCCTGACCCAGCCACTGGCGCTGCCGGACTCGGCCAATGCAGCTGACAAGCCGGCTGGAGGCACCCAGCCAGGGCCTGTCATGCAAAACCCGACACTGGCCGCCGCAGCCGACACGCCGGTCGCCAGCTCGGACCCGGAACCCCGGGCGCAAACCCCATCCGGGCCCGTTGTGGTAGACGCAGCTGACTCACCAGTCGGCTCCGAGCGCGTGTCCGTGACGCACCCCCCCGCGCTGCCCGAACAAACCGAGTCGGCAAACCAGCCGGGCGCCTCGCTACCGCCGGTTGCTCAGGAGTCGGGGGCTCCTGCCGTTGCAGACCCACCGCCGCAAGAAACTCCAGATCCGGCAGTAAAAAGCGAGCCCCTATCGCCCAGCCCCTCGGCGCTCACGCATACCGTGCGCTCCGGCGACACCCTATCCAGGATCTTCGACGACCTCGGCCTGAGTGCCGCTCTTCTGCACCGCATTATCGAGAGCGACCCGGAGGCCAAGCGGTTGGCCAAGATCAAGCCGGGGCAGAAGCTGCAATTCGTATTGGACCCGGAGGGACGCTTCTCCGAATTGACCTACGTTATGGACGCAGTCAGCAGCCTGCAGGTAGAGGATGGGGAAGAGGGGCTAAAGACCCGGATGTTGAACAAGCAGGTGGAGCGGCGCACGACCCACGCCAGCGGTGTCATCACCAGCTCGCTGTTCGCCGCCGGCCAGAAGGCGGGCTTGTCCGAGTCGAAGATCATGGAATTGGCCGGCCTGTTCGGCTGGGATATCGACTTCTCCTTGGAGCTGCGAAGCGGGGATAGCTTCACTGTGGTGTTCGAGGAAGACTACTTGGAGGATATGAAATTCCGCGACGGTCCGATTCTGGCCGCCGAGTTCGTCAACCAAGGCAAGACCTACCGCGCCATTCGCTACCAAGACCCGAGCGGCCACGTCGACTACTACAGCCCGGACGGCAACAGCATGCGCAAGGCGTTTCTGCGCTCGCCGATCAAGTTCGCCCGCATCAGCTCGCGTTTCACCAAGGGCCGCAAGCACCCGATTCTCGGTAAGACCCGGGCTCACAAGGGGGTCGATTATGCGGCCCCTGCGGGCACCCCGATTCGCGCCGCCGGCGAAGGCACCATCAGCTTCCGCGGAAAGAAGGGTGGCTATGGCAAAACCATTATTGTGGAACACGGCAACGGCAAGAGCACCCTGTACGCCCATATGTCACGTTACGCCCCGAATAAGAAGAAAGGAAAGCGGGTAAAACAGGGCGATGTAATCGGCTATGTGGGCTCCACAGGGCTGGCGACCGGGCCTCACCTGCACTACGAGTTCCGCATCGACGGCGTGCATCGCAATCCCCTGACCGTCAAGCTGCCGATCGCCAAGCCGATCGAGAAGAAGTACCGGGACGATTTCCACCGCAAGACCGATCCGCTGATGGCCCAACTCGACAATCTGTCGCGCACCCTGGTAGCCGACGCCCGCTGAGCCCAGCCAACCCGTTGAAGACCGCGCTTTTGGCTTGAGCCCGGCGCGGAGTTCTGGTAAGGTTCGCCGTCTTAAATTCGCCCCGGGCTGGGGCAAAAAGTTTCATCGAGGGTTTCGATATGTCCAAAGTCTGCCAGGTAACCGGCAAGCGCCCCGTCTCGGGCAACAATGTCTCGCATGCCCACAACAGGACCAAGCGGCGCTTTCTCCCGAATCTCCACCAGCATCGGTTTTGGGTCGAGAGTGAACGGCGCTGGGTACGTCTGCGCGTCTCGTCCAAGGGGATGCGCATTATCGACAAGAAGGGCATCGATACGGTCCTGACCGAAATTCGCGCCCGCGGCGAAAAGGTTTAAGCAGGGGAATCGATCATGGCAAAGTCAGCAAGCGATAAGATCAAGCTGGTTTCCAGCGCCGGCACTGGGCACTTCTACACCACCATGAAGAACAAGAAGAACACCCCAGGGAAAATGCAGATGCGCAAGTACGACCCGAGGATCCGCAAGCACGTGATGTACAAGGAAGCGAAGATCAAGTAGCGCTCCCTCCTCCCAGCCTGGGGCAATAAAAAACCGCCTTTCGGCGGTTTTTTATTGCCCGCAACCGCGGGCCTTCGGTCTAACGCCCTCAGCGCGCCGTGGCGGACCCCTCCGGCAGGCTGTAACCGCGCAGGGTATGGGCGAACTCTTCCAGCGCCTTGACCCCGGAGCTCTCCGCCTGACGCACCCACTCCTGGAGCGCCTGCAACAGATTCTCCTGGCTGGAAGCGGTCTTCTCCCACACCTCGCGCAACCGTTGACGGTATTGGTAAACTGTCTCCAGGGCCTGGCTCTGCTCCAGTAGAGCCTGCAAGCTGCGGCGGGCGGCCCGGTCCAGGCTCCCTTCCCGTTGCAGCAGCAGTTTCCGGGCCTGACGCTTGAGCTTGCGGCAGGACAGCTCGGACTTGCAGAGCTCGCTGCTGGACACAGGCATCAGTACGTCATGGGCGTAGCGGGCCAGCACGTGCATTCGCGAGACCACCACTGCGCGCAGGGTATCCATATCCACCACATCCTTGCCGGCGATGACCCGAGGCTTGGGCGCCACCTTCTTGACCCGGGCCAGGCCGAGGACCGAAAGCAGACGGATATACATCCAACCAATGTCAAACTCCCACCACTTGGACGACAGCTTCGCCGAGCTGGGGAAGGCGTGGTGATTATTGTGCAGCTCTTCGCCGCCGATCAGGATGCCCCAGGGCAGGATATTGCGCGCGGCGTCGGCGGATTCATAGTTGCGGTAGCCCCAGTAGTGGCCTATGCCGTTGATCACCCCGGCTGCTAGGACCGGGATCCAGAGCATCTGTACCGCCCACACGGTCAGCCCGATGGGTCCGAACAGCAGTAGGTCGATGCCGAGCATAAGCACCACCCCCAGGCCGCTGTGGGCGGTGTAGACGCGGCGCTCCAGCCAGTCGTCCGGGGTGCCCCGCCCGAAGCGTTCGCCGATCTCCGGGTCCGCCGCGGCCTCCCGGTACAGTTCGGACCCCTGCCAGAACACCTTGCGGATGCCCAGCACCTGGGGGCTGTGGGGGTCATCCGCGGTCTCGCAACGGGCGTGGTGTTTGCGGTGGATGGAGACCCACTCCTTGGTCACCATGCCGGTGGTGAGCCAGAGCCAGAAGCGGAAGAAGTGGGCCACGGCCGGGTGCAGGTCGAGCCCGCGATGGGCCTGGGCCCGGTGCAGGTAGATGGTGACCGCGGCAATGGTGACATGGGTGAGCGCCAGGGTGGCGAGCAGCAGCTGCCACCAGGACAGATCGAGCAGACCGTCGTACATAGGAATTCCTGAACTAGAGAAATAGGAGAACCCAAAAAGGGCTTATGAGTATATAGAGCGGCGGCTGGAGGGTCCAGTCAGGGCGCACGCTGCAGCAGCAGATTGCCAAAACCGTCCACTTCGCAACGCCAACCCGGCGCCAGCCAGGTGGTAGCAACAGTCTCGGTGACCAGTGCCGGCCCTTCGAGGCATTGACCCGGGACCAGGAGACTACGCTCCCAGCGGGGTACCGGGGCTTCCGCCCCCTGCACTTGAACCCATTCCACCGGGCCGACATCCTCGCCCGGGTCCAAACGATCCAGCTCCAACGGCTCTACGTCAGCCCTCAGGGCAACCCGCAAGTTCACTAATTCCACTGCTACTTGCATGGTATGACCGTAGCGGGCCTCGTGCAGTTCCCCGAACTTGGCCAGAGTGAGCTGCATCCCGCGCCAGGGCAGATTCAAGGTGTGGGACTGTCCCCGATACCGCAGGTCGAGGGAATAGGTAGCGGAAATCGCACCGGCCTCTATTCCCTCCGCCTCCAGGGAACGACGCCCGGACTGTTCCAAGGCCCCAAATTTGGCCTCCAGTTCCTTCTCGTTGAGGTCCGCCAGGGACCCCAACCAAGTGCGCGACAGCTGGCGCCCGGGACGGGTGGCCAGCATCCCCAGGGCCGACAGTACCCCGGCCTGCACCGGCACCATGGCCTGGCGCATGTTCAGCGCCTCCGCCAGAGCGCAGACATGCAATCCGCCGGCGCCGCCGAAGGAACTCAGCGTGTAGCCGCGCGGGTCGACTCCCCGCTGCACCGAGATCACCCGCAGGGCCCGCGTCATATGCTCGTTGGCGATTCGCACAATCCCCAGCGCCGCCGCTTCGGTTGAACAACCCATGGCCGCCGCCAGCCGCCCCATCGCGGCCTCGGCCGCCGCCAGCTCCAGGGTCATACCGCCGCCTAAAAAGGCGTCCGCCCGCAGCCGTCCGAGCAGCAGATTGGCGTCGGTCACCGTCGGCTCGCGGCCACCGCGGCCGTAACAGGCCGGCCCCGGATCGGCGCCGGCGGATTCCGGTCCCACCTGTAGCATGCCGCCCTCGTCGAGGCGGGCGATGGAGCCGCCGCCGGCACCGATGGTGTGCATATCCACCATCGGCACCGCCACCGGATAGGGGCCGATTCGGCCCTGACTGGTGAGCTGGGGCTCGCCGTCGATCAGGGCGACGTCGGTGGAGGTCCCCCCCATGTCGAAGCTCAGCAGCTGGCGCCGACCCGCCAGCTCTCCGGTGAAGCGGGCCCCCACCAGCCCGCCGGCGGGCCCCGACAGCAGCATGCGCACCGCCCCGGCGCCGGCCTGGTCGGCCCCGATGGTGTCGCCGGAACTCTGCATCACCGCCAACCGCGCCCCCGCCAGACCCTGGCTCAGGCGCTGCAGGTAACCCTCCACCAGCGGGCCGATCCAGGCATTCAGCCAGGTCGCCATGCCGCGCTCGTACTCGCGTATCTCCGGCAGCACCCGGGACGAGCGGGACACGAACACCCCCGCCGGCACCAGCGCCTCGATGGCCCGCTCGTGGCGGTCATCGAGATACGAAAACAGCAGGTTGATCGCCACCGCCCGCGGCCGCAGCCGCTCCAGGTCCCGGCGCAGCTGCGCGCGGTCGGCCGCGCTGAGGGGTTCCAGGGTGCGGCCCTGGGCATCCAGCCGGCCGCCGGTCTCCAGGCACAGCTCCGGCGGCACCGGCGGAGACTCGGCCGGCGGTTGCAGGGCGTAGAGCTCACGCCGGGCCTGGCGACCAATGGCCAGCAAGTCCCCCAGGCCCCGGTTGCCGATATAGACGGTGCGTACCCCCTTGCCCTCCAGGACCGCGTTGGTAGCCACGGTGGAGCCGTGCACCGCCCGCAGTCCGGACGGGTCCAGCCCCAGGTCGCGAATGCCCTGGAGGATCGCCTGCTCCGGGGCCGCCGGGGTCGACAGCACCTTGTGCACGCGCAGGCGCCGGCCGTCGTCGTAGACGAAATCGGTAAAGGTGCCTCCGGTATCGATGCCGAGAAATCTCACTCGCCGCTCCCAAAACCCCTGTGCCCCGGCAAGATACCCCCGCCCCACGGGCTTGACAACTTGCCCCCGGCGCCGGCCGCCGGTATCTTGCCGCAACCATGGAGACCCTATTGGACGCCCGCGACCTCTATCGTTACTACGGCCGCCGTTGCGCCGTGGCCGGGCTCAACCTGCGCCTGGCCCGCGGCGAGGTGCTGGGCCTGCTGGGGCCGAACGGGGCCGGTAAGTCCACCAGCCTGCGCATGCTCAGCGGTATTCTCAGCCCCAGCGCGGGACGGGTCATGCTGGGCGGCGCGGACCTCTGGCGCCGGCCGCGCCAGGCCAAGGCCCAGCTCGGCTACCTGCCGGAGCACCTACCCCTGTACCCGGAGCTGCGGGTAGACGAATACCTGCGCTATTGCGCCCGCCTGCACCGGGTGCCCCGGCGCCGGGTCCGAGCCGCGGTAGACGAGGCCAAGCAGCGCTGCGGCCTACGCGAGACGGGGCGCCGCCTGATCGCCAATCTGTCGCGCGGCTATCGCCAGCGCCTGGGCATCGCCCAGGCCATAGTGCACCGGCCCCGAATCGTGATCCTGGACGAGCCCACCTTGGGTCTTGACCCGAACCAGGTACGGGAAGTTCGCGCTCTGATCCGAGACCTGGCCACGGAACGCGGCCTGATCCTGTCCAGCCACATCCTGCCGGAGGTGCAGTCGGTATGCACCCGGGTGCATATCCTGCACCAGGGGCGCCAGGTCTACGCTGCCGCGCTGAATCCAGACGCCGCCCCGCCCCTGTTGCTGGGACTGGAACGCCCGCCAGCCCCGGAGGCCCTGGAACGGCTGCCCGGGGTCGCCGAGGTGCAGCCGTTGCAGGAGGGCCGGTTCCGACTGCAGCTCCAGGCCGGCAGCGACACCCGCAGCGCCATTGCCCAAGCAGCCGTGGAGTCCGGCTGGGGCCTACTGCAGCTGCAGCGCGAGGAGAGGGACCTGGAGCGCATCTTCGTCGAGCTGACCAGCGGGGAGCCACCGTGCCCGTCCTGAGCATTGCCGGGCGCGAACTGCGCAGCCTTTTCGTCTCCCCCCTGGCCTGGGCCGCCCTGGCGCTGGTGCAGTTCGTGCTGGCCTGGATGTTCCTGGTACAGATGGACCGCTATGTCCCCTTGCAGCCCCAGCTGGCCGGCATCGCCGGCGCACCGGGGGTGAGCGATCTGCTGATCGCCCCCTGGCTGGCCAACGCGGGCCTGGTGCTGATCCTGCTGACGCCCCTGCTCAGCATGCGCCTGCTGAGCCAGGAGATTGCCAACGGCAGTCTGCACCTGCTGCTCGCCGCCCCCCTCGGCCTGGGCCAGATCGTGCTCGGCAAGTATCTGGGGCTGCTCGGCTTCCTCGCGCTGCTGCTGATTCTTACCGCGGCCATGCCGCTTAGCCTGTTGGCGGGCAGTGAGCTGGACCTGGGCAAACTTGCCGCCGGTCTGCTCGGCCTGGCTCTGCTGCTGGCGGCGGCGGGCGCCATCGGGCTGTACCTGTCGGCCCGGTTTCGCCAACCGGCGGCGGCGGCCACCGCCAGCCTGGGCCTGCTGGCATTCCTCTGGCTGGCGGACCACAGCCTCCCCGGGGGGGAGGACGCGGGCATCTTCACCTGGCTGTCCCTGGCTCACCACTACCAGTACCTGCTGCGCGGCCTGGTCCGCAGCAGCGACCTGGCCTACTTCCTGTTGTTGATCCTGCTGGCCCTGGCGCTGACCGTACAGCGCCTGGACCAGCTGCGGCGGGAGCCCTGAGTTGGCGCCCTCCCCCCTCCGACACTGGCTGCCTCGACTTTGGCCCCCAGCCCTGGTCGCTGCCGCCGCGGCCCTGGCCGTACTCAGCCTGCGCTACCAGTGGCATTGGGACTGGACCTCCAGCGGTCGCAATAGCCTGGCGCCGGCCAGTGTCGAATTGCTGCGTAGCCTGGAACAAGCTCCGCGCCTGACCGCCTACGTCCGCCCGGAGCGCCTGCTGCGGCGCCAGGTGGAAGACCTGGTGGCGCGCTACCAACAGCTGCGCCCGGATATCCAACTGGAGTTCATCGACCCGGGACTAAATCCGGACCTGGCCCGGGAGCTGGGGCTGACCGCCCCGGTGGAGATCGAGATCGAGTACGGCGGGCGCCGCGAGCGCGTTGCGGACACCAGCGAAGACAGCCTGAGCAATGCCCTGGAGCGCCTGGCCAACGACCGCCGACCTTGGATCGCCGGCCTGGCCGGTCACGGCGAGCGCGACCTGATGGGCGACGCCAACCACGACCTCGGGGAATTCGGCCGCGTTCTCGAGGCCAAGGGCTTCCGCCCCCAGGGGCTCAACCTGACTAGCACTCCCATCATCCCCGATAACGTTCAGGTGCTGGTGATCGCCGGCCCCGCCGCTCCCTGGCTGCCTGGTGAGGTCGAGCTGGTACGCCAGTATCTGGCCGCCGGCGGCAACCTGCTCTGGCTCACCGAGCCCGGCGAACAGCAGGGGCTCGAGCCCCTGCTGCAAGAGATTGGGGTGAGCCTATTGCCGGGGCTTGTGGTGGACGCCAATGTGCGGGCCCTTGGCATCGACGACCCGTCCTTCGCCCTGGTCAGCCGCTACCCGGAACACCCCCTTACCGAGGGTCTGCAGACTGCCAGCCTGTTCCCCAAGGCCGCCGCCCTGGAGACGCAAGCCGCCGGCGCTTGGCGGGCAACTCCGCTGCTGCGTACCCTGGAGGCAAGCTGGAACGAGACCGGCCCCCTGCGCGGTGAGGTCCGCCGGGACCCCGAGGCCGGCGAACGGGCCGGCCCCCTTACCCTGGGCTTGGCCCTCACCCGACCCAACCCGGGTCCAGAAGAGCTGGAACAGCGGCTGGCGATCGTCGGCGACGGCGACTTTCTCTCCAACGCCTACCTGGGCAACGCAGGTAATCTGGAACTGGGGCTGCGCCTGCTGCGCTGGCTCAGCCGAGAAGACCGGATGCTGCAAATCCCGCCCCGGCTCACCCCCAGCCCCAACCTGGAGTTCAGCCCCCTCGCTGCCAAGGTTATCGGCCTCGGCTTCTTGTTCGGCCTGCCGCTGCTGCTGGCTGCCGTGGGCGCCGTCGTTTGGTGGCGGCGCCGACGCAGCTGAGGAGGCGATTCCCATGCCCGAACTCCCCGAAGTCGAGACCAGCCGCCGCGGCATCGCCCCCCTGCTGAACGGCCGACAGGTCACCGCAGTCCGGATTCGCCAGCCCCGGCTGCGCTGGCCGGTGCCTCCGGAGCTGGCCGCTATCCTGCCCGGGCAAGCGGTACAAAGAGTGGACCGCCGAGGCAAGTACCTGCTGCTGGTATTCCCGCAGGGCACCCTGATCCTGCACCTGGGCATGTCCGGCAGCCTGCGGGTACTGGACGCCGGCAGCCCCCCCGGCCGCCACGACCACTTCGACCTGGTGTTGGCCGATGGCCGCTGCCTGCGCCTGCGCGATCCTCGGCGCTTCGGCGCCGTGCTCTGGACCGAACAGGCGCCGGACCAGCACCCGCTGCTTGCGCACCTGGGGCCCGAGCCTCTGGAACCCGAGTTCAGCGCCGAACGGCTCTATCGCCTCGCCTGCGCCCGGCGCAGCCCGGTCAAGAGCTTCGTCATGGACAGCTCGGTGGTGGTTGGAGTGGGGAATATCTACGCCAACGAGGCGCTGTTTCTGGCCGGCATCCATCCCCAACGGCCCTGCAACCGAATTGCTTTGGCCCGCTACCAGCGCCTGGCCGAGGCCATTCGCCAAGTCCTGGCCCGCGCCATCGAGGCCGGCGGCACCACCCTGCGCGACTTTCGGCAGGAAGACGGCCGCCCCGGCTATTTCGCCCAGTCGCTCCAAGTCTACGGCCGCGCCGGCGAGCCCTGCCCCCGGTGCGCCGCCCCCCTGCGCCAGCGCCGTATCGGCCAACGCTCCAGCTTTTACTGCCCGGCCTGCCAGCGCTAAATCAACCTGCCCTGCACGTCGCCTAGTGTGGGAGGTGCCGGATCGGGAGCGCGATTCGCGGTCGGTGATCCGAATTAGCGCCGGCGCAAGCGGCGAGTGGCAAAAAGCCAGGTGGTGGAGCCGGCGGCAGTCTGAGCAGGCGAGCCTGCTAATGCTTATGGAACAGGTTCAATTCCCGGGCCTGATGGGCACCGAACTGGCAGGCCTGGAAATGCTGGAAGGCGGCCAACCCCTGTTGCTGGCGAGCGTGGAAGCGGCGCGCTCATGCTCCTGATATTGGTCGAACCGAACCTGATCTTTTTGTTGCCAATTCGCGACTTCGGGTCCGGCCTGCGGCTGCGCCGGGGCGGCTGGGGCCTTGCACTCGCCGCGCCGGGAACCCGTTGGCGGGGCTGCCGGCGCCGCGCGGGCGGTGCCGGGCAAACTGCTGTCGAGAATCTCTCCATGCGCTCGAAAGAGCCATTTTGGTCCATCGAATCGCTCGTGCTTGCACTCCGCTGCAGTGCTGCCAGATTCACAAAAAACGCGAGAAGCGCTGCCCTGACAATAGTTAGGAACCGGGTCTTTCAGTGATTCACCAGCGTGCTCAGCTCTCACCTTGGGTGCGTTCCAGATCAGCGCCAGCGCGCCAACGAGGACCACTACCAAGGTTCCGACCAATCCGCCAGAGCCGCGGATCAATCGCCCGCGCGTACCTCGCTGCTACCGATACCGCGCGGATCGCTGGCGGCGTCCACCCGGTTGGCGCGGCGGTCCCAGTAGATGGCCTGCATATTGCCGTAGCCGTGCTCCAGTGGCTTGAGGCGGTGGCCCATGGCAGCCAAGGCCTCGACCTGGCTCGGGGTCAGTGCCTCGGGCTCGAATTCGATCTGGTCCGGCAGGTACTGGTGATGCAGGCGCGGGGCGCTCACCAGGGCCTCCAACGGCTGATCCTCGCTCAGCCCCAGCGCCGCCAGCAACAGCATACTGATGATGCGACTACCACCCGGGGTGCCGAGGATGGCGACCCCGTTTGGGCCTTCGACGAAGGTAGGGGTCATGCTTGAGAGCATGCGCTTGCCGGGGGCGATGGCGTTGGCCTCGCCGCCCACCAGGCCGTAGACATTGGGTACCCCAGGCTTGGCGGAGAAGTCGTCCATCTCGTCGTTCAGCAACACGCCGGTGCCCGGTGGAACGAAGCCGGAGCCGAACGGATAGTTGATGCTGAGGGTGGCGGCGACCCGATTGCCGGCCCGGTCCATGATCGAGAAGTGGGTGGTCTGGCGGCCCTCGACAACATCAACCGGTTCGCACTCGAAAGGCAGGCTGGGGCTGGCGCGATCCAGGCGGATGTCGCGCACCAGGCCGGCGGCGTACAGGGGGTCGATCAGCCGCTCGACCGGCATCTCGACAAAGTCCGGGTCGCCCAGGTATTCGGCTCGGTCCCGGTAGGCGCGACGCATCACCTCCGCCAGCAGATGGGCACGCTCGTTGCGAGTGAGGCGCTCGAGGTCGTAGCCGGCCAGCATATTCAGCATCTGCACCAGCAGGATGCCGCCGGAAGACGGGGGAGCGGCACTGACGATATGCCATCCACGGTATTCGCCGCGCACCGGCTCGCGCTCCACTACCTGGTACTGGGCCAGGTCTTCCAGAGTCCAGATGCCGCCGGCACCGCTGACCCCGGCCACCAGCCGCTCGGCCACGGGGCCGGAATAGAAACCGTCACGGCCTCGCTCGGCCAGGGCCTCCAGGGTGGAGGCCAGGTCGGGCTGGCGCACCAGTTGACCTTCGGCCGGCACCTGGTTCTCGTGCAGGAACTGGGCGGCCGCGGCCGGGGAATTCTGGAGCGCCGCCAGTCGCCAGCCGGCCATGCGCCGGTAGTGGGCATCCACCGGGAAGCCGTCCCGGGCCAAGCGAATCGCCGGGGCCAGGCTCTCGGCCAGGCTCAGGCGCCCGTATCGTTCGGTGAGGTGGGCCAAGGCCGCGGGTTGGCCCGGAATGCCGGCAGCCAGGGGACCGTCGATGGACAGCCCGGGCACCAGATCACCGCTGGGGTCCAGGAACAGATCGCGCTTGGCCGTGAGGGGCGCCCGTTCCCGGCCGTCGACCATCACCTGCCGCTCGTCGCTGGCCCGATGCAGCAACCAGAAACCGCCGCCGCCGAGCCCGGAGCCGTAGGGCTCGACCACCGCAAGGGCGGCGCTCACCGTTACCGCGGCGTCGAAGGCGTTGCCGCCCGCGGCCAGGATCTCCCAGCCGGCCTGGGTGGCCAGGGGGTGAGCGCTGGCCACCGCCGCCCCAGGCGGGGCCTCTAGCGCCGACAGCGGGCCGGCGGCCAGCAGCAACCAAAAAAGGCCCCACCGGGGAGCCTTTTTCAGCTGGCGGAACATGATCGGATCAGGCCTCGGTACCGGTGATCTTGAGGTACTTTTCGTACAACTCGTCCTTGTTTTCCTCATGGTCCGAGTCCTTGGGGATGCAATCCACCGGGCACACCTCGACGCACTGGGGAGTATCGTAGTGGCCCACGCACTCGGTGCATAGGTTGGGGTCTATCTCGTAAATCTCGTCCCCCTGATAGATCGCACCGTTCGGGCACTCCGGCTCGCAGACATCGCAGTTGATGCATTCGTCGGTGATAATCATTGCCATGACCGTAACTCCTGAATGGGGGCGTCAACCAGGCCCCGCTTACCGTTTTCTATTGACCAGTGATCAACCGTGGCGCCGGCGCAGGGCCTGGCGCACCAGCGGATCGACGAAATCCGAAACATCCCCCCCCAGGGCCGCAATCTCCCTTACCAGGCCGGAAGAGATATAGGCGTACTGCTCGGCGGGGGTTAAAAACAGAGTCTCCACCTCCGGCGCCAGACGCCGGTTCATGCCCGCCAACTGAAACTCGTACTCGAAGTCCGACACTGCCCGCAGCCCGCGAAGGATGACCCCGGCACCGATATCGCGCGCGAAATCCACCAACAGGGTACCGAACTCGTGCACCTCTACCCCGGGGATGTCCTTTAGCACCTCGCGCGCCATCGCCACCCGCTGCGGCAACTCGAAGGCCGGCGCCTTGCCGGCGTTGACCGCCACCGCCACAATCACCCGATCGAACAGCCGCGCAGCACGGGCCACGATATCGGTGTGCCCGTTGGTGATCGGGTCGAAAGTGCCTGGATATACTACGGTCGCCATCGGCCGAGTTTACCAGCACCAGGACCCGGATTCCTAGAAAACCGCTTATTCTACGTCGGTTTGCAACAGGCAATAGCTGACTTGACCGGCCTGCTTGCGCTTTTGGAGTTGCCAATCGGCGGGCCAGGCCGGATCTTTGCCCTGGCTGTCCGCCTCCAGGTAGACCAGGGCCCCGGGGCTCAGCCAACCCCGCTCCGCCAGTAACTCGGAGCAAGGCCCTTGCAGGCCGGCAGCGTAGGGCGGGTCGAGAAAGACGATATCGAACGGCTCGGCCTCAGCCCGCCGCAGCCAGCGCAGGGCGTCGGCCTGGCGTACTTCGACCTGGTCCAGCCCCAGCAGCCGCCGGTTGCGTTCCAGCTGGCGCGCCGCGGGGGCCGCTTGCTCCAGCATCAGCACCCGCTCGGCGCCGCGGGAAGCGGCCTCCAGCCCCAAGGCGCCGCTGCCGGCGAACAGGTCCAAGCAACGCGCCCCCGCAAGCACCGGCTGCAGCCAGTTGAACAGGGTCTCGCGCACCCGATCGGGGGTCGGGCGCAACCCGGGAAGCTCAGGAAACTCCAGCTTGCGCCCCCGGTGCCGGCCACCGATGATGCGGACGCGATTGCGCGTCGGCCGGGCCAACAATCGGGTCAGCGTGGCTGGGCGCTGGTCGGCGTGCTTACCGGGGTGACCACCGGCGCCGCTTCGCCTCCCACCACCACGGTGACCAGGCGGTCCAGGTCGAGGCGCCGGCGGAAGGCGTCACGAATCTGCTCGGCGCTGACCGCCTCGACCTTCGCGCTAAAGGTGTCGAGGTGGTCCAGCGGCATGTCGTAGAAACCGATCACCGCCAGGTAGCTGAGAATCTTGCTATTGCTGGCGATGCGAAGCGGAAAACCGCCGGTAATATTGAGCTTGGCCGCGCGCAGTTCCTCGGCGGTCGGGCCCTGCTCGATAAAGCGCTGCACCACCTGGCGCATCGCCTCCAGGGCCTCCTCGGCGCTTGCGTTCTTGGTCTGGGCGCCGATCATGAACGGGCCCAACTCCCGCATCGGCAGGAAATAACTATAAACGCTGTAGGACAAGCCACGGTTCTCCCGCACCTCTTCGCTGAGCTGGGACACCAGGCCGTTGCCGCCGAGGATGTGATTCCCCACGTAGAGGCGGAAGTAATCGGGATCGTTGCGGCGCATGCCGGGCTGGCCGACATAAAGGTGGGTCTGGCTGGAAGGGAACACCCGCTGGTGCAGCACCGCACTGCCGAGCCCAGCCACCTCCGGCAGCGCCGGCGCCGGCTCTCCCCGGGGCAGATCGGCGGTGAGCTGAGCGGCGATGCCCTCGGCTTGAGTCCGGTCCACCGCCCCGACGATCGCCACCAGGGCATTCGCCGCCACATAGTATCGTTGGTAGGCGACGACCAGATCCCCCCGAGTCAGAGCGGCCAGGGACTCTTCGGTACCGCCGCTGTCTATGGCATAGGGGTGGTCGCCGTAGACCTGGCGATAGAAGGCCTTCTTTGCCACGCTGCCCGGGTTCTGCTCGCTGCGGCGCAGGCTCACCTGCATCTGCTGGCGCAGGCGCTCCAGGTCGTTGGGATCAAACCTCGGCCGGCTGAGAATCGCGGCGAGGGTCTCCAGGGCAGTGTCCAGGGCCGGCTGTTCGGTGAGGCTGCGCACCGAAACCCAGGCCATGTCGCGCAGGGCGCCGCTGCCCAGCTCCGCGCCGACACCCTCCAGGCGCTGGGCAATCTGGTCGGCGTTCCAATCGCCGGCGCCCTCGGTGAGCAGACCGTTGGTAAGACTGGTCAACCCCGGCTTGGCCCCGTCCCGGGCGCTGCCAGCGTCGAAGATCACCTGCACATCCAGCATCGGGATCTCCGGCGCCTCCACAAACAGTACCTTGGCCCCATTCGGAGTCTTCCAGCTCTGGATCTGGGGCCCGGCCCAGAGTGCAGGCTGCCAGGCCAACAGCAAGAGCATCAGCACCCATCGCCGGTTCCGGTTCATACGCTCAATCCACCAGGTAATTGACATTCGTCACCCCCGAGCCGGTCTGCCCGATCCGTTGCTCCGTATCGATCGGCTGCGGTTCCAGCACCGCCACCGTCATCCGGTCCGCCACCAGATAGCGGCGCGCCACTTCACGCACCTGCTCGGCGGTGACCTGCTTGAAACGCTCCACATGCTTGTCGAGCAGCCGCCAGTCCAGGCCGATGGTCTCCAACAGGCCGATCTGCAGCGCCTGGTAATGGACCGAGTCGCGCTCGAAGATCTTGCTCGCGACCACCTGAGCGCGCACCCGGGCCAGCTCGTCCTCGCTCACCAGTTCGGTCTTGAGTTTCTCGATCTCGGCCAGCAGGGCCCGCTCCAGGGCTGGCATTCCGTGATCGGGGGTCGGCACCGCATCCAGCACCAGCATCCCGGGCAGCCGGGTGTAGGCGCTGTAGTCGGCGTCGGCGGAAGCGGCGATCTTGGCCCCTCGCACCAAGTTACTGGGCAGGCGGCCACTGTCGCCACCGGCCAGGATTGCCTCGAGCATCTCCAGTGCGTAGGGTTCCCACTCCCGTTCTGCACCATTGAGCACCGGCGTCTTGAAGCCGATCAGCAGATAGGGCTGGCGGGCCGGGGCCTTTACCAGGATGCGGTTGACGCCGATCTGTTCCGGCTCCCGGCGCGGCTTCGGCGCGCGGATGGGATCGCCCTTCAGCGGCCCGAAATAGCGGCGCGCCAGACGCAGCACCTCCTTAGGATCAACGTCGCCGGCCACCACCAACACCGCATTGTTCGGTGAATACCAGCGCCGATACCAGTCCTGCAGGTCTGCCAGCTCCAAGGCCTCCAGGTCGCTCATCCAACCGATCACCGGGTTGCGGTAGGGCGAGGCGCGGTAGGCGGCGGCCGAGAATTGCTCGTAGGTCAGTGACTGGGGCTTGTCCTCGGTGCGCAGCCGTCGCTCCTCCTGCACCACCGCGCGCTCCTTCTGAAACTCCTCGTCGGTCAGGTGCACATTGCGCATACGGTCGGCCTCCAGGGCGAAGGCCACTTCCAGCCGATCCTTGGCCAGGTGTTGGTAGTAAGCGGTATAGTCCCGTCCGGTGAATGCATTGTCCTCGCCGCCATTCTCGGAAATGATGCGCGAAAACTCGCCGGGGCCGTAGTCATCGGTGCCCTTGAACATCATGTGTTCGAGCACATGGGAGATGCCGGTGACCCCCCCGTATTCATAACTCGAACCTACCTTGTACCAGATTTGGGACACCACGATAGGGGCCCGGTGGTCCTCTTTGACGATCAGCTTGAGCCCGTTGTTGAGCTGAAACTCGTGCACCTCGCCGGCGGCCAGGACCGGCCCGGCGGCCAGCCAAAACAGTGCCGCGGTAAACAAAATTTTCATCAAAATTGTACCTTGCATGGCGTTTCGGGATATGGGGAAGCCCGGCAAAATGTTAGGATGTCGGCGAATGTGCGATCCCCAGCCGCGGCATTCTTCCAGAGCCGCCGCGGAAAGTCCAAGCCGGCGAACACGGATAAAGCATTGGGCGGCGGGGCCCACCTGCTTTTACGTTAATTGGTGGCAATAAAGACCGGCTGCAAGGGCCTTCGGTTCCCCGGCGGCCGCAAGAGGCATGCAATGTTCGGATTCGGCAAAGGCAAGACCAAGGCGGACAGCGACCAGTCCGCGGAACAGGCGGCAGCCGGAGAATCGGGCAAGCGCGGACTGTTCACGCGCCTCAAGAGCCGTCTGGCTCGCACCCGCGGCAGCCTCACCGATGGCCTGGCCAACCTGCTGCTGGGCAAGAAGAACATCGACGGCGAGTTGCTGGAGGATCTGGAAACCCTGCTGCTGACCGCCGACGTGGGGGTGGACGCCACCACACGGATCGTCGACGACCTCACCAGCCGGGTCAAACGCAAGGAGCTGTCCGACCCCGCCGCCCTCAGCGCCCAACTCAAGCAGGAACTGCTGGAGACCCTGGAGCGCGCTCAGGCCCCGGAGGCCCCGGCCCCGGCGGGCAAGCCGCGGGTGATCCTGATGGTGGGCATCAACGGCGCGGGGAAGACCACCACCATCGGCAAGTTGGCGCGCCGTTTCCAGGACCAGGGCCAGTCGGTGATGCTGGCCGCGGGCGATACCTTCCGCGCCGCCGCGGTGGAGCAGTTGCAGGTTTGGGGGGAGCGGAACCAGGTGCCGGTGGTGGCCCAACACACAGGCGCGGATTCCGCCTCTGTGGTGTTCGACGCCCTGCAGGCGGCCCAGGCCCGCAAGGCCGACGTGCTGATCGCCGATACCGCCGGGCGCCTGCACACCAAGACCAACTTGATGGATGAGCTGTCGAAGATCGCCCGCGTGCTGAAGAAGCTCGACCCGGACGCCCCCCACGAGGTATACCTGGTGGTGGACGCCGGCACCGGCCAGAACGCCCTCAGCCAGGCCGAGCATTTCCATCAGACAGTGGGCCTGACCGGGATCGTGCTGACCAAGCTAGACGGCACAGCCAAGGGCGGCATCCTGTTCGCCATCGCCGAGCGCTTGGGGGTGCCGATTCGCTATATCGGGGTCGGCGAGGCGGTCGAGGATCTGCGCCCGTTCGACGCTCAAGAGTTCGTAGACGCCCTGTTCGAAGAGTAAGCGGGCCTTGATCGAGTTCGAACAGGTCAGCAAGCGCTACCCCAGCGGGCATTCCGCACTGAGCGGGGTCAGCTTCCGGCTAGAGGCCGGCGAGATGGCCTTTCTCACCGGCCACTCGGGGGCCGGCAAGAGCACGCTACTGCGTCTGATCGGCCTGTTGGAACGCTGCACCCGCGGCCAGGTCCGCATCAACGGCCGCAATCTCGGCCGGCTGCCGGCGCGCCAGATCCCTTACCATCGGCGCGAGGTGGGCATGATATTCCAGGACCACCGGCTGCTGCACGACCGCACCGTGTTCGACAACGTGGCCATGCCCCTGGTGGTGGCCGGCCTGCGGCACCAGGAGATCGGGCGCCGGGTGCGCGCCGCCCTGGACAAGGTTGGGCTGCTCAAAAAGGAACGCGCCTACCCGATAACCTTGTCTGGTGGGGAGCAACAAAGAGTCGGCATCGCCCGAGCAGTGGTCAGCAAACCGCCGGTGGTTTTGGCGGACGAGCCCACCGGTAACCTGGACCCGGAGCTGTCCCGGGAGATCATGAACCTGTTCAAAGCGTTTAACCAAGTCGGGGTGACCCTGCTCATCGCCACCCACGACATCGGGCTGATCTCTACCCTGGGCCAGCGCACCCTGACGCTCGACCACGGCCGTCTGGGCAACGACAGCGGGGACCGGCCGGAGGGGAGGCGCGGTGGCTAAGCGCCCGCAGAAGGCCCGCCGCCGACGCCTGGCCGGGCTGTCGAACCTGAGCGGCTGGCTGATGCGCCATGCCCAGGTCTCTCTGGCAAGCCTAGGCCAGCTCAGCCGCAGCCCCCTGCCCACGATGATGACTGCCGCCGTTCTTGGCATCGCCCTGGCGTTGCCCGCTGGCCTGCATCTGCTGCTGGGCAACCTGCAGCAGCTGGCGGGCAACCTCAGCGGCAGCGCGAGCATCTCTTTGTTCCTGCACCAAGAGGTTAGCGACCAGCGGGCCAGGGAACTCGCCGAAGAGCTGCGGGCCTGGCCCCAGGTGAGCGCGGTCGAGGTGGTCGAGCGCGCTGAAGCGATGGAGGAGTTCCGCCGGCTGAGCGGATTCGGCGAGGCCCTAGAGGCGCTCGAGGAGAACCCACTGCCGGCGGTGCTGATCGTCGAGCCGGCGCCAGAGCACACCGAACCGGCTGCCGCCGAGCGCCTGCTGGCCGGCTTGCGCGACCTCGCGGAGGCCGACATCGTCCAGCTTGACCTGCAATGGGTTCGCCGCTTCGCGGCGTTCACGGAGATCGCGCGCCGCGGCGTTCTGGTGCTGGCCAGCCTGCTGGCCCTGGCGGTGCTGCTGATCCTCGGCAACACCATCCGCCTGGAGATTCAGAACCGCCACGCCGAGATCGAAATCAGCAAGCTGATTGGCGCCACCAACGCCTTTATCCGCCGCCCCTTCCTCTACCTTGGGCTCTGGTACGGGCTGCTCGGCGGTGTCATCGCCTGGCTGTTGGTCAGCCTGTCCCTGTGGGCCCTGCGTGGCCCGGTGGCCAGCCTGGCCGGACTCTACGAAAGCAGCTTCCGCCTGCCCCTGTTGCAGCTCGACCTACTGCTCGGCCTGCTCAGCGTCAGCGCCTTGCTCGGCCTCGCCGGCTCCTGGTTGGCCGTGGGCCGTCACCTGCGAGCGGTAGAACCGGATTGAGGCGGAGTCTGCCGAGCCGCAATTTATGCGGCCAGGCAGTGGGCTTGATTGGCGGTCGAAGCAGTCAACTTGAGGGCTGACCCGGTCATTGCGCAACCACCTCGAGCGCCCCCCGGGGCCAACTGCGCTCGGCGCCGTCAGCAGGCCAGGCTGAAGAATCTCGGCCCGGTGGCAGAGCACCGAATGCCGGCAACCTGGATCACCACCACCAGGCGGACCGAGCTTCGTCGGCATCGAGGCCTTCGATCCCCTGAGCAAAACCCAGGTCGTCGGTTGCGCCAAACGTCGTCGGCAGCCCGGCTCGCCCAGTTCCAGTGACAACGACGCCCTCCCGTCCCTGAAAGGGTTGACGACTCAGAGCAGACAGATCGCCAAAATCACTCCACCGGAAGAAACCGATATACGCATATCCCAAGAAATGCCGTTTAGCTATAGAATCCAGGTAAGTTGCTTAGCTGGATTGTTGCGTAGACGAACATCCCCACGACCAAGAGACCACCTCCGATTAGCAGGTATTCGGCGAAATCGAGCTTAGCCTGACGTTTTTCGGTAATTGGAGTCTTCGGTTTTGTCTTCATAGCTATCACCTACGGGCTACTTGATCGGTATCTGTTAATATACCGAATTATCCGGACCCCGACAGTCATAAACTGTGAACCAGTCCCTTGCAGAGCTTTATAGAGCCAGCGTGGCCGCTAAAAGGCGATAAATCTCATTAGCATCTCCTGGCCGAGAAACCAGAAGGCACAGAAGCAGGCGTATCGGCGCTGTCGGTATGCAGGTAATTCGAAAGGCGCCGATGTGAGCGTCGGCCCGCCCGCATAGGCAGGTCATCAAAGCGGATAAGGAACCAGGCATAGCAACGAGTGGGTCCCGTGGTCGAGCCGCCGATCGTCATTGGCGAAATAATGCACTTCTTCATGCCTGACCGTTCTTCGGTCAGGCATGAGTGATAGCGGACCAAGTACGCCGCTCGCGGCGAGGACACTCATCGATATCTCTTCGCCTTTCAGTCCCCTGGGCTCGTTCACTTTCGGTCAAATCTGTACACCGGTTCCTTCGAGTGTTGACCAATTTTCCAAACCACATGGGGTGATTCGCAATTGTTCGCGATCGCCGTAAAGCACAAACGACAGGGAGGGTCAGAGATAAAGCCCGATGGACGGGCGCCCGAATCCACCTGAAATAGGTAGAGGGGGAAGCATGCGTAGCTTGATCCTGGTAGTGACAGCATTCTTATTCGCGACCGCAGTGGGTGCCGAAGATTCGGACGGCACCTACAACGGATTGAGCGCCGGGAACCCGGATCTGTTCGCCGACAGTGTTGGCAAAGACGAAGTGACAGCGACTCAGCCCGGTATCGGCGGCAGCATTGATAGCTATCGAGGTTTCGAGGTTGGCAATCCCGGTCTCTTCACTTCGCCGAGCAGCCAAGGGGAGCGTTATACAGGGCCGACTGACGTTTACCACGGATTCGAGGTCGGAAATTCGGAGCAAGATTTGTAAGACCGGGCCTAGCCCTTCGCCACGACGCCCCGAGAGTGCTGCCCGGTTTCAGCGTACTCTCGGGGAAGAGCCGGGAGCTGAGCCAAAGGGATAATCAGGAAACCAAACGCGATGCGGGCGCCGAGGCGCCCGCGTTAGGGGTGATACCGCCGCTGTAGCGGCGGGGGGTTAGCACACCGAGGGTTACTTCTCGGCGCTGGTTGTCGGCTGCGTCACGACCGGGGCAGCCACTACCGGGGCACCCCAATAGGGATAGCCCCAGCCACCATAATACGGGTAGCCCCAACCACCGTAGTATGGATAGCCCCAGCCGCCGTAATACGGATAGCCCCAGCCGGACCAGGGGCCACCCCAGCCCCCCCAGCCGGGACCCCACCCGCCACCGCGCATCCAACTCATCGGGCCGAAGAAAGCTTCGGCAGACAACGAGGTTAGCATGGTGGCTCCGGCTACCGCAGCGGCCAGCAGAACGCGTTTGTTCCTCAACATGATGGGACCCTCCTCATCTAACGGATTGAAGATGAACAGCGGAAAGCTCCGCGTACCGACAGTTCCAAGGTTACTCCCCTGCCGCCTGGATGTTTTTGATCCATGTCAATATTTCATTATCTTCCAATATCCTAATGCGCCCCGAGTGAAGTCGAATCTCCTTTCCGGGCCGGCGCCAGAGTAGACGCTTACGGTTAGCCACCCCTTGCAGAAGCACTACTCAAGGATTTGAATCGCCCCCAGACTGTTGAAGACTGCGGGCTTACCGACAACCGCAGGCCGTGTCGGGATCACCAACGACGGATGCTTTTTTCGCGTTTCCCAAATTGCGGGAGAGGCTGTTAGCCTGAAGGCCTCGGCAGCGGACGGCACGAAATGGGAACCCTGGGGAAAGAGATCTACCGCGAACGCGACGAGCAGGGCTGGATCTGTGTGCAAGACGACGGCATGCGGCGTTACCTGACGTTCGGCAACCAGGTGGAGCAGAGCTGCATGCTGCTGGCCGACCCCCTACGCCTGGAGCACGTCCACACCCAGGCGATGATGCTGGGGGCCCTGTTTGTCCGTCCCCCCGAGCGGGCTACCTTGCTCGGCCTGGGAGGCGGAAGCCTGGCCAAGTGCCTGCTGCACCTGTACCCCGGCTGCCGGGTGCTGGCGGTAGAGCAGCGGGCGCGGGTGGTGGCGGTGGCGCGGGACTACTTCGCCCTGCCCCACACGCCCCGGCTGCGGGTGCTGATCGCCGAAGCCAGCGACCACCTGGCCAACATACGCAGACCTAACGAATTGATGTTTGCCGACCTCTACCAGGCCGATGCCATGGACGCCGTGCAGGCCGCCCCCGAGTTCTTGCGCGCCTGCCGCGCCAGTCTCTCGTCTGAGGGCGTGCTGGTAGTCAACCTCTGGCACCGGGACCCCAAACAAACCGCTAGGGCGCAGGCCGCGATCGCGGAGGTCTTTGACGGCCGGTTGTTGCAGCTCGACGTACAGAGCGGCAACCGCATCGTCTACGCCTTCGCGGGAGACCTTCCCAGGCCACGCCGCCAAACCTTGTTCGAACAGGCCCAAGGCCTGGGCCAGGCACTGGGAATACCCGCACGGCGCCTGGTTCGCAACCTCTGGTATCAGAACATACCGACCCTGCGCCGGGGGCGGCTGGTGGCAGGTTGAGACCCCTGCCCATTGTCGTGCCTCGACGCGTCGGCTTCGTGCGAAAACCCAAGGAGCCGTGCCTTCAGATTAAACGACCCGGCCCCGATCTTCTGGTATCATCTCGCGCGCTCATCAAAGAACTTACCAAGTTGAATATTCGACCCGGTGGCGGAACCGGTACAAGGATATGGGAAAAGCATTAAGAGCGGCGGTGATGCGGCAACGCATACTGCTGCGCGAACTGCTCTCCGCGCCAATGAAGAAGTTGGCGCATAACTGCGCCGACCTATGGTCCGACCGTGGTGCGCTGGAGCAATGCTTGATACAAGGCCTAGGGTCGCTGCCCTCGTGCAAGTACCTGTATGTCCTCGACCAGGATGCCAACCAAGTTACCGCCAATGTCACCGCGCGCGAGCTGTTGCCCGAGCACTTTGGCCGCAACCGTGCTGACCGTCCCTATCTTCGCGATGCGCTGGCCGGTGAACCTTTCTCACTTTCCGATGCCTACATCAGCCGCAATGCGCGGCGTCCATCGCTCACCGCAGTACAGCGAATATTCGACGGCAGCGGCAATCTCAGGGGCTATCTTGGAGCGGACTTTGATCTGAGCGAATTACCGCTTACCCGCGAAGTCTTCAGGCAGCCCGAGCAATGGGTGCAGATGAAGGGTGATCCGGCAATTCGCGGCGGCCTGTTCAACCAGCAGCGTGTGGACAGCCCGATGGACCAGCGTCTCGACGAGGTGCTGGACCTGGTTGTCGACCTGATCGGGACACACGGAGTCTTTCACGGCAAACTGCACTTCTCCAGCTCCCGCGCCACCCTTTGGTTCATCGATGACCCGCTGCGCTACCGCATTCTCGATATCGAAGATCTGACCGACCCTGCCATCGCACTCACCTACCCCACCCGCCCCTACCCCGAGGATGCGGTGATCCCGCTGACACAGGTCGGCGAGGTATTCCGCACCTTCCGCGCGCTGCGCTTTATGGACGAAACCATCTACCTCCGAGCCGGTTCTTTGAATATTTTCAATGGCATGGTAGGCCTCAACTTTTCCTGCGACGGATCCCACTACATGCCTTGGAACCAATTGCTGGAAAAGAGCCTGGATTTTTGGCTCGGCACGGGCGATCCCGCGCTCGACACGCTTTCCTAACCAGAACTCGCGCCCTACGAGAATCTGGGGCCTTTATAGGGTTGTGCGGATCGCTTTGCGCCTCGGGAGAAAAGAGCATCCGGTTAGACAGGATGGAAACTTGCCCGAATCTTGCCTGCCGAGTGGCTAGGGTATGCTCGAAACGAACACCGAAGCCCTACCTCATCAAACCATCCAGTTCTCCCGTGCACGGCTTTCGGATGTTATCCATACAAAAGCACGAGCCGATCGCGTCGGGCAGAATCCAAACGAGTGCTCGCAGGAATCAGTCTCGAAGATCGGCTCGATGACTTTGTGTGTCAGTTCTTCCCGCAGACCGGCCAAGACCTGTCTCTTTTCTCCCCGCCGCTCGATCACCGAGGCTTCCTCAACGATAGCCAGAAACCAAATTTCGCCGCCGCAGCGGAACGAGATGAAGGTATTAAACCAGCGCAACCAAGCGATCGTTCGTCGCAGACGGCGCATCCGGAAACGAACTGCGGGAAATTTGCATTGCATAGCTCCCGCTGCAATATTGCACTCACAATCCTGAGGAGCCAGCTTGGTACGGAGGTCGCATGCCTAAAACCCTATTCAACACGCTCGGCGAGTCGGCGGGCCTTCGGGCCTCGCCCTCCACCCGGCACGATTTGGGGCGTTCGCAGCGAGACACCGTTCCCCTGGAGGCCCATGCCGAAGCGGCGTTGGAAACCGACCGCGTCGATCCGCTGACGATCCTGGCACAGCAGGACAGAAACCGGCTTTCCGAACTCATTCCCCTGCGCTACGGCCGAATGAGCCGGACCCCGTTCACCTTTCTGCGTGGGGCTGCCGCAGTCATGGCCAGCGACCTCGCCGCCGGCTCCCGGACGAACCTTCGGGTCGAACTCTGTGGTGATGCCCACCTGGGCAATTTCAGGTGGTACTGTGCGCCCAACCGCGACCTGGTGTTCGATCTCAACGATTTCGACGAGACGCTGCCTGGCCCCTTCGAATGGGACGTCAAACGCCTCGCAGCAAGCATCACAGTCTCGGCCCGAGCAAACGGCTTCTCGGCCAAGAAGGCCCGCGCAGCGACAGAATCCGCCATGCGCAACTACCGCAAGTACATCGCTGCGGCCTCGGAACTCAGCCCACTGGATCTGCACTATTACCGTTTCGAGTCGGGGACCGCGCTGAAACGGATTGAAAAGCACGGCAAAGCACACCGGAAATGGAAGCAGGAGGTTCTCGAAAAGGCCACCCGCAAAAACAGCCTGCGAGCCTTCAACAAATTGACCGACGTGGTCAACGGGCGGCGCATGATCGTCCCGGACCCACCGCTGATCGTGCGTGTCGACGATGAGATTGCCGCGACCGAATCGGGTGCCGTAGCTGAATTCCTTGCCCGATACCGTGCAACCCTTCCCCTGGAACGGCGCATACTGCTCGACAGGTTCTCGCTGGTCGACATTGCCAAAAAGGTCGTTGGCGTTGGCAGCGTCGGCACCCGCTGTCTGATCGTGCTGCTCGAGGCCGGAGATGGCACCCCCTTGTTCCTGCAGTTCAAACAGGCAACCTCATCGGTTCTCGAAGCCCATCTCGGAGCCAGTGCCTTTCCGCATGCCGGCCAACGTGTGGTTGAAGGCCAGCGCCTGATCCAGGCGACCAGCGACGTACTCCTGGGTTGGGCACGCTGGGAAGACAAGGACGGACAGGCGATCGATTTCTACTTTCGCCAGCTCTGGGACGGCAAGGGCAAGATCGATATTGAGGAACTCGGACCCAAGCGCCTCGCAGCCTATGCCGGACTCTGCGGAAAGACGCTCGCCTTCGCGCATGCGCGCTCGGGCGATGCCATGACGATCCGTGGTTACATCGGCGAGGACAGGACCTTCGACGAAGTCATGGTCGAATACGCCGACCGCTACGCGGATATCACCGAAGGCGATCATGCGCGGCTCTGTGAGGCCATCGACGACGGTGCGATCGAGGTCGTGCGCGACATCTAAGTCGAAAAACCCGCAACAACCCACCTCAGCTGAACCGGCCCAGCACAGGCTGACAGGGAAGCGGACTGACAGCTTCCCCGCGTGAAAGCCCCCCAGCGGCACCGAGTTCGCCAGGGTCGGCGAACGGCACACGCCAATCAATCCATCGACCCGGCCCCGGTCTGGAGGGCAGCGTCTGGTGCAGAGGACCCGGTGTCGTTATCAGGAGTCAAGGATGTCGGTCGTGCGTCGCGGGCGCCCGAGGACCCGGCAGACCCGGAACTGGGGATGGCTAGAGGCATGCAGAGCCCGCATCGCCCGCTTCAGAAGAACAGATTGATGCCCGTTACCAGGACATCACGATCCCTCCAATGGTCGCCGACGCGGAAATGGTTCCAGCGATAGCCCAGCTTTAGCTTGATACCGTCCACCGGCCGCCACGCGAGCCCAGCGCCGAGCCAGTTGGCCTCGGCGCGTCCGGCGTCGGTACTGAAGAAGAACTCTTCCTCCAGGTAGGGTTTGAGCCGGAGCGGCGTCAGTGCCCAGGGCGCCTCCAGGGTGATCTCATTGCGCAGTCGAACGTCATCTTCGCGCCAGTCGAAGTACCGAAACTCGGCACGCAGCCGGTTGGTGATGCGGAACCCGTTGAAGCGATCGGCGAAATAGCCCTCCAGCATCGCCCGATTTTCGGGCTGCCAATCCTCTGCAAAGCGAAACCACGCGCGCCGATAGCCGAGCCGCAGGCTCAGCCGAGGGTTGATTTGATAGCCCAGGGACGCACCGATGTAAGCCAGGAATTCATCGCGAAAGTCGTTCCGAGAGGCGACATTGGAGCGCGAAATCACGAACCAATCGTCGCTCAGCGAGGCCTTCAGCAACAGATTGTGGCTGGCGCCGGCGTCTCGCTCGGCGTTCGCTGGTGCGACAGCGGCGATAGAGAGCAGAATCAGTAGCCAGAGTTTGGGCATGCCGATTTGTGGTCATCGTGATTTCCGGCAAACGTCCAAGGCCCTTGGGCAGGAGCTTTCGATGCTCGAGCCCGAGCGCCCGACAACGCCTGCCGCTTGCCTTCGCCCCCAAGGCCCGAGGGATGCAATCGAGTCTTCGTCGGAACAGAGCGATCACCAATTTTGCTTCCCGACACGATGGCGGAACTTCCGCGCGTGAGTCAAGCAAATCGCTCAAAGGCTACAGGATATCTCTCGACTCTCAATTGCAACAGGTCAGAGTCCTTTGGTGATCTCTTGCTGTGTCGCGACCCAGCGCCTCCGTCTACGCCTCATCGACAAGCCTCCTCGGGCACCGGCACCGCAAGTGGCTCACCGACCAATTACCCGATTTGGCTGCGAAAACGACCATTTCCAAGACGCGCAACCGTTTATTGCCGGTTTCACTCCCTGTTCCAGTTGCTGCTTGAATTTCGCGTTGTTGGAGCCCTTGTGCGGGTCGCCGCAGCCGGTACAGCGCTCCAGAGCGCGGGGCTCGACTGGGTGACGAAGGGAGCCGCTGGCCTCCAACTCGTCCTGGTGTTGGCGGACGCACTGTCAGAGCGGTGCTATCCGTGGCGATGGGACTCGAAGCCCCCTCCCCTAGCGAAAATCCCGAGACCGGGTTACCAGTCCGCCCAGCAACTCGCTGTGGTCCTCCAAGCGCTGGGCGATGACGTGGATCACCCTGCCTTCACGTTGCAGTTCCCCCACCACCCCCAGCAGCCGGGCGCCTAGCATGGTCTTGCGCTGGCGCTCGGCCAGGCGCTTCCAGACGATCAGATTGAGCTGCTCGGTCTCGTCTTCCAAGGTGATAAAGGTAACGCTGTTGGCGGAGGACGGGCGTTGGCGGTTGATCACCAGGCCTGCGGTGCGCACCCGGGCACCGTGGGGCAGGCGCCGCACCTGCTCGGCGGGGAGCAGCCGGCGCCGGTTCAAGTGCCCGCGCAGCAGGGCCAGGGGGTGGCGGCCCAGGCTCAGCCCCAGGCTGGCATAGTCGGCGACGATCGTCTCGCCCTCGCTGGGGCTGGGCAGCAGGGGGCTGGGCTCCGGCGGGCCCCGATCCAATTCGGGCGCCAAGCCGGCGAACAGGGGCAGCTGGGGCTCCACCCCCGCCACCTGCCACCCGGCCTGGTGGCGGTTGCCGGCCAGCCCGGCCAAGGCATCGGCGGCGGCCAGGGCCTGCAGGTCCCCCTGCCCGAGGCCGGCGCGCTCGGCTAGGTCCTGCACCGAGATCAGGGCCACTTTCCGACGCGCCGCCAGCAGCCGCTCACCCCCCTGCACCGACAGCCCCTTGACCATGCGCAGACCCAGGCGCAGGACCGGCGCGCCTTTGGCGTCCGACTCCAGGCTGGAGTCCCAGTCGCTGTGGCGGACGTCCACCGGGCGCACCTCCACCTCCTGGCGCCGGGCCTCGCGCACCAGCTGGGCCGGGGCATAGAAGCCCATCGGCTGGCTGTTGAGCAGGGCGGCGCAGAAGGCGGCCGGGTGATGGTGCTTGAGCCAGGCCGAGACATACACCAGCAGGGCGAAGCTGGCGGCATGGGACTCGGGAAAACCGTACTCGCCAAAGCCCAGGATCTGCTGGTAGATCTGGCGCGCGAAGCCCTCCTCATAGCCGCGCGCCAGCATGCCCTGCACCAGCCGCTGCTCGAACTGCTGCAGGCTGCCGCGGCGGCGCCAGGCGGCGATGGAGCGGCGCAGGCGGTCGGCCTCGCCGGGGCTGAAGCCGGCGGCCACCATGGCCACCTTGATCACCTGCTCCTGGAAGATGGGCACCCCCAGGGTGCGCCCCAGCACCTCGCGCACTTCTGCCGACGGGTAGCTCACCGGCTCCAGGCCCTGGCGCCGGCGCAGGTAGGGGTGCACCATGTCGCCCTGGATCGGTCCCGGGCGTACGATCGCCACCTCGATCACCAGATCGTAGAAGCAGGCCGGCTTGAGCCGCGGCAACATCGCCATCTGGGCCCGGGATTCGATCTGGAACACCCCCACGGTCTCGGCGCGCTGAATCATGGCGTAGACCCGCGGGTCTTCCGCCGGCACCGCGTCCAGGCCCAGCCGCCCTCCGTGGAAGCCGTTGATCAGGCCGAAGGCGCGGCGGATGGCGCTCAGCATGCCCAGCGCCAGGCAGTCGACCTTGAGCAGGCCCAGGGCGTCCAGGTCGTCCTTGTCCCACTGGATCAGGGTGCGCTCCGGCATGGCCGCGTTCTCGATCGGCACCAGCTGGCTCAGGGGCTGCTCGGAGATGACGAAGCCCCCCACGTGCTGGGACAGGTGGCGCGGAAAACCGAGGATCTCCCGCACCAGCCCCAGCAGCAGGCGCAGGCGCGGGTTCCGGGGATCGAAGCCGGCCTCGCGCAAGCGCTCGTCGGCTATGGTCTGACCGTCCCACCAGGTGATATTGCGCGCCAGGCGGTCGACCTGGTCCAGGTCCAGTCCCAGGGCCTTGCCCAGGTCGCGGATCGCGCTTTTGGGACGATAGCTGATTACCGTGGCGGCCAGGGCGGCGCGCTCGCGGCCGTACTTGGCGTAGAGGTACTGGATCACCTCCTCGCGCCGCTGGTGTTCGAAGTCGACGTCGATATCCGGCGGCTCGTTGCGCTCCCTGGAGATAAAGCGCTCGAACAGCAGCTGCATCCGGCTCGGGTCCACCTCGGTGATGCCGAGCGCGTAGCAGACCGCGGAGTTGGCCGCCGAACCCCGGCCCTGGCAGAGGATGCCGCGCCCGCGGGCAAAGCGCACGATGTCATGCACGGTGAGGAAATAGGGCTCGTAGGCCAGCTCGGCGATCAGCGCCAGCTCGTGCTCAACCAGGCCCCGCACCTGGGGTGGCGTGCCGTTCGGCCAGCGCCGGGCCAGGCCGGCCTCGGTCAGCGCCCGCAGATGCGCGCTCGGCGTCAGGCCCGGAGGCACCAGCTCTGAGGGATAGCGGTAGCGCAGCTGCTCCAGGGAGAAACTGCAGCGGCCCGCCAGCACCAGGGTCTCGGCCAGCAGCTCCGGCGGGTAGAAACGGGCCAAGCGAGGCCGGCTGCGCAGGTGGCGCTCGCCGTTGGACTGGGCGGCATAGCCCAGCTCCGCCACAGTCAATCCACGGCGAATGGCGCCCAGGCAATCCAGCAGGGGCCGGCGCCCGGCCTCGTGCATCAGCACCCCGCCGGCGGCCACCAGGGGCAGGCCGCAGGCCCTGCCTAGGTCCCGCAGCCGGGCCAAGCGCTCGCGGTCGCCGCCGCTGCGGTGCAGCTCGACCCCGATCCAGGCCCGGCCGGGAAAACGCTCCCCCAGCCAGCGGCCCGTATCCGCGTCCGATTGTTCCCCGGGCAGCCAGAGCGCCAGACAGCCGGGCAGGCCAACCGCCAGGTCGGCCCGGGCGAGCCGATACTCGCCCTTGGCCGCCGCGCGCCGGCCGCGGGTGATCAGGGTCGAGAGCCCCGCATAGCCGACGGCATCGGCGGCCAGCAGCACCAGCCGCGGGCCGTCCGCCAGCTCGATCTCGCTGCCGATAATCAGCTGCAGTCCACAGGCCCGGGCCCGGCCGTGGGCCCGCACCACCCCGGCCAGGGAGCAGAGGTCGGTCAGAGCCAGGGCCTGGTAGCCCAGATCCCGGGCCCGCTCCACCAGTTCCTCCGGGTGGGAGGC
>CBDUCL010000004.1:0-32344 GCA_965365625.1 uncultured Chromatiales bacterium | reverse complement strand
CTCGATGATCGGCAGCGCGGTCAGCGAGCCGGTCTTGCCCTTGATTTCGCCGTTGCTCAGCTTTTCGACCTCATCGGCATTGATACGCGCTGCACGCTCCAGCAGCCTCGAATGCAGGTAGAAGACGTCACCCGGGTAGGCCTCGCGGCCCGGCGGACGGCGCAGCAGCAGCGACACCTGGCGATAGGCCCAAGCCTGTTTGGTGAGGTCGTCGTAGATGATCAGCGCGTCTTCGCCGCGGTCGCGGAAATACTCGCCCATGGTGCAGCCGGCATAGGGCGCGATGTACTGCAGCGCCGCCGAGTCCGCGGCGGCCGCGGCCACCACGATGGTGTGTTCCATCGCTCCGTGCTCTTCGAGCTTACGCACCACTTGGGAGATGGTCGAATTCTTCTGTCCCACCGCCACGTAGATACACTTGATGCCGGTGCTCTTCTGATTGATGATGGTATCGATCGCCACCGCGCTCTTGCCGGTCTGGCGGTCACGCCGGGCGCCACCTTTTCGATCGGCGAGGTCTGGGTCGCCTCGATCGGGCCCTTGCCGTCGATTGGCTCGCCCAAGGAGTTGACCACCCGACCCAGCAGGGCCTCGCCCACCGGGACTTCCAGAACACGCCCGGTGCACTTCACCGAATCGCCTTCAGTCAGGTGGGTGTATTCGCCCAACACCACCGCACCGACCGAGTCGCGCTCCAGGTTCAGCGCCAGGCCGTAGGTGTTGCCGGGGAACTCCAGCATTTCGTAGGACATGACGTCCGCCAGCCCGTGAATGCGCACGATACCGTCGGTCAGGGCGACGATGGTGCCTTCGTTGTGGGCCTCGGTGACGGCTTCGAACTTCTCGATCTTGCTCTTGATCAGTTCGCTGATTTCTGATGGATTGAGTTGCATGTTGGCGTCTCTACCTTAAATTCCTAATTCGCTGGCCAGATTGCCGAGTTTCCCTTTGAACGAACCGTCGATCACCAGATCGCCGGCGCGAATAATCACACCGGCGATCAGGGAGGGGTCTTTGTCGCTCGTGACCCGCACCTGGCGTCCGAGCTTGGCCTGCAGAGCCTCCGCCAGGAGCTTCTCCTGCGCGGCGTTGACCACGTAGGCGGAGGTCACGTGCACATCCAGGGAGCCGAGGCCTTCGCTCTTGAGGGCCTCGTACATGGCGGCGATTTCCGGCAACACCGGGAGACGCCGATTCTCGGCCAGTAGGCGTACCAAATTTCGGGCCTCTTCTCCAAGGTTGTCGCCACCGATGTCGATCAGCAGCTCCGCACCCTGCGCTCGCTCTACTTGCGGGTTGGAGAGGATGGCCGCCAATTTCGGATCGGCCGACACCCCGGCTAGGAGTTCCAGTGCCTCGGTCCAGGCGTCCAGGCTGTTGGTTTCCTCGGCGCGCGCATAGACCGCCTCCGCGTAGGGACGTGCAATGGTCGTGTTCTCGACTGGCATAGCTGGGCCTAAAGCTGCTTGGCGATTTCGTCGACCACGCCTTTGTGCGCGGCGGCATCGATTTCACGCTTGAGAATCTTTTCGGCCCCGGCCACCGCCAGCACAGCCACCTGCTCGCGCAGCTGCTCGCGGGCGCGGCTCACTTCGCGGTCGATCTCGGCGCGGGCCGCCGACAGGATGCGCGCTCCTTCGTCTCGCGCGTCGCCCTTGGCTTCCTCGACGATCCCTGCGGCGCGCTTCTGGGCGTTACCCACGATGTCGGAGGCCTCGGACTTGGCCTTCTGCAGGATCTCGCTGGCTCGTTGCTTGGCCAGTTCCTGCTCGTGCTTGCCACGCTCGGCCTGGGCCAGGCTGTCGGCGATACCCTTCTTGCGCGTCTCCAAGGCAGCTACGATCGGCGTCCACACATATTTCATGGTGAACCACACGAAGACCACGAAGGTGATCAGCTGACCGAATAGCGTCAGATTGATGTTCATCCCGGAATTACCTCGCTCTCTGGACTAGCTGAACTCAGCTTGGTCGCTAAACCGAGATTAGCCGGCGACCGCGAACAGCACATACATGGCCAGACCCACGGCGATCATGGGCACGGCGTCGACCAGACCCATGACGATGAAGAACTGGGTGCGCAGCATGGGAATCAGCTCGGGCTGGCGGGCAGCGCCCTCCAGGAAACGCCCGCCGAGGACGCCGATACCCACCGCAGCGCCGAGGGCTCCCAGACCCATCATGATGGCGCCGGCAATGTAGAGCAGTGCTTGTTCCATGTCGATCTCCCGTACGTTGGTAGCTTGATCAGATTTTGAAGGTTGAAATATTCTCGGCCGGCGGCCTTCGCCGCGGACGTCAGTGTTCGCTGTGCGCCATGTCCAGGTAGACGATGGTCAGGGTCATGAAGATAAACGCCTGCAGGGTGATAATCAGGATGTGGAAAATCGCCCAGCCGAGATGCAGCACGCCGCCAAACAGACCTAGGATCCAGCCAGCGCTGTACATCAAGGCGATCAGGATGAAGATCATCTCCCCCGCATACATATTGCCGAACAGACGCAGTGCCAACGAGACCGGTTTAGCGATCAGGCTGACGAATTCAAGTATGAAGTTGATCGGGACGAACAGGGCCTGCACCACCGGGTTGCCGGAAGAGAAAGGCTGCAGGGTCAGCTCGCCGGCAAAGCCGCCGATACCCTTGATCTTGATGCTGTAGTAAAGCACCAGCGCGAACACCCCAATCGCCATGCCGAAAGTAGCATTGGGATCTGTGGTGGGCACCACCTTCATAAAATGGATACCGAGCAGGCCAGAAATCCAGGGGATCAGGTCCACCGGTATCAGGTCCATTAGATTCATCAGAAAGATCCAGACGAATACGGTCAGCGCCAAGGGGGCGACCATCTTATTGCGTCCGGAAAACGAGCCGCGCACGCTGGTCTCGACGAACTCCACCAACCACTCGGCAAAGTTCTGAGCCGCACCCGGGACACCGGCGGTTACCTGGTCCGCCACTTTCTTGAAGAACCACAGGAACAGCACCCCGAGGCCGATGGACCAGAACATGGTGTCCACGTGGATGGCGCCGAAACCCATCGCCTTGGCCTCGGCCGCATCATGGGCGAAGCCCCAGCCGCCTTCGGGCAGCTTGCCGAAGGTGAGGTTGGTCAGATGGTGCCTGATGTACTCGCTGGAGGTTAGGGCGTCGCCTGCCATTATTATTTCAACCCGTAACGTCGCTACTCAAGAAAGTGCGCAGCCAACGGCGACAGCATCTGGATTACCAGGAAGCCGCCGAACAGGGCAACCGCGCTCAGGGGACGAATCCAGAGGAAGGCCCCTGCGAACAATAAACCGGTCAGAATGAGCTTTCCCAGCTCCGCGCCGTAGAAACTGCCGACCATTCGTTCGAGTTGCTGGGCCCGGTAAGGGACGAACACTCGAGTGGCGAAAAAGCCGTTTGCAATCAACGCGATCATGCCGCCAGCAAGGCCGGAATAGGCATGCTTGAAACCCAGAGGCAAGAGCATCAATGCAAGGATCAAGGCGGCGGCGAGTTGGACCAGCAGCAGCCTGTAGGCCAACCCCTTATCACGCGCCATCATACCAGCCGCCCAACCCCGAAAGCCAGTGCGAACCAAGGCGGGCAATTATACGGGTTGGGGGTCGATAAGGTCAAACGATGGGGAAATAAGTAAGTTAATGGTAAACCTTGGCGGTTTCAATGCTCGGGGGCAGATCACGCGTCATTGAATATGCTCGAGAATGCCGTCGAGCTCGTCCAGGCTATTGTAGGCTATCACCAGCTTGCCCTTGCCACGGCCCGATTGCTGGATCTGCACCCGGGCCCCCAGGCGCTCGGACAGATCGTCCTGGAGGCGACGCACATTGGGGTCCTCCCGCGGCGGTTCGGGCTTGGCCGGCTGGGTTTCGATACCTTGCAGCCGGCGCACCAGCTTTTCGGTCTCGCGCACCGACAGCCCGCGCCCCACCACCTGGCGCGCGGCATCGCTCTGGGCACCGCCCTTGAGCCCGAGCAGGGCCCGGGCATGGCCCATCTCCAAGCGCCGCTCGGCGATCAGGGTCTTTACGTCCTCGTTGAGTTCCAGCAGCCGCATCAAGTTGGTGACGGTGGTGCGCGACTTGCCCACCGCCTCGGCAACCTGTTGGTGGGTCAGGGCGAAATCGTGCAACAGCCGGTGCAGGGCCCCGGCCTCTTCCAGCGGGTTGAGATCGTCGCGCTGGATGTTCTCGATCAGGGCCATGGCCATGGCGGTCTGCTCATCGACGTCGCGCACCACCACCGGGATCTCTTGCAGCCCGGCCTGCTGGCTGGCCCGCCAGCGCCGCTCGCCGGCGATGATCTCGTAGCGGTCTTCCTCGACCGGACGCACCACGATCGGCTGGATCACCCCCTGGGCGGCGATGGAGTCTGCCAGCTCGCGCAGGCTGTCGGGGTCGAAGTCGCGCCGCGGCTGGTGGCGCCCGCGCTGGATCAGGTCCACCGGCAGGCTGGTGGTTGGCATCTCGAGCTGGGACGCCACGTCCGAACCTTCGCGCTGCTGGTGACTGGCCGCGCCGCCGAGCAGGGCGTCCAAGCCCCGGCCCAGACCGCGTTTCTTGCTTACCATCGTCTCTTCTCCAGGCTCAGGCGCTCACCGCCTGGCGCCGTTCGTTGCGCCGCAGCAGCTCGCTGGCCAACGCCAGGTAGGCCACCGCACCCCGCGAGGCGCGGTCGTAGGCCACCACCGGCAGCCCATGACTGGGGGCCTCGGCCAGGCGCACGTTGCGGGGGATGATGCTGCGGTAGACCAGCTCCGAGAAGTGGGTCAGCAGCTGGGCCGAGACCTCATTGGCCAGGTTATTGCGGGCGTCGTGCATGGTGCGCAGTATGCCCTCTACCTCCAGCCCCGGGTTATGGCTAGCTTGAATCTGGCCGATGGTCTGGAGCAGGGCGGACAGCCCCTCCAGGGCGTAGTACTCGCACTGGATCGGAATCAGCACCCCGTCGGAGGCAATCAGGGCATTGACCGTGAGCATGTTCAGCGACGGCGGGCAGTCGATGAGCACGAAATCGTAGCGCTCGCGCGCGCCTTTCAAGGCCAAGCGCAGGCGCTTCTCTTTCAAAGGAGCGGTCATCAGCCCCACCTCCGCCGCAGTCAGGTCGCCATTCGCGGGAAGGATGTGCAGCTGGCTGCCGGGCACCGTCTGCACCGCCTCTTCGACCCGGGTGTCGGCCAGCAGGACGTCGCAGGACGACTTCTCCAACTGATGCTTGTCCACGCCGCAGCCCATGGTGGCATTGCCCTGGGGGTCGAGGTCCACCAGCAGCACCTTACGGTTCATGGCCTCCAGGGAGGCCGCGAGGTTGACCGCGGTGGTGGTCTTACCAACCCCACCCTTCTGGTTGGCTATGGTGATGATTCTGCCCATGGGCTCGCCCGGAAATTGGATCGTTAAAATAAAGAGGTCAAGACCAGACGATCCGGACCAAGTGCCGCTCGCGTTGCAGCTGCGGGACCTTCAAGGGTATGACGCGCAACGCCTGCGGATCAAGGGCCAAATCATTCAGCTCGGCATCGATCTCTTCACGCTGGCCCTTCATTGCCAGCAGCCGGCCGCGGCCGTCGCGCAGCAGCGGTCGGGCCAGGCGGACGATGGTGCCCAGGTCGGCAAAGGCCCGGGCGGTGATGCAGTCGAATCCCAGCACCGGGCGGTAAGCGTCGGCCCGCTCGCGCACCACCTGGACATTTTCCAGCTCGAGATCTGTCACCGCCTGCTCGACGAAGCGGGTCTTCTTGCCGTTGCTGTCGAGCAGGGTAAAGCTACGCTGGGGATTTACCACCGCCAAGGGCAGGCCGGGCAGGCCGGGCCCGGTACCCAGATCCAGCACCCGCTCGCCCCGCAGGTAGGGATGGATGGCCAGGCTATCGAGCAGGTGGGCGGGAATCATCTGCGCCGGCTCCCGCACCGCGGTCAGGTTGTAGGCCCGGTTCCAGCGCGCCAGCAGGACCACATAGTCCAATAGCTGGGCCTGCCGGTCCGGGTCCACCTCAATATCCAGGGCCTCCAGCCCAGCGGCCAAGCTACGTCCCCAGGCCGGATCTTGGCCAGCGGCGGCCCGCATCAGGCGGACTTGCGCCGCAGGTGGATCAGCAGCAGGGAAAGGGCCGCAGGAGTGACCCCGGGTATGCGCCCGGCCTGGCCCAGGGTGGCGGGGCGGTGGCGCAGGAACTTCTCGCGCACCTCGGCGGAAAGGCCGCGCACCTGCCGGTAGTCGAAATCATCCGGCAGGCGCACCGCCTCGTGGCTGCGCTGGCGCTCGATCTCCGCCTGTTGGCGGTCGATGTAGCCGGCGTACTTGGCCTGAACCTCGATCTGTTGGGCGACCTGGGGGTCGCTCGCCCCCGGTCCCAGGCCGGGCAGCCGCATCAGGTCGGCGTAGCCAAGCTCGGGCCGAGCCAGCAACTCCAGGGCCCGCACTTCGCGGCTCAGTCGGGTGTCCGGAAGTTGCCCGGGCTCGATCTCCGCCGGCCGCACCCAGTAATCGCGCAGGCGCTGGCGTTCGCGCTCGATGGCCTCGCGCTTGGCCTCGAAAGCGGCCCAGCGCGCATCCCCCACCAAACCCAGTTCGCGGCCGATTTCGCTCAGCCGCAGGTCGGCATTGTCCTCGCGCAGCAGCAGCCGATATTCGGCCCGGCTGGTGAACATGCGGTAGGGCTCCTGGGTGCCGCGGGTGATCAGGTCGTCCACCAGCACCCCGAGGTAGGCCTGATCCCGGCGCGGGCTCCAGGGCTCCCGGTCCTGTACCTGCAGGGCGGCATTGGCCCCGGCCAGCAGGCCCTGGGCGGCGGCCTCCTCGTAACCGGTGGTGCCGTTGATCTGGCCGGCAAAGAACAGGCCCGCCAGGGGCTTGGTCTCCAGGCTCGGGCGCAGATCTCGGGGATCGAAATAGTCGTATTCGATGGCATAGCCGGGACGGGTAATCCGGGCCCGCTCGAAGCCCCGGATGCTGCGGACCGCCGCCAGCTGAACGTCGAACGGCAGGCTGGTGGAGATGCCGTTGGGGTAGACCTCGCTGCTCTCCAGTCCCTCGGGCTCAATAAAGACCTGGTGGGCATCCTTGTCGGCGAAGCGCACCACCTTGTCCTCGATGGAGGGGCAGTAGCGGGGGCCCACCCCCTCGATCACTCCGGTGAACATGGGCGAGCGCGACAACCCGGCGTGGATGATCTCGTGCGTGCGGGCGTTGGTGTAGGTGATGTGGCAGGGGACCTGGCGCGGGTGCTCGGCCGCCGATCCCAGGTAAGAAAACACCGGCGTCGGTTCGTCGCCCGGCTGGGCCTGGAGCCCGCCGTAGTCGATGCTGCGGGCGTCGATGCGGGGCGGGGTGCCGGTCTTCAGGCGCTCGACCCGGAACGGCAACTCGCGCAGGCGCTCAGCCAGCGCATTGGCGGGGGGATCGCCGGCGCGCCCTCCCGCGTAGTTGCTGAGCCCGATATGGATGCGTCCGCCGAGAAAGGTCCCCACCGTCAGCACCACCGCCCCGGCGCGAAAGCACAGGCCCATCTGGGTCCGCACCCCGGCGACCCGCTCGCCTTCCAGCAGCAGATCGTCCACCCCCTGCTGGAACAGCTCCAGGTTGGGCTGGTTTTCCAGCAGCCGGCGCACCGCCGCTCGGTAGAGGGCACGATCGGCCTGTGCCCGGGTCGCCCGTACCGCCGGGCCCTTGCGGGCGTTCAGGGTACGGAACTGGATGCCGGCGCGATCGGTGGCCCGGGCCATGGCGCCGTCCAGGGCGTCGACCTCCTTCACCAAATGACCCTTGCCGATGCCGCCGATGGCGGGATTGCAGCTCATCTGGCCCAGGGTCTCGATACTCTGGGTCAGCAGCAGGGTGCGTGCGCCCATGCGGGCGGCGGCCAGGGCCGCCTCCGTGCCGGCGTGTCCACCGCCGACCACGATCACGTCATGGGTACTGGGATAAAGCATCGCGATTGCCAGGATCTGGTTATAGAATGGCAATTTTACCTCAAATCCAGCCCGGATCGAGCGGGCGCGCGGCGCAGGAGCCCCTATGGACAGTACCTTGGCACGGATCGTGGAGCAGGCGGGGCGGGTGATCCTCGGCAAGGCGCACATCGTGCGACTGTCCCTGGCCTGCATGCTCGGTCGCGGCCACCTACTGATCGAGGACCTGCCGGGGGTGGGCAAGACCACCCTGGCCCATGTCCTGGCGGAGCTGCTGGGGCTGCATTACCAACGCATCCAGTTCACCAGCGACCTGCTGCCGGCGGACATCCTCGGGGTCACCATTTTCGAACGCGACAGCCAGGTGTTCCAGTTCCATCCGGGCCCGGTCTTCTCCCAGCTGGTGCTGGCGGACGAGATCAACCGCGCCACCCCCAAGGCCCAGAGCGCCCTTTTGGAGGCAATGGAGGAGCGCCAAGTCACCATCGAGGGCGAAAGCCGGGCCCTGCCCGAACCCTTCTTCGTCATCGCGACCCAAAACCCGGCCTACCAGGTGGGCACCTTCCCGCTGCCGGAATCCCAGCTCGACCGCTTCCTGATGCGGGTGCAGATGGGCTATCCGGAGGGGGCGGCCGAGCGGGCCCTGCTGGCGGGGGAGGATCGGCGCGACCTGCTGAAGCAACTGCAGCCGGTAATCCAGCCGGAACAACTGATCGCGCTGCAGAACCAGGTCAAGCAAGTGCACGTGGCCGAGCCGCTGCTCGACTACTGCCAGGACCTGCTCAACTACACCCGCAGTGCACCGCAGTTCCAGCACGGACTTTCGCCACGGGCCGGGCTGGCGCTATTGCGGGCGGCCCGGGCCTGGGCCCTGCTGGACGGCCGCGATGCGGTGATCCCTGAAGATCTGCAGGCGGTCGTGCCCGCCACCGTCACCCACCGGCTGCAATTTACGGCCGACATCCCGGCGGTAGAACGCCAGTCGGTGGCCGAGCACCTGCTCGAGGCGGTACCCATCCCCTGACATGGCGCGCCAAAACCCCAAGCCAGAGGGCATCCAACGCCTGCTCGGCAAATGGACCCCCAAGGGCCTGTTGCGCTTCGCTCGCGGCGGCGCCGGTCAGGCGGCGACCCTTGGTCAGCGCCAGGTCTACATCCTGCCCACACGCTATGGCGCTTTGTTCGCCGGGATGCTGCTGGCGATGCTGATCGGCTCCCTAAACTACGGCAGCAACCTGGGTTTTCTCTACACCTTCCTGCTCGCCGGCATCGGCCTCAGCACCATGCTCGAGACCTGGCGCAACCTGCTCGGGTTGCAGGTACACGGCGGCCGTGCCGAGCCGGTGTTCGCCGGCCAGGAAGCCTGGTTCAACATCGAGCTGGGCAATTCCCGTCGCAGCCAACGCCCAGGTATCGAGCTGGGGCGCCAAGGCCAAGACCCGGAACTCACCGATCTGCCTCCGCGCGGACGGGTCCAGGTGCGGCTGCGGGTTCCCACCGAGCGGCGCGGCGTACTAGCGCTGGGGCGACTTACCCTGGCTACCCGCTACCCGCTCGGGCTCTTGCGGGCCTGGGGTTATGTCGAGATTCCCCTTGAATGCATGGTCTACCCGCGCCCGGCTGGCGGCGGTGCGCTGCCGCAGGCTCCAGGAGACGGCCTGGAGGAGCAAGGGGACCTGGGCCGGGGCAGCGACGATTTCGCCGGCCTGCGTAACTACAGCGCAGGGGACCCGCCCAAGCACGTGTACTGGAAAGCCGCGGCCCGCGGCGGCGACCTGCTGACCAAGCAGTTCGGCGGTAACCGGGGGGATACCCTTTGGCTGGATTGGATCCAGGTACCGGGCCCGGACGACGAGACCCGACTCAGTCTGCTGTGCCGCTGGGTGCTGCTGGCCAGCGAGGCCGGGCTTGTCTACGGCCTGCGCCTGCCGGGCGTGGAGATCGCTCCGGAAAACAGCGAGCAACAGCGCGCCCGCTGTCTCGGCGCCCTCGCCCGCTTCGGGACGGCACCAGAATGACGAAGCGGGATCGGCAACCGGTAGAGCCGGCACTGGTCACCGGTCTGTTGGTTTTGCTGGCCCTGACTGCGGCACCCCTGAGCCGACACTTTCCGCTCTGGATCGGGGCCTTCTTCTACGCCATGCTCGGACTGCGCCTCCTGCTGCAAAGACGCGGGCTCGGCCCGCCCGGGCGCTTGATCTTGGGCCTGTTTGCCGCCGCCGGGCTGTTACTGGTATTGGTGCAATACCACCGGGTGTTCGGCCGCGATCCGGGTTCTGCTCTTTTGCTGGTAATGGTGGGACTCAAGCTATTGGAGCTACGCCAGCGCCGGGAGCTGTATATCTGCGTATTTCTCGGCCTGTTCCTGGTGGTGGTGCAATCGCTGTTCGATCAGGACCTGCTGGTGAACCTGTACCTGCTGCTGGTCAGTCTTGCGCTGATCGCCCTGCTCGGCGAGGCCCATCGGGCCAAACCGCGTTTCCGGCTCAGGCCGGCACTGCGCCAACTCGGTTTATTGTTGTTACCCGCAATCCCGCTGGCGGCGGTGCTATTCGTGCTGTTTCCCCGCCTGTCGGCGCCCCTGTGGTCCCTCTATGCCGGTTCGGGGACCGGCATCACCGGCTTCAGCGACCGCCTGCAGCCAGGCAACGTCAGCCAGCTCTCCCAATCCGAGGCGGTGGCCTTTCGCGCCAGCTTTGACGGCACGCCGCCGCCCCAGAATCAGCTCTATTGGCGCGGCCTGGTATTCGTCGGCACCGACGGTAGGAACTGGGAGCTGGCCAACACCGAGCCGCTGCACCCGGATGCCCTCGCCCTGGTCTGGGAGGACGAGGTGCTGGACTACAGTCTCACCCTGGAGCCACACCGCCAGCGCTGGTTGTTCGCCCTCGAGCTGCCGGTTGCCCTGCCGCCAGATACCCGCCTGAGCGGAGCGTTCGAGCTGCAGTCGGCGCAGCCGGTGAGGCGGCTCACCCGCTATCAGATGCGCTCCAGCCCGGGATTGGAGAACCGAGAACTTAGCGCGCAGCAACGGAAACGCGCCCTGCAACTGCCCGACAATATCACACCCCGGATGCGGGCTTTGGTCGCCGGCTGGCAAGCACAGAGCGACGACCCCGCCCGGCTGGTCGATGCAGCGCTGCAGCATTTCCGCAACGAGGCGTTTTACTATTCGCTCACCCCACCCCGAACCTTCGGCAATCCGGCGGACGAATTTCTGTTTGAAACCCGCAGCGGCTTTTGCGAGCACTATGCCACCAGCTTCACCCTGCTGATGCGGGTCGCGGGCATTCCCAGCCGGGTGGTAACCGGCTACCAGGGCGGCGCCTTCAACCCCCTTGGCGATTATCTGATTGTGCGTCAATCGGACGCCCACGCCTGGTCGGAGGTCTGGCTCCCGGAGCGCGGCTGGACCCGGATCGATCCTACGGCGGCTGTGGCCCCGGAACGCATCCTGCGGTCCTTTGACCCGGGTTTTCTGGTCGGCGGCGCGCCAATCCAGTTCTCCGACCAGCAGCTATCCCTGCTGCGCGACCTGGCGCGGGAGGCGGGCTTGGTTTGGGATGCGGTCAACAGCGGCTGGAACGATTGGGTATTGCAGTACGGCAGCAGTCGCCAGAGCGCCCTGATGGAGCGCCTAGGTCTCGGTTTCCTGCGCCAGGCCGGGATGGGCATTGCCCTGGTCCTGATCTGCGCCGCGATTCTGGCACTCGTCGCCCTGCTGATGCTGGGGCGCGAGCGGACCCGGGTCGACCCGGTGCAGCGGGTGTATTTAGGGCTAAGCCAACGCCTCAGCCGGCATGGCCTGGCTCGGGGCCCGAGCGAAGGGCCCCGGGATTACGCCGAGCGCGTGGCAAGGGCCCGCCCCGAACTCGCGATCCAAGTGCGCCAGGCTACCCAGCTCTATCTGCGCCTGCGCTATGGCAGTGGCGGTTCAAAGGAAGACCTGCGGCGCCTGCGCCGCCTGGCGGCGGAAGTCAGGCCAAAACGGGGCCCCGCGGATCGGCGCGCCTAGCCCTATTGGCTTTCCAGGCACCAGATACAGTATCGAAGCGCTCGCCTATTTGCCGATACAGAAGCTGCCGAAGATCTCCCCCAACAGATCTTCGCTGGTGAACGCCCCGGTAATCTCGGCGAGGGCCTGCTGGGCCTGGCGCAGGTCCTCGGCCAAAAGCTCCCCAGCGGCCTGGCCTCGCAGGTTTTCTTGTCCAGATAGTAAGTGTTCACTAGCGCGATCCAAGGCCTGCAGATGGCGACGCCGGGCAATGAACTCACCCTCCTGTTGCCCCTGGTAGCCGGCGTTGGCCTTGAGATGGCGTTTCAGCTCCGGGATGCCGGCGCCGGTCTTGGCCGATACCGCCAGCTCCGGCCCGTCCGGACCGGCGCGTGGCCCGGGGGCGGAACCGGTCCGATCGATCTTGTTCCGAACCAGGGTGCAGGCTACCCCCGTCGGCAGACGGGCGCGGTCGAAAGCCAGGTGCTCGGGGTCCGCTTGGTCGTCGAACACCCAGAGGATGTGGTCGGCTCGAGCAAGCTCGGCCCGCGCCCGGCGGATGCCCTCGGCCTCCACCGGTTCCGCTTGATCCCGAAGACCGGCGGTATCCACTAGGTGGAGGGGAATGCCGTCGAGCTGAATGCGCTCGCGCACCAGGTCGCGGGTCGTACCCGGGATGGGGGTGACGATGGCCGAGTCTCGCCCGCTGAGGGCATTCAGCAGGCTCGACTTACCGGCGTTGGGGCGGCCGGCGATGACCAGGCTGAGACCGTCGCGCAATAGGCAGCCATTGCGAGCGCTTTGGCGCACTTTCTGCACCTGCTCGATGATCTGGGCTAAGTGAGCGCTTACTTTTGAATCCGCGAGAAAGTCGATCTCCTCCTCGGGAAAGTCGATGGCGGCCTCCACATGGGTGCGCAAGCGAATCAACTCGGCCACCAGGACGTGGATGCGTTGGGAAAATACCCCCTGCAGGGATCGGCTGGCCAACCGAGCGGCCTCGGCGGTTCCGCTTTCGATCAGGTCGGCAATCGCTTCGGCCTGCACCAGATCGAGCCGCTGATTGAGAAAGGCGCGCTCGCTGAATTCCCCCGGGCGGGCCAAACGTGGCCCAACGTCCAGCACCCGGGCCAATAGCAAGTCCATGACCACCGGCCCGCCGTGACCCTGTAGTTCGAGGACGTCTTCGCCGGTGAAGGAGTGGGGGGCAGGAAAATACAGCGCAAGGCCCGAATCGATGACCTCGCCGGCCCCGTCTCGGAAGCGCCGGAAGCTGGCCCGACGCGGCGGCGGCAGGGCGCCGAGAAGGGCCTCCGCGACCGCCCGGCAGTGGGGACCCGATACCCGAACGATGCCGACGCCGCCGATACCCGGGGCCGTGGCGATGGCGGCTATGCTATCGCGAAACGGCACGAGGCAAGGCTAGCTCTGGGCTAATGGGCCGCCGCGGCCTTCTCGATATTGCGGGTTATATACCACTGCTGGGCGATGGACAGGATATTGTTGACCACCCAGTAGAGCACCAGCCCGGACGGGAAGAAGGCAAAGAACACGGTGAACACCACCGGCAGGCTCATCATAATCTTGGCCTGCATCGGATCCACCGGCGCCGGATTGAGCTTCTGCTGGATGAACATGGACACGCCCATGATCAGCGGCAGGATGTAGTAAGGGTCCGGATCCGAGAGATTGTTCATCCACAGGATGAACGGCGCCTGGCGCATCTCGACGCTCTCCAGCAACACCCAGTACAGAGCGATGAATACCGGAATCTGGACAACCACAGGCAGGCAGCCACCCAGGGGGTTGATCTTTTCCTTCTTATACAGCTCCATCATCGCCTGGTTCAGGCGCTGCTTGTCACTGCCGTAACGGTCTTTTAGGGCCTGCAGCCGCGGGGTCATGCGGCGCATGTTGGCCATCGACTTGTAACTGGCCTCGGACAGCTTGTAGAAGGCCAGCTTGATCAAGATGGTGAGGAAGATGATCGCCCAACCCCAGTTGCCGAGCAGACTGTGGAGAAAGTCGAGCAGCCAAAACAGCGGCTGGGACAGGAAGGTGAGCCAACCGTAGTCGACCGCCAGCTCCAGGCCGGGGGCGACCTCTACCAGGGCATCCTGCAATTTGGGGCCGGCAAAGATCGAGGCCGAGAAGACGTGGCTCCCGTCGGGCGGCACGGTCACCGAAGGCGAGTACATACCGATGAGATAACGGCCGCCGGACAGCCCCTTGGAGTACAGGTGCTGGGTCTCTTCGGCCTCGGGAACCCAAGCGGAGAGGAAATAATGCTGGATCATCGAGATCCAGCCGCCACGCACATCCCGGTTCAACTGGCCCTCGGCCAGCTCGTCGAAGTCGATCTTTTCGTACTTATCTTCCGGGCTATAGAAGGCCCCACCGGTGTAGGTATAGATAAAGGATTGCTTGTCGCTCTCCGGCGGTGGGGTGCGCTGTAGTTGGTTGTATTGGCGCGCTGCCCAAGGCTGGTTGCCCTGGTTGACGACCTCATGGCTGACCTCGATCAGATAGCTGCCGCGGCGAAAACGGTAGCGCTTGACCACGTCGATGCCGGACGGGTGGCTCCAGCGCAGAGGCACCACCAACTCGTCTTCGCCCTCGGCCAGCCGATACTCGTCCTTACCGGTCAGGAATTCGGTTTCGTGGGTGGGGGCGGTAGCCGGGTCGGCCCCGATCAGTCCGGACTGGGCCAGAAACAGGTTCGGCGGCACCGGCTTGAGCAACTGGTATTTCTGCTCAGGAGTAGAGGGATGCACCGGATAGTCTCGCAGCAGCAGGGATTGCAGATCACCACCGCGAGTGGAAATCTCCAATTGGAGTAGATCCGTTTCTACCTTCACCACCGGGGCACTCACCTGGGCTTGGGCCGCGGCCAGGGGAACTTCGGCACCGGCGGCCGGAGTATCTGCGCTGACCGCGGGCGCGCTGGGGACCGCGTCGCCCACGGCTCCGCCGCCGGCAGCGGTCGGCTGGCTTGCCTCGACCTGGCTCTGCTGCGGCACCGGCTTGGGCCCGTAATCCTGCATCCAGGCCTGGTAGAGGAGCACCAGGACGAAGCCGAGGGAGACAATCAGTATCAGGCGGTAGTTATCCATGGGACTTCTTCTGCTGGGGTTCCGGGACCGGGTCATATCCGCCCTCGTGCCAGGGATGGCAGCGGGATAGGCGCCGGAGCGCCAACCAACCGCCCCGCGCCGCGCCGTGGTTGCGCAAGGCGGTGACCGCGTAATGGGAGCAACTGGGATGGAAACGGCAATGATTCCCCAGCCAAGGGCTAATTACGTACTGGTAGCCTCGAATCAGAAAGATCAGGATTTTCTGCATTGGTCTGCCAGGCGTTGCCAGTGGATCCTAAGTGAATCGCGAAGCTGCAAGCTTGTGGCGCGGCCGGTATCGCGCCGGGCCAGGACGACCAGATCGATCGGCGGCAAGCTCGGGCGCTGCTGGCGGAAACTTTCGCGAACCACTCGCTTGATGCGGTTTCGCTCGACCGCACGCCGCAGCTGCTTCTTGGAGATCGCTAGCCCCAGCCGCGCGCTGCCCAGCCGGTTCGCTCGAGCGAGCACCGTGAACAGAGAATCACTGCTGCGGATCGGTTTTGAGAACACACGCCGGTAGGCGTCGGGCTCCAGGAGTCGGGCTGCGCGGGGAAACCGTTCCGACCGCGGCAAGATCCCCCCGATCAGGGAGTCAGACGCGCGCGGCCCTTGGCCCGCCGGGCCTTTAGCACCTTGCGTCCGCCGAGTGTCGCCATGCGGGCACGGAAACCGTGGGTGCGGGCGCGCTTCAGAGTACTGGGTTGAAAAGTCTGTTTCATTGCGGTTGAGCCTATTAGAAAGATCGAGCCCCGGGCGGGGCGCTTGCAAAAGGGTGCAGAGCATAGCGCCAAAGGCGGTTTTTTGTCAATACTGGCGAGCTCTTATCTCCAACGAAAGGGCGCCAGCGAAAGAGAAATGGCGAATCGAAGAAAGTTTTCCACAGCTGTGGATAAGACCCGGCCAACGGCGGTAGACTAAAGCACGACGCAGGACGCGGGGGCTGAATGCACCGTTGGCCTCCGCAATAATATTTGCACCTCCAAATATTCTAAATTGATTAAGTTATTGCCTGACGGCAGCTTCGCGGAGTTCGGCGGAGCTGGCCGGCCTGCCGCGTAGGAGCTGACCCAAATTGTCTCTGTGGAACCGATGTCTCGAGCGTCTCGAAGGAGAGCTCAATGCGCAACAATACAATACTTGGATCCGCCCCCTGCAGGCGGTAGAAGCCAAAGACCGGCTGCAGCTGCTGGCGCCCAACCGATTCGTGCTGGATTGGGTGAAGAAGAATTACCTGGAGCAGATCCTCGGTTATGCGGCCGAGTTTTCCGGCGAGCCGCCACCTCGGGTGCTGCTGGAAATCGGAAGCCGAGCCCCTGCAGCGCCCAAGCGGCCGGCGCCAAGGGCCCGACCTCTCGGCAAGGCCTCGAACGGCGGCAAAACGCCCGACGGCAACAGAGCGGAAGCAAGCAACAGCCGCTCCAATATCAACCCGCAGTTCACCTTCGAAAGCTTCGTCGAGGGTAAATCCAACCAGTTGGCGCGGGCGGCCTCGATGCAGGTCGGGCAAAATCCGGGCCAAGCCTACAATCCACTATTTATATATGGTGGCGTAGGCTTGGGGAAAACCCACCTGATGCATGCCGTCGGCAACACCATCCAGCAGGCCAATCCGGATGCCAGGGTGGTTTATCTGCATTCCGAACGTTTCGTGGCCGAGATGGTTCGGGCACTGCAACACAACAAGATTGACGAATTCAAGCGCAATTACCGCTCAGTCAATGCGTTGCTGATCGACGATGTTCAATTCTTCGCCGGCAAGGAACGCTCACAGGAGGAATTTTTCCACACCTTCAATGCCCTGTTCGAATCGCAACAGCAGATCATCCTGTCCAGTGACCGCTTTCCGCGGGAAGTCTCGGGGCTGGAAGAACGCCTGCGCTCCCGCTTCGGCTGGGGCCTCACAGTGGCCGTAGAGCCACCGGATTTGGAGACCCGGGTAGCGATCCTGCAGAGCAAGGCTTTGCAGTTTCACGCGGATCTGCCCTCGGACGTCGCCTTTTTCATCGGCAAGCGAATCCGCTCGAATATCCGGGAGCTGGAGGGGGCTCTGCGACGGGTGATCGCAAATTCCCAGTTCACCGGAAAGCCGATCACCTTGGAGTTCGCAAAAGATGCGCTACGCGACATGCTGGCGGCGCAGGACAAGCTGGTAACCATCGACAATATCCAAAAGACCGTAGCCGAGTATTTCCAGATGCGGGTGGCGGACCTGAACTCCGGAAAGCGCAGCCGTTCGATCGCCCGCCCACGCCAAATCGCCATGACCCTGGCCAAGGAACTCACCAGTCACAGTCTGCCCGAGATCGGCACTGCGTTCGGTGGCCGTGACCATACCACGGTGCTGCATGCCAACCGCAAGATCGCGGAACTGCGGGAGGCTGACCCCCGGGTGTCGGAGGACTATACCAACCTGTTGAGGACTCTCAGCAGCTAGTGTGGAAAAGCTGTAATCGAATCCCGCGACCACCCATGTGCGGATTTTATCCACAGCTTTATCCGTCCTGGATCCACCAGATTCCTACTGGTTTGAGGTGCGCTTCACCGAGCTTAGACCTATGAATTAATGATCCTTTTTCGAGTTTTCCACAAAACCTACGGGAGCTAATAACAATAATAAGCTTTTAAGATATACACAATTTCTTATTAGTGGCAGTGTGTTTCCCAGGTAGCGCTGGCTCGGCAGCGCTATATCGCCACTAAAGATTCCATCCGACTACCGCATTGAGAGTTTTGAAGGCTCCAGGTCTCTAGGGTCGGGACCTTGGTTGAACGGAATAGTTATTGGTTTGATTCCCATCCGGGCCCGGGCGGTTCTCTGGTTTCAAGCAATCTTGGTCATAGGGGACATGCATCTTTGAGAGTTACTCGCCGGTATACGAAGGGCGAAAGGAAATCGACGGATGGGCTTTTCGAGCTGTTTTCTCAGGGTCGCTCTCGACTCAAGGTTATCCAAAGGTCGTTCCGGCACGGGTTCCCACACAGATCCTACACGGAGCCGACAACAGGCTGATTCTGCAAGAAAATCCGTTTTCAGCGCAAAGATTTGGAGTGCCGGTGCAAAAACCCTATACTGCGGCTTGATAACGAGAAACGGCCATGAATGGTGAAACCGAATGCTGATTGAAACGGACCGGGACGCTTTGCTGGCACCCTTGCTGCAAGCGGCGGGGATCGTTGAGCGGAGGCAGACGTTGCCGATCCTCGCGAATATCTTGCTGGAAGCCCGTGCAGACTCGCTGCGGATCACCGCCACGGACCTGGAGGTGGAACTCAAGACCCAGGCCAGCGCGCGCTGCGACGGCGAGTTCAAGTGCACGATACCGGCGCGTAAGTTATTGGATATCTGTAAAGCCCTTCCCGAAGGCGCCAAGATCCGGTTGGAGATCGATGGAGAAAGGGCAGTCCTGCGCTCCGGGCGCAGCCGCTTTACGCTTTCTTTGCTGCCGGCCCAGGACTTCCCCGGGATCGAACCGGTCGCTAGCACACAGGTCCTGGAACTGGCACAGCCAGTCCTAAAGCGGTTAATCGAGAAAACTCAGTTTGCCATGGCGCAACAAGACGTGCGCTACTACCTCAATGGGATGTTGTTGGAAGCGGCGGACGGAATGCTGCGGGCAGTTGCTACCGACGGGCATCGCCTGTCTCTGAGCGAAGTTCCTTTCGATCTGGGTGAGCCAGGCGCGGGGTTTCAGATTATCGTACCGCGCAAGGCAGTTATGGAGTTGGGGCGGCTGCTGGGGGATGGGGAAAACACCATTAAGCTCGAACTGAGCGGCAGCCATATTCGGCTGCACAGTGACGAATTGATCTTTACCAGCAAATTGATTGACGGCAAGTATCCGGAGTATCGCCGGGTTATCCCAGTCCCGAGCGATAATGAGTTCACTGTCGACCGGGAGTCGTTGCGGCATGCCTTGTCGCGGGCGGCGATCCTGTCTAATGAAAAGTACCGGGGGATCAGGGTCAGCCTTAGCCCGGGCCTCATCGAGTTGCAGGCCCATAACCCAGAGCAGGAAGAAGCAGAAGAAAAGCTGGAGGTCGAGTACCAGGGCGAGGACCTGGTTATTGGCTTTAACGTCGGTTATCTACTGGACGTGCTCAATGTGCTGGAGGAGGAGATCGTGGTCGTCGATTTGAAAGACTCCAACAGCAGCGCTCTGATTTGTGGACAGGGTAACCTCCAGAGTCGGTACGTGGTTATGCCGATGCGCCTCTGAGGAACCGTATTACTCGGGTGTCCCCAAGGGTCGCTGACAGGGCCAAAAAGGTACCGCATACCGAGATCGTCCAACGTGCGCCCTCGGTTTGTTTTCTGCCGGGCAAGGATTGGGGATTTCCGGTATGGCAAGGCGGAGTTGGGTGCCGGAAGCGCTCGATGTGCGATGGCTGTTTGGTTGGTCGCTTCGCCCTTTAGATTCGATGACGGTTTCGAGAGCGATTACCCACGAGAAAACCATTCACCACCGGGGTAAGTCAGACTGCGAGGTGCATATCCCGTCTGCGGCCGCGCTTGACTGGGTTGAAACTCCCTGCGTTAGACAGATTAATCCGAGTCGTTGCGCATTATCCCTCACCGCCACAAAACCGCTCTTCACCCTATACAACCGCCGCAAGTAGATCGATATTATCCCCAGGCCCCAATGAGAGTCGACCACATCGACATCACCAACCTGCGAATTTTCGAAAGGGCGGAGTTTTCAGCCGGTCCCCGTATCAATTGGATCAGTGGCGGCAATGGAGCTGGCAAGACTTCGATTCTTGAAGCCTTGTATATGCTGGGCCGTGGTCGTTCCTTTCGGCGCGCAAAAATAGAGCCCCTGGTTCGCACTGGGGCAGAGGCGATTCGGCTAGTGGCGCGAGGTGTCCGTAGCAGCGGAGCGGACTGGACCATAGGGCTCGAACGAAGGGGTGGAGAGGCGCGGCTAAGGGTGAACCGAAAGAACGTCAGGCGGATGTCCGACATAGCTCGGGGATTTCCGATTCAAGTAATTGCTCCAAATACCTACGAGATTCTGGAGAGAGGGCCAAGCTACCGCCGACGGTTGATCGATTGGGCAGTGTTCCACGTGGAACATCATTACCGGGAGAGCTACGCCGAATTCGACCGAGCCCTGCGGCAACGCAATGCGGCGCTCCGGGAAGGCGACGGGAGCTTCCGCCTCTGGGATCAGGAATTTGTCCGGGCGGGGGAAAGGATTCACCAGGCCCGATTGCGCCTGATCCTTCGGTTACGCGAGGAGTTCGCTTTGCTCGCTGACGACGCCGATTCTGAGGCGCCGATCGACTTGGCATATCGGCAGGGTTGGCTGGCAGCCAAGTCTTTGTCCACGGCGCTCGAAGCCAATGCGGCCTCTGACACTCGCAGGGGGTTTACGCAATCGGGACCCCACAAGGCGGAACTGCTCCTGACGACGCGGGGAAAGCTGGTTGCCGAGGCCTTGTCGCGAGGCGAACTCAAACGGTTGGTGCTGCGGCTCCAGTTGGCTATCGGGGGCGCTATCGAGGGGCTTTCCGGGGAGCGCTCGATAATGTTGCTGGACGATCTTCCTGCGGAATTGGATCGAAACAATCGAGAGTGGGCGGTGGAACTTCTCAATGCCGCAGGTTGCCAAACTTTCATCACGGCGATCGATCTGCCCGAATCGAATCTTTCCACGGGAGCTGGCTCTCGCATGTTCCACGTGGAACATGGCCGAATCATACCCGCCGAAGCTTGACGGTTCTCTCCGAACGAAACCCCGCGAGCAGCCTGCGCGCGCCGGCGTCTTTTGATTAGCGCCTTTACCCAATCCAGCTGTCCCGCGTTTGAGCCTATCCATGTATAATGACCAGCCCGCTGACTGGAGACTCCTCAATGTCTTACGACTCCTCGAACATCAAAGTCCTGAAGGGCTTGGACGCCGTCCGCAAGCGCCCAGGGATGTATATCGGCGACACCGATGACGGCACCGGGCTGCATCATATGGTGTTCGAGGTGGTCGACAATTCCATCGACGAGGCTTTGGCGGGGCATTGCTCCAATATCAAGGTGACCATTCATGCCGACGAGTCGGTCACGGTGAGCGACGATGGCCGCGGCATCCCGGTCGATATCCACCCCGAGGAGCAGCGCTCGGCGGCAGAAGTGATCATGACCGTACTGCATGCCGGCGGGAAATTCGATGACAATTCCTACAAGGTTTCGGGGGGGCTGCACGGGGTCGGAGTGTCGGTGGTCAACGCCCTATCCGAGTCCCTGGATCTGGAGATTTGCCGCCAGGGTCGGCTCTATCGCCAGCACTACAGCATGGGGGAACCCAGCGAGCCGCTGGCTGATGTGGGCGAAGCAGAAACTAACGGCACCCAGATCCGCTTTCGCCCCAGTGCCGAAATCTTCACCAATATCGAGTTTCACTACGAAATCCTCGCCAAGCGGCTGCGCGAGTTGTCCTTTCTCAACTCGGGCGTACGTATTTCGCTCAACGATGAGCGCACCGACCGCCACGATAAGTTCGAATACCAGGGTGGCATCCGCGCCTTCGTTGAACATCTCAACCGCAAGAAGACCGCCCTGCATTCACAGGTTTTCTATTTCTCCGCCGAGCGTCAGGATATCTCGGTCGAGATCGCTATGCAGTGGAACGAGTCCTACCAGGAAAATGTCTTCACCTTTACCAACAATATTCCCCAGCGCGATGGCGGCACTCATCTGGCCGGTTTTCGCGCCGCGCTGACCCGCACGCTGAACCAGTATGTGGAGCGGGAGGGCCTGGCTAAGAAACACAAGATCTCCGCCACCGGAGACGATGCCCGGGAGGGCCTTACCGCGGTGGTCTCCGTGAAGGTCCCAGACCCGAAGTTCTCCGCTCAGACCAAAGACAAGTTAGTGTCCTCCGAGGTGAAGGGGGTGGTCGAAGGGCTTTGCTCCGAGCATTTCTCCGACTTTCTGATGGAGAACCCCAGCGAAGCCAAGATTATCGTCAACAAGATGCTCGACGCCGCCCGCGCGCGTGAGGCCGCCCGCAAGGCCCGGGAAATGACCCGGCGCAAGGGCGTGCTCGACATAGCGGGCCTGCCCGGCAAACTGGCGGACTGCCAGGAAAAGGACCCGTCTCAGTCCGAACTCTATCTGGTGGAGGGCGACTCTGCCGGCGGCTCCGCCAAGCAGGGGCGAGACCGCCGGTTTCAGGCGATACTCCCGCTCAAGGGCAAGATACTCAATGTGGAGAAGGCCCGATTCGACAAGATGTTGTCCTCGGCCGAGGTAGGCACCTTGATCACGGCGCTTGGCTGCGGCATTGGGCGCGAGGAGTTCAATCCGGACAAGCTTCGTTACCACCGCGTTATCATCATGACCGACGCGGATGTGGACGGGGCCCATATCCGCACCCTGTTGCTGACCTTTTTCTATCGCCAGATGCCGGAGTTGATCGAGCGCGGCCATATCTACATTGCCCAGCCCCCTCTGTACAAGGTGAAAAAGGGCAAACAGGAGCAGTATCTAAAGGACGACTCCGAGCTGCGACACTACCTGCTGAACGCCGCTTTGGAGAATGCAAAGATACATGTCGACCTTGACGCGCCGCCCTTGTCCGCAACCGCCTTGGAGCAGTTGGCGCGGGAATTCGTTGCCGTGGTCGGCAGCATCGAGCGTCTGAGCCGTCGCTATGATCGAACCTTCCTGGAGAAGCTGATCTATATGCCGGATATCAAAGCCGATAGCTGGCGCGACGCCGCGTTCATGGAGCGCTGGACCAGCGAACTGCAGGGGCTGTTGAACGCCGATCTAAAACCCTCGATCCGGTACGAAATCCATGCGGTCCCTGCCGACGAGGGCGAGAACGGGGCCCTGCGGGTAGTGCTCCTTTCCCACGGTATTCCCACTGAGACCCTGGTGCCGGCCGAGTTCTTCGCTACCAGCGAGTACCGTCGCATCCGCGAGTTGGGCGGCCACCTGGAGGGGTTGGTGGGCGAGGGCGCCTATGTGCTGCGCGGCGAGCGGCGCAGCGAGATTACGAGCTTCAAGCAGGCACTGGAGTGGCTGATGGAGGAGGGTAAGCGCGGCCAGCACATCCAGCGTTACAAGGGGTTGGGCGAGATGAACCCGGACCAGCTGTGGGACACCACCATGGATCCGGACAGCCGGCGTCTGTTGCTGGTGAATATCGAAGATGCAGTGTCGGCGGACGAGATCTTCACCACCTTGATGGGGGACCAAGTGGAGCCGCGCCGAGATTTCATCGAGCAGAACGCCCTGACGGTGGAAAACCTGGATGTATGATTCGACGCCGGGCGATAGTGCGGCCAGTTCATCAGTTGGCCGCAGAGATGTCCGAAGCAGCCAGCCAGCGGCGGTTATTAACGCCGCGACAGTCACCAGCAATAGAAATTAAAGTCCTTATTTTTCAATTGCATAGGTGAATTCTGTCTGTGCGGGTATCCGGTCCCCGACGACGGAAGGGCGATCTCAGCCAAGGTAAGACCGAACGCCTAACGAGTAATATGAGCTCGAGTTCTCGTTGAAGAAGACCGAAGTGAATACAGCTCAAGGGGCGCGCCAGACGACGGGCTTCCTTGGGAGCGCCTCGGACCTTGCCGGCCGCCGCGCTCGACGCTCTGGGCTCAGTCGGCGCCTTCCGCTGCTCCCCGCGATTCCGCCGGCAGGCTGCCCGGCAGGCGTGCCACCTCAGTCTCTATCCAAGTCTCCGCTTGTTCCAGGATTTCCCTGGCCGAGCGTCCCCTGCTCTCTATAGGCGGGCCAATGACCACGCGCACCGTACCCGGATACTTGCGCAGGCTGCGACGGCTCCAATAAACCCCTGCGTTATGGGCGATGGGCAGCACCGGGTAGCCAGATTTCTCTGCCAGCAGGGCGCCTCCCAGACCGTAGCGCTTGCGGGTCCCCGGGGCTGTCCGGGTGCCCTCCGGGAAGATCATCACGTAGCGCCCATTCTCCAGATGCGCCTTGCCTTGATCAATAAGCTGCTTCACCGCGCGCCGTCCGGCGGAGCGGTCTATAGCGATCGGGCGGGCCCGGGCGAGGGCCCAACCGAAGATCGGAATCCGCATCAATTCCTGCTTCAGCACCCAGGCCTGATTGCCCGGTAAGATGCAGCGCAGGGCTATGGTCTCCCAGGCAGACTGGTGCTTGGCCAGGACGATGCAATTACTTGCCGGAATGTGTTCGCTACCTTCGACCTGGAAGTCGAGCCTGCATATCCATTTGAGGAGCCAGAGATTGACGTGTCCCCAGCCGGCGGCGATGGCGCCTACTTGTTGGTCGCTCAGCCAGCGGCCGAGCAGCCAGAGCGGCAGTGCGAACACCAGGGTGCTCAGCAACAGAAAGACAAAGAAGATCTGCGAGCGAAATAGGATCATTGGGGCTCCGCGGCGGTGTTGAGGTGGCACCGCTGCTCCGATAGTTCAGCGCTCGTCCAGCAAGGCGTCGACCGCCTGGGCCAAGTCGTCGTATACGGGGACGCGCTCCGCCAGCCCTGGCTCCTGAATAAGGGTCTGGGCCCCTTTGCCGGTGCGCACCAATAGGGGTTGGGCCCCAATGGCCTGGGCCGCCTGGATGTCACGCAGGCTGTCGCCAATCGCTGGAGCGCCTTCGCAGTGGCAATGGAAGCGGCGCGCAATCTCTTCGAACAGGCCCGGGGCCGGCTTGCGGCAGCGGCAGCCGTCGTCCGGGCCATGGGGGCAAAAGAAGATGGCATCCAGGTGCCCGCCGTAGCGGCCCAACTCATTGTGCATCTTGTGGTGGATGGCGTTTAGGGCTTGCATGTCGAACAGGCCGCGCGCGATGCCGGATTGGTTGGTCGCCACCACCACCCGGTAGCCTTCGTGATTGAGCCGGGCGATCGCCTCGAGGCTGCCGGGTATGGCCTGCCACTCCTCGGGTGACTTGATGAAGGCGTCGGAGTCCTGGTTGATGACCCCGTCCCGATCCAATATCACGATTTTCATGGCGCTCGGCCGCTCAGTCGACGTCGCGGAATTCCGAGACTCGGATGCGGCCATTGATCATGCGCGCATCGCGCTGTTGCAGCTTGTGCATCTTGTCCCAGAACGCCTGGTTTAGGTCGAACCCTTGGGCAATGGCGGTGCCCATCACCAGAATCAGCAAATCCGCCACTTCTTCCGATAGTGAGTCCTTACTTTTTCCCTTTGTGACGCAGCTCGAAATCTCCCCCAGCTCCTCGACCATCAAGGCCACCCGGTAGGTCATCTCTTCACCCCCGGTCTCCCGGAACCGATGCTTGTGGTGGAAGGCTTGCACGGCCGCCAGCATTTCCTGGTAGGAATCGGGATTCATCGCTCTGCGTCACTCCTATTGTAGCCGTGATATGTCTGCTACCTCGAGGAACAAGGCCTCCAAGGAGTGGAGCAGAGCCAGGCGGTTGCGCCGTAGCGCCGCATCCTCGCACATCACCATTACCTGGTCGAAAAAATTGTCTACCGGCTCGCGCAGGGTCGAAAGTCGGGTCAGGGCCTCGCTGTAGCGGCCGGCGGCGAACAGCGGTGCCAGCTCGAGGGCGTGAGCCCCTACCAGCTCTGCCAGCCGGCGTTCGGAGTCCTCCTGCAGCAGGGCGATATCCGGTTCCGACGGGACGGGCTCCTCGGTCTTGCGCAGGATATTGCGGATGCGCTTGTTGGCGGCCGCCAGGCTGGACGCCTCCGGCAGGGCGCGGAAGGCCGACACTGCGTGGATTCGGCGGTCGAAATCGCTGGGCCGGGTCGGCCGGCGCGCAAGCACCGCGTCCACCAGATCGGCCGCCAGGCCGCGCTCGGCATAGTAGGCCTTGAAGCGCTCCATCATATAGTCGAACACTTCAGGCACCGCGGCCGCTGCATCCAATTGTCCCTGCAGACTGCGAGCCGCGGATTGCAGGAGTTGTTCCAGGTCTAGCTCGAGCGGGGTCTCGATCAAGATACGCAGGACGCCGAGGGCGGCCCGGCGCAACCCGAACGGGTCCTTGACCCCGCTCGGCTTCTGGCCGATGGCGAAGATGCCGACCAGGGTGTCGAGGCGGTCGGCAATCGCCAGAGCCCGGCCGCAGGCGGTTTCCGGCAGGCGGTCGCCCGCATGGCGCGGCAGGTAGTGCTCCTCCATCGCCGCGGCGACCTCGGCGTCCTCGCCCCCGGCCTGGGCATAGTGGCGGCCCATGGTGCCCTGCAGGCTGGGGAACTCGCCCACCATCAGGGTGAGTAGATCGCACTTGCACAATGCGGCGGCTCGTTCTGCCAGCAGCGGGTCGAGTTCCAGGTCTGGGGCGATTTCCCGGGCCAGTTGGCCTAGGCGCTGGGATTTGTCGAACAGACTTCCCAGCTGTTTCTGAAACACCACTGCTTGGAGTCCCTCGATATGCGCCTCCAGAGGCCGCTTCAGGTCCTGCTCCCAGAAGAAGGCGGCGTCGCTGAAGCGCGGACGGATCACCCGCTCGTTACCGGAGCGCACCTGCTCCGGGTCCCGGCTGTCGATATTGGCCACCGCAATGAAGTGGGGCTGCAGGGCCCCGCCCGAGTCCACCAGCGGGAAGTACTTCTGGTGCTCCTGCATGGTCTTGATGAGCGCCTCGGCCGGCACCTCCAGGAAGCGCCGGTCGAAGTTGCCGAGGATCGCCACCGGCCATTCCACCAAGGCGGTGACTTCGTCCAGCAGGTCCGGGTCGATCACCGCCTGAACGCCCCGAGCCTCGGCGGCCGTTTCCACTTGGGCATGGACGCGTGCGCGCCGCTCCTCGTGATCGGCCAGCACCTGGCCCGGCTGTCGCAGCAGCTCCGCATAGGCGTCGGGGCGCGTGATCTCGATCTCGCCCGGGTGATGAAAGCGATGGCCGCGGGTGGTTCGGCCGGCCTCTACCCCCATGACCCGGGCCCGGATCGGCTGGTCGCCGAATAACAGCACTACCCAGTGCACCGGTCGCACGAACTCCTCGCTACGGTCGCCCCAACGCATGCGCTTGGGGATCGGCAGGGCGGCCAGGGCCTGCTCCACCATTTCCGGTACCATCTCGGCCGTGGCCCTACCAGGCTGGACTTGACGGAACACCAGCCAGCTCCCCTTAGGGGTCTCCTGGGTTTGCAGTTCCGTTACCTCGACGCCGCAGGACCGAGCGAAGCCCTGGGCCGCCTTGGTAGGCTGGCCTTCCCCGTCGTAGGCAGCCTGCAGTGCAGGGCCCTTACGTTCGACTTGACGATCGGCCTGGGCCAGGTCGAGGCCGCTCACCAGCAGTGCCAGGCGGCGCGGGCTGGCGAAGCGCCGAATGGACGCGAACCCGAGGGTGCGCTGTTGGAGCGCGGCGGTAAAGCTGTCGTGAAAGGCCTTCGACAAGCTGTCCAGGGCCTTCGGCGGTAATTCCTCGGTGCCGATCTCGACCAGCAGGTCCCGTTGCTCAGCCATTGGCGGCCTCCTTTTGCTCGTTCAACATCGGGAAGCCGAGGCTCTCGCGGCGCTCGTAATAGGCCTGGGCCACGTCGCGTGCCAGGGTGCGCACCCTCAGGATAAAACGTTGGCGCTCGGTAACCGAGATGGCGTGCCGGGCATCCAGCAGGTTAAAGGTGTGAGAGGCTTTGAGCAGCTGTTCATAGGCTGGCAGCGGCAGGCCGAGCTCGATCAGGCGCTTACTCTCGCGCTCGCAGTTGTCGAACCAGCCAAACAGGGAGGGCACGTCGGCGTGTTCGAAGTTGTAGGCCGATTGTTCCACCTCGTTCTGATGGAATACGTCGCCGTAGCTGACCCGGCCCTGGGGGCCGACAGTCCAGGTCAGGTCGAACACGCTCTCCACCCCTTGCAGGTACATGGCGATGCGTTCCAGGCCGTAGGTGATCTCGCCGCTGACCGGCCGGCAGTCCAGCCCGCCGACCTGCTGAAAATAGGTGAACTGGGTCACCTCCATGCCGTTCAACCAGTGGACCAGGGGATCGATCCCGAGCATTCGCAGCGAGCCCAGGTAGAGTTCCTGGATCTCCAGGGGCGACGGCTTAAGGATCACCTGATACTGGTAATAGTGCTGCAAGCGGTTCGGATTCTCGCCGTAGCGCCCGTCGGTAGGGCGGCGCGAAGGTTGCACATAGGCACAGTTCCAGGGCTCGGGCCCGATAGCGCGCAGGAAGGTGGCGGAATGGAAGGTTCCGGCCCCCATCTCCATGTCGAACGGCTGCAACAGCACGCAGCCCTGGGCCGACCAGTAGTCCTGCAGGGCAAGAATCAGGCCCTGAAAGGTCTTTACGTCATGTTGGGTGTGTTCACTCGGCATTGCCTGCGCCCGCTGTCGATCCGGTTTAGGTAAACGCATTAGTATATCCCCGAGCCGCGTCAATTTCCTAACCGCTCGGCCCGCCCGAGAGCCTCCGCGGCTACAGAGGCGGCGGCGCCTAGCGTATACTAGGCGCACTGCAAAAAGCCGAATCACGCAATCATGACTAAACAGCGCAAGGCCCTCGCCTTGATCTCCGGCGGCCTGGATTCCCTCCTGGCGGCGAAGGTGATGCTCGAGCAGGGCATCCACGTGGAGGGCATCAACTTTTTCACCGGCTTCTGCGTCGAGGGCCACACCCACGCCATCCGCAAGCACGCCGCGGCCAAGCCCAAGCGCAACAATGCGCTCTGGGTGGCCGAGCAGTTAGGCATCAAGCTGCACCTGGTGGACGTGGTGGACGAGTACAAACAGGTGCTGTTCGAACCCGAATACGGCTATGGGGCTCACATGAATCCCTGCCTCGACTGCAAGATCTTTATGGTGCGCAAGGCCCTGGAATGGATCAAGGAGCAGGGGTTCGACTTCGTCATCACCGGCGAAGTGGTGGGCCAGCGGCCCATGTCCCAGCGCAAGGACACGATGCCGGTGGTGGCCCGAAAATCCGGCGCCGAAGACCTTTTGGTGCGTCCCCTGAGCGGCCGCAACCTGCCGCCCACCCTGCCCGAGCGTGAGGGCTGGATTCGTCGCGAAGCCCTGCTTGGGTTCAACGGCCGCAACCGCAAACCGCAGATGGCGCTGGCGGCCCAATTCGGGTTTCAGGACTATGCCCAGCCATCCGGCGGATGCTGTTTCCTGACCGACGCCCAGTACTCCGTCAAGCTGGCCGACCTCTGGCACAATCGCGGCAAGCGTGACTACGAGCTCGACGACATCATGCTGCTAAAGGTCGGCCGCCACCTGCGGCCTAGCCCGAATTACAAGCTGATCATAGCCCGCGAAGAGGGCGAGGCGAGGTTCCTGCACGGCTACCGTAAGCAATTTCTGACCCTGACCACGGTGAGTCATCCCGGACCCCTGGCGCTGATCGATGGCCGGGTCGACGCCGAGGATCTGGAGCTGGCGGCGCGCATCGTGGCCCGCTTCGGCAAGGGACGGGCCGCCGAACAAGTGACCCTGGAGGCCAGCGACCGCGGGGCCGAGCCTCGGCGCCTGCAGGTCGCGCCCCTTTCGGCGGATCGGATCCCGAACGGTTGGTACCTGTGACACGGGTGCTGGTGGACGCCCGCCGGCTTCTATGCCCGCTGCCGGTGATCCGGGTCCAGGACCGGGTAGCGGGGCTAGCTCCGGGCACCCAGGTAGAGGCGGTTTGCACCGACCCCGGGGCGCTCCATGACATCCCCGCCTGGTGCCGTATCAATGGCCACCAGGTGGTCGAAACCCGCAGCAGCGAGGATGAATGCGTGGTTGTTTTGGAAGTAAGCGCCTACTAATGCAACAGAATCTCCATGCCTGAATCGACCAGCAACCTCCATGATCGCTACCGGGCCACTTCGCGGGTTGCCATCGTTGGCGCCCTGGTCAACTCGGTGCTGGCGGTGGTGAAGATCTTCGTCGGCGTCGTCGCCCAGTCCCAGTCCCTGATTGCCGATGGTATTCACTCGGTGTCGGATCTGCTCTCAGACGCCCTGGTCTATGTGGCTGCGCGCCATGCCCGCCACGGCCCCGACCAAGAACACCCCTACGGCCATGGCCGAATCGAGACCGCCGCCACCATGGGGCTCGGCGTGTTTCTGATCCTGGTCGCCGGCGGCATCATGCTCGACGGCGTCGAGAGCATGCTCGGTTTCCATGATCTGATGACGCCCGGGGTGATGGCTCTGTATGCGGCTGTGTTCTCGATCCTCGCCAACGAGTGGCTCTATTACTACACCATACGGGTGGCTCGGGACATCAATTCCGACATGCTGCGGGCCAATGCCTGGCACCATCGCACGGATTCGGTGTCGTCGTTGGTGGTGCTGGTGGGGGTTGGCGGCAGCCTGCTGGGCATGCCCTACCTGGATGCCATTGCCGCGGTGCTGGTGGGCGTGATGATCGCGAAGATCGGCTGGGATTTGGGCTGGGGAGCGATCCAGGAGCTGGTCGACGCGGGGCTCGACGAGGACCGCGTCGCGGAGATTCGCAGCGCGATAATGGAAGTCGGGGGCGTGCGCGACATTCACATGCTGCGCACGCGGCGTATTGGCGGCTATGCCTCGGCCGACGTGCACGTGCAGGTAGAGCCCTGGCTCAGCGTCTCCGAGGGGCACATGATCGCGGTCCTGGTGGAGCACGGACTCAAGCGCCAAATCGAGGAGATCGACGACGTCACCGTGCACATCGACCCGGAGAACGACGAGGCCGCACCTTCCTGCACGTCGCTGCCGGCTCGGGCCCAGGCGCTGCAACTGTTGGCCCAGGCCTGGCAAGACGTGGACGGAGCCGAACGCCGGCTGCGCGTGGTTTTGCATTATTTGAGCGGAAAAATCGATCTGGACGTGTATTTTCCCCTCAGCCCCGAGAGCGAACCCGCCGAGGCCGAACGCCTGCGCCAGTCCATGAGCGATGCCCTGAGCAGCCATCCCCAGTTCGGCCGTTTGCAGCTGTACTTCAAAGGATGAACCATTCTGGTGCGTGAGGCGGCCTTTTCTGTGTTATTTTGGTGCGCTATGATGCGGTCCCCGCTCTTGTGCGGTTGTCCGCCGCAGGGTTTCCGGTTGCAGGCCCAAGCCCCAAGGCGCGGTTGGGCCTGGATCGCATCCATGGCACGGTTCGTGCAAAAACGAAACTTCGATTAGCCCGGTCATGGCACGTGCCCGGCACGATATCCGGTGGCCGCCACGGCGGCCACCCTCACCACTCAAAGCGTTTTGGAGAATATGCAGATGGCATCGAAAGTCCTGAAAATGATCAAGGATGCGGAAGTCAAGTTCGTCGATCTTCGCTTCACCGACACCCGCGGCAAGGAGCAGCACGTATCCATGCCTGCCGGCATCATCGATGAAGACATGTTCACTGACGGCAAGATGTTCGACGGTTCCTCGATCGCGGGCTGGAAAGGCATCAACGAATCGGACATGGTGCTGATGCCGGAAGAGGATACCGCGGTTCTCGATCCCTTCTCCGACGAATCCACCCTGATCGTGCGCTGCGACATTCTCGAGCCCACCAGCATGCAGGGCTACGAGCGTGATCCGCGCTCCGTGGCCAAGCGTGCTGAGGCTTACCTGGAGTCCACCGGTCTTGCCGACACCGCTTACTTCGGCCCGGAGCCGGAGTTCTTCGTGCTCGACGATGTGCGCTGGAAGGTCGACATGAGTGGTGCCTCCTACCACGTCGATTCGGAAGAGGCGGATTGGAACTCCGAGCGGGTTTACGAAGACGGTAACGTCGGTCATCGCCCCAGCGTCAAAGGCGGATACTTCCCGGTACCCCCAGTCGACTCTTTGAATGACATGCGAGCCGCCATGTGTCTGGCGATGGAAGAGATGGGCGTCGCCGTCGAGGTGCATCACCACGAGGTGGCGACCGCCGGCCAGTGCGAAATCGGCACCCGGTTCAATACCCTCGTCAAGCGTGCCGACTGGAACCAGATCCTCAAATACTGCGTGCACAACGTGGCCCACGCCTACGGCAAGACCTCCACCTTCATGCCCAAGCCGCTGGTCGGCGACAACGGTTCCGGCATGCACGTGCACCAGTCCCTGGCCAAAGACGGCAAGAACCTGTTTGCTGGCAACAAGTATGGCGGCCTGTCAGAGATGGCCCTGTATTACATCGGCGGTATCTTCAAACACGCCCGGGCCCTGAATGCCTTCACCAATGCCTCCACCAATAGCTACAAGCGCTTGGTGCCCGGCTTCGAGGCGCCGGTAATGCTGGCCTACTCCGCCCGCAACCGCTCCGCTTCGATTCGCATTCCCTATGACCCGAGCCCCAAGGGTCGCCGCATCGAGGTGCGTTTCCCGGACCCGACCGCGAACCCCTACCTGGCCTTTTCCGCCATGATGATGGCCGGTCTGGACGGAATTATGAACAAGATCGATCCGGGTGAGGCCATGGACAAGGACCTCTACGACCTGCCCGCCGAAGAGGCCAAGG
>CBDUCL010000003.1:0-38751 GCA_965365625.1 uncultured Chromatiales bacterium | reverse complement strand
CTTCGCTGTCGCCGGCGTCGATGGGGTGGAACTCGCCGAAACCGGCCGCCGACATCCGCCGCTCGGGGATACCCTGGCCCGCCAAATAGCGCACCACCGACACCGCCCGGGCGGTGGAAAGCTCCCAGTTGGAGGGGAAGCGTCCGGTGCGGATGGGCACCCGGTCGGTGTGGCCGTCGATGCGCAGGATCCAGTCCAGTTCCGGAGGGATGCGTTCGGAGATATCGCGCAAGGTGACCGCCAGCTTATCCAACTGCTCGCGACCGGCCTGCCCCAGATCGGCGGAGCCGGAGCCGAACAGCAGCTCCGACTGCAATACGAAGCGGTCGCCCACGATGCGGATATTCGGATTCTCCCCCAGCACCTCCCGCAGCCGACCGAAAAACTCGGAGCGATAGCGCTCCAGCCGATTGACCTGGCGCGCCAGGGCCAGGTTGAGGCGCTGGCCCAGGTCCTCCAGTTCCACCGCCTGGCGTTCTCGGTCCTGCTCGGCCACCGCCAGGGCCTGGCTCACCTCTTCCAACTGGGACCGCAGCTCGGCGATCTTCTGGTTGAGCAGAGTCACCTCGGCCTGGGTGTCTGCGCTCAGGCGGCGCTCCTGATCCAGGGCCTGCTGCTGCTCGCCCACCAGGGCCGACAGAGCCTGGATGCGGATCTCCCGTTGCTCCAGCTCGCCCTGGGCCAGCAGGGTGAGTTCCTCCTGCTCGGCCAGGCGCGCCTCCAAGGCCCGCGAGCGATCGCGCAGGCTGCGCCCGTAGTCACCGCTGGCCTGCAGGCTGCCGGCCAGGGCCCCGACCTGGGCCTCCAGCTGCTCTCTGAGCTGGCGCAAGGCGTCGATGTCCTGCTGCAGGCTCGCCAGGGTCAGCAGTTGCCGCTGCACCGTCGCGCGCTCGGCCTCGAGCTGGTGCTTTAGCTCTTCGGCCTGACCAGCCAGCTCGAACTTCTCCTCAGTGACCCGGGTAATCATTTCCGACAACCCGCCGACCTGGTCGCTGAGCTGACGGTTCTTTTCCTGCTCCAGGCCCAGGACCTGGGTCAGCTCGTCGATGCGGCGGTTGAGTTCGGTGAGTTCGTCCTCCTTGCTGGTGAGCACCTCCGAGAGCAGAAACTGGGCGAAGGTGAAGATCACCAGCACGAAGATCAGCACCATCAGCAGGGCCGCCAGCACGTCCACATAGCCGGGCCACACATCCACCGAGCGGCGGCTGCGCCTTATTCCCGTGAACATGCCCGCCTCCCGGCCGCGGCCGCCGCCGGTCTCACTCGGCGTCCCCGGACCCGAGCCCGGCCAAGCGCTCCAGGGCGGCGCGCTGCAGACGCATTTCGTGGATCAGCTGCCCCATACGATCCTCGCCGCCTTCGGCGCTGGCGAGATCCGCGGACTCGGCCAGGCCTGGCTCGTCGATTAACTGGGTGACCCCGGACAACCACTCTTCCAGGCCGTTGAAGAAGCGGTTCTGGGCATGGCCGGCCTGGATGTCGAGAAACCCCAGCACCAGAGAGCCGCCAAGGCCGAACAGGGACGAGCTGAAGGCGGTGCCCATGCCGGTGAGGGGCTCCTGCAGCCCGGCCTTGAGCTGGGCGAAGATGGCGGAGAAGTCGCCGGCCCCCACCTGCAGGCCGTCGATCACCCGGCCCACCGCACCAATGGTGCCGAGCAGTCCCCAGAAGGTACCGAGCAGACCGAGGAAGATCAGCACGCCGATGATGTAGCGGGAGATATCCCGGCCCTCGTCGAGGCGCTCGCGAATCCCGTCGAGGATGGTGCGCAGAGACAGGGCGGAAAGGCGGAAGCGGTCCTTGCGCCGCCCGGACAGATGGCGCGCCAGGGGCTTGAGCAGGCGCGGTTCCTGAGTCACCGAGATGCCGGCCTCGCCGGTGCGGAACATCTTGATCCAATTGATCTCCAGGCTCAGCACCATGACCTGGCGCAGGTTGACACCAATGCCAATCAGCAGCACCCCGAGGATCAGGGAGTTGAAGCCCCAGTTGGCGAGGAACGCCGAGCGCAGGGGCAGAAACAGCAGCACGCAGACCCCCGCCACGCTGGCGAGATAGATCCACATCCAAAACAGCGAGTGACGCGGGTTACTCATTGGAAGATACCTGAATCGAACGCGGTCCGAGATGGGTCGAACCTATGCCAGGCGCGCACGCAAATCAAGCGCCGAATGCTCGGACCTGCCCGTCAACGGCGCCGCTGCCGGCCGATTTCCATTGACCCCCTGGGGATTCGATAAGACAATCAAGTCCAACTCTGGGGCCTGGCCCCGACCCCTCAACACACAGAGCCGGGGGCAGACGACAGCCGGCGCCCACCGCCGACACCGCCCGATCACTCGAATCCGGAACCGGCCCCGACCGACCAGCGAAGCAGCATGATTCTGAAACGTTTTATCAAGCCGAAGTGGCAGCACAATGACCCGACGGTGCGACTGCAGGCGATCGAAGAACTGAGCGGCGTCGAGCAGGCCACCCTGGCCGGGATCGCCCGCAACGACGCCGACCCAGCGGTGCGCCGTAGCGCCTGCAAGCGGATCGAAGACCTGGACCTGTTGCAGACCCTGTCCCGGGACGACCAGGACGCCGGCGTACGTGAGCTCGCCGCGGCCCGCTGCCGCACCCTGCTGTGCGGCCAAGGGGCAGCGCCCCTGCCGCTGGAACAGCGCCTAAGGCTGCTGCAAGAGAACAGCGACCCCCGAACGTTGGAACAGATCGCACGCCACGGCGCCGAGAGCGAGCTGCGCCTGGCCGCAATCGGCCGCGTCGACGACCAGCAGGTGCTGGCCGCCTGCGCCGGCGACGACAGCGCGGCGCGCAACCGGCTGCTGGCGGTGGAACGTCTGGCGGCTCGGGAGGCATTGGAAAAGGCGGTGCGCAAGCTTCGCAATCGGGACAAGTCCGCCTACCGGCTGGCCCGCGACAAGCTGAAGCAGATCATGGACAGCGAGCAGGCCCCGGCGCGGGTGCGCGCCCAGTGCCTGGAGCTGTGCCAGCGCGCCGAGGCCCTGGGCCAGTTCAACGAATGGCTGAAAGACAAGCCGATCCTCGACTATCTCGATAAGCAGTGGGCGGAACTGGAGGAACAGCCGGAGGCGGAGCTCAGCGCCCGCTACCAGCGGGCGCGGGAGCGCTTTCTGAGCGCATACGAGACCTACCGCCAGGCCAACCAGGCCCAGGTGGAATCCGCCGAGGCCGAACAGCGGCTGCGTGCCGAGAAGGAAGGCCTGCTGGAGACCCTGGCCTCCGGCCTAAAGAGCGGCGAAGAAGCCAAGCTGGCGGACCTGCTGCAGAGCAGCGCGGAGGAGTGGGACCAGCTGGGCAGCCTGCCGCCGGCGGCCGAGAAGCCCCTGGCCCGCCAGTACCGGGAGCTGCGCGAGCAACTCGAGCAGCGCTACGCCAAGCTGGCCGGCGCCCGGCAGCAGGCAGAGCGCCTGGAAGCGGCCAACCTGGAGATCGACAGTGCCCTGCACCAGGGCAAACCCCTGGACAAGAAGAGACTACAAAGCCTGGTCAAAGAGACCATGCCGCTGGCCGAACAGTTGGCCGGCAGGCCGATGGCGGAACGCTTCGGCGAGCTGCGAACCCAGTTGGAGCAGCGGCTTAAAAAGCAGCTGCACGCCGCGGAGCAGAAGCTGGAGCACCTGCCGGAGCGGCTGCAGCAGCTGGAGCAGGCGCTGGACGCCGGCCAACTGCGCGATTGCGAACCCCTGCGCCAGAGCATCCAGGCCGACCTGGATCTGCTGCAGGCAAGCGCTGCGCCACACGCGAAATACGCCCCGGCCGAGAAGGAGCTGCACCGAATCCTGGCGCGTATCCGGGAGCTCAAACAATGGCGCAAATGGGGCGCCGACCAGCACCGCCAGGAATTGTGCGAGCGCATGGAGGCCCTGATCGAGAGCGACCTCGCCCTGGAGCAATTGGCACACCGGCTGCACGACGAACAGATCGAGTGGAAGAACCTGGATCACAGCGGGGCCCCGGTCAACCAAGGCCTGTGGGACCGCTTCCATGCCGCCTGCGATCAGGTCTACGAGCGCTGCAAGCCCTACCTGGACGAACAGGCCGCCCTGCGCACCGCTCACCGCGAGCAGCGAGAACGGATTTGCGCCGAGCTGGAGGAGTTCCTGGACAAGGTAGACTGGGAGCGCATCGACTGGAAGAAGGCGGCCCACGCCGAACGCGACACGCGCAACGCCTGGCGGGCGGTCGGCCCGGTGGAAAACCGCTATCGCAAACCCCTGGAGAAGCGTTTCCGAAAGGCCATGGACCGCCTGGACAAACGGCTGTCGAAAGAGCGCGGCCGCAACCTGGCCTTCCGCCGGGACCTTATCGCCCGCATCGAGGCCCTGAGCGAGCTCCCGGACCTGGAGCAGGCAATTGCCGAGGCCAAGCGCCTGCAGCGCGAATGGCACACCACGGTTCCGGGTCGGCGCAAGGCCGAGAACGCACTCTGGGAGCAGTTCCGCGGCGCCTGCGATCGGGTGTTCGAGCGCCGGCGCGAGGAACAGGAGGCCCAGCATCAGGCGCTGCACCAAAACCTGGAGCAGCGGCTGGAGATCGCCAGCCGGCTGAAAACCCTGGCGGAAGAGGCCGCTGATCCCGAAGCCCTGAACCAGGGCTACCGGGAACTGCGCCAGGCCTGGCAGAAGAGCGCCGATCTGGAGCTGGCCAAATCCGGCTACGGCCGGGCCAAGGCGGCCTGGCAACAGGCAGAAGACGCCTATCGGGAGCGCCTGGCCCAGCTCAAACAGGCACGCCAACGGGCCCAGCTCGGCCTGCTGCGGGAGAAGGCGGGCCTATGCCGGCAGTTGGAGCAGGCCCTGTCCCGGCCCGAGCCCGGCGACCCCCAGCCGCTGGTGGAGCAATGGGAGGCTGTGGGCGCATTGGAGGACGGCGACCTGCAGGCCGGCATGCAGCGCCGCTACGAATCGGCACTGGCGGCGCAGACGGAAGGCCCGGATCGTGACCGGCTGGCAGCGGAACAGGCCGCCAACCAACAGCGCCGGGAGGAGATCTGCCTGCACCTGGAGATTCTTTCCGGCGTTGATTCGCCGCCGCAGCTGGCCGAGGCGCGCATGGCCTTCCAAGTCAGCCGCCTGAGCGGACACATGGCGGCCGGCGAGGGCGACCCATTGGAGGCCGCGCCCCAGCTGGAGCGCGACTGGTACCTGTGCGGTCCGGCCCCGGAGCCGGCAATGAGCGAGCTGGAAACACGCTTTGAACGGGCCCGGGCGGCCCTGGGTGGTACCTGAGCCGACCGCTTCGCGCGCGCCGATGTCCACCGCCCCGCTGCAGGTCCGCTGGCTGCCACCCTCGGGGGACAGCGTGCCGCAGCAATCGTCGGGCAAGTTCCTGCAACTACGCTGGCGCGGCCGGGAAACGCTGCTGTTTGCCCCGGCCGACCGGCATCGCTACCACAACCAGATACTGGCCGCCTTTGCCGCCGAACAGGGACTGCCTCACCGTTGGATTACCCCTGAGCGCCTGGAGTTGAACCATCCGGACCTCCTGGTCATCGGCGGCGGGCGCTTCGACCTCGACCTGGCCGCTGGCAGCATGCGGCTGTGGGACGCATCCCAGGCCTATGGCAGCTTCCGACCGGACGGCTTGGCGACGGGCCTGGCCCAAGCCGGCCCGCCCTGGGACAGCCTGGCCCTGGTGATCTCCTGATGCCGGCCAACCTCAGCCCCGAGTACAAGGCCGCCGAGGCCCGCTTCCGCGAGGCCCGGGAGCCCTCCGAGCGCCTGGCCTGGCTGCGCGAAATGCTGCGCACCATCCCCAAGCACAAGGGTACCGACCACCTGCAGGCGGACATCAAGTCCCGAATCAAAGACCTCAGCGAGGCCCTCGCCGGCCCCAAACCGGGCGCGACCCGCAGTGGCCCGACCACGGTCATCCACCCCGAGGGGGCGGCCCAGGTAGCGCTGATTGGGCCGCCCAACAGCGGCAAGTCGGCCCTCCACGGCCGCCTAACAGGCTCCCATGCCGAAGTCGCCGCCTATCCCTTCACCACCCAGTTCCCCCAGCCCGGCATGCTGGCCTGGGAGGACATCCACTTCCAGCTGGTGGACCTGCCCCCGCTCAGCCACACTCACCTTCCCTCTTGGATCGGCAACGCCCTGCAACCGGCGGAGGCCTGCCTGCTGGTGCTGGATCTGGGCGACCCCCTGTGCCTGGACGAACTGGAGGCGGTACAGGCCCTGCTGGCCGAGCGCCGCGTCCATCTCAGCTCCCACTGGCCGGGGGACGGCTCGGCCCCGCCGCCCGAAGACGACGACCCCTTCGCCTTGCACCTGCCGACCCTGCTGCTGGCGAGCAAGGCCGACCTGCTGCCGAACCTGGAGCAGGAGCTGGCTGTACTGCGGGAGCTGAGCGGCCTGACGCTCCCGGCCCTGGCAGTGTCAAGCGAGAGCGGTCAAGGGCTGGAGCAGATCGGCCCCTGGCTGTTCCGCGGGCTGGAAGTGATCCGCGTCTATACCAAGGCCCCGGGCCGGCCGCCGGACCGGGACCGTCCGTTTACCCTGCGCCGGGGCGAGACCGTATTCGACCTGGCGGTGAAGGTGCACCGGGAGCTGGCCGGCGGGCTCAAATACGCCCGAGTCTGGGGCCAAGGCCACTTCGACGGGCAGCAGGTGGGGCGCGAGCACACCCTCGGCGACGGCGACGTAGTAGAGCTGCACAATTAGAGGAAGGCTCCACGACGCAGGGACAGGGGGCGAGAGCCTCATCCTGGGCGGCAAGCCATTATTGAAAAGCCCCCGGCCGGATGCCGGTCCTACCTATCGAGTGGAACCTGCGAAGATTCCCGCCCCCGTGACGGGGACGCGGCGGAGCCAGCCATGCACCGGCAGCGTTTCCGTCTATAGTTACGACAACCCCGAGCCGACCGGAGGCGCCTCCCATGCCTGCCAATCTGCCCAGCTACCTCGTGGCCGTGCTGGAATTCATGGCGGTGCTTTTCGTCTTCGTGGTGGGGCTGCTCTGTCTCGGATTGATCGTCACCTATGTGGTGGACGTCACCCAGACCAAGCACGCGGTGCGCCGCAACTACCCGGTGATCGGGCATTTCCGCTACTTCTTCGAGCACGTCGGTGAGTTCTTCCGCCAGTACTTCTTTGCCATGGACCGGGAAGAGTTGCCGTTCAACCGGGCCCAGCGCTCCTGGGCCTACCGGGCGGCCAAGGGCATGGACACCACCGTCGCCTTCGGCTCTACCCGCGACCTGCGCCCACCCGGCACCGTGCTCTTCGTCAACTGCCCCTACCCCACCCTGGGCGAGGACGCGGTGCCGCCGCGGCCCCTGACCATCGGCCCGGGTTGCGAGCAGTCCTATACCACCGCCTCGCTGGTCAATATCTCTGGCATGAGCTACGGCGCCATCTCGCGGCCGGCGGTGCAGGCCCTGTCCGCCGGCGCCTACCAGGCCGGCTGTTGGCTGAATACCGGCGAGGGCGGGCTCTCGCCCTATCACCTGGAGGGCGGGGCCGACATCGTGTTCCAAATCGGCACCGCCAAGAACGGGGTACGGGATCTGGAGGGCCGGCTCGACGACGAGCGACTACGGGACGTCGCGGCCCATCCCCAGGTGCGGATGTTCGAGCTCAAGCTGAGTCAGGGAGCCAAACCAGGCAAGGGCGGCATCCTCCCCGGGGCCAAAGTGAGCCCGGAGATCGCCCGTATCCGCGGCATCGCCGAAGGCCAGGACGCCATCAGCCCCAACCGCCATCCGGACATCGGCGACAACGGCGCCCTGCTGGACATGATCGAACGCATCCGACGGGTCAGCGGCAAGCCTGTGGGCTTCAAGTGCGTGCTCGGCGCCTACGGCTGGCTCGACGGCCTGTGCGACGAAATCCAGCGCCGCGGCCCGGATAGCGCCCCCGACTTCATCACCGTCGACAGCGCCGACGGCGGCACCGGCGCCGCCCCCATGGCCCTGATCGACGACGTCGGCCTGCCCCTGCGCGAGAGCCTGCCGCTGCTGGTGGACACCCTGAGCCGGCACGGCCTGCGCGATCGGGTGCGGGTGATCGCCTCGGGCAAACTGATCACCCCCACCGATGTCGCCTGGGCCCTGTGCCTGGGGGCGGACTTCGTGGCTACCGCCCGCGGCTTCATGTTCGCCCTGGGCTGCATTCAGGCCCTGCAGTGCAACAAGAACACCTGCCCCACCGGCATTACCACCCACGACCCCAAGCTGCAGAAAGGCCTGCACCCGCCGACCAAGGCCGAGCGGGTGGCCAACTATGCCCGCACCATGGTCCACGAAGTGGGCCTGATCGCCCATGCCTGCGGGGTTCGCTCGCCGCGGGAACTGCGCCGCTTCCATGCCCGGGTGGTGCAGGGCCACGGCCTGTCCATCGCCCTCAGCGAGCTGCACCCTACGCCCGATCCGCCAGGCGCGGCCTGAGCCATGGAGCTGGCCACCGGGCTGCTGCTATGCGCCATGCTGGCCCTGGCGCTGCTGTTACAGCCCCTGGCGGCGCGCCTTGGGCTGCCGTTCCCCGCAATGCTGTTGCTGGCCGGATTCGCCGGCTCGGAATTGCTTTTGGCGTTGGGCCAGGACACCGGGCTGCGGGCGGAGGGCTTTCACGACCTGATCTTCTACGTCTCCCTGCCGGTGCTGGTGTTCGCCGCCGCCTTCTCGATCGACGCCAGCGCCCTGGCGCGCAACCTGCTGCCGATCCTGGTGTTGGCGCTGCCGGTAATGCTGCTCTCGACCCTGATCACCGCCGCCCTGGTGTACTACGGCATCGGTCACCCCCGGGGCTTTCCCTGGATCGCCGCCCTGCTCACCGGGGCCCTGCTCTCGGCCACCGACCCGGCGGCAGTGACCGCACTGTTCCGGGCCCTGGGCGTGCCGGAAAGGCTGGTTGTGCTGTTCGAGGGCGAGAGCCTGTTCAACGACGCCCTGGCCATCGTGCTATTCGGCCTGCTGCTAGGGCTGGCCTTGGACCCGAGCCGCAGCCCGGACCTGGGCCTGGCCAGCCGCGAATTCGGCCGGGTATTCGCCGGCGGCATGCTCACCGGGCTGGCCGGCGGCCTGCTGTTTCTGGTTCTGGCCCGTTGGCGTTGCAGCGACGCCCCCGCCTTGCAAGGGCTGGTCACCCTGATTGCCGCCTACAGCAGCTACCTGGTTGCGGAATCCCTGCTCGGAGTGTCCGGGGTGATGGCGGTGCTGGTGTGCGGGCTGATCCTGGGGCGCCTGGCCGGCGATTATGCCGAACCCGCAGGACGCCAGTTTCTCCAGCACCTCTGGCAGCTCAACGCCTATGTCGCCAGCGCCCTGGTGTTTCTGCTGATGGGCGCCACCGTGACCCTGGCGATGTTCGGCGAGCGCTGGCTGGCGATGTTGATCGGCATTGCCGGGGTGCTGGGCGCCCGCGCCCTGGGCATATTCGGCATCGTCCCCCTGCTATCCCTGTTGCCCGGGGTGGAGCGCATCACCCTCGGCCAACAGGCCTGCCTGGCCTGGGGCGGCTTGCGCGGAGCCGTCGCCCTGGCCCTGGCCCTGTCGCTGCCGGTGGAATTGGAGTACTGGTGGACCATCCAATCCATCGCCTTCGGCGTAGTGCTGTTCAGCCTGCTGGTGCAGGCCCCGACCGTGCCGCCGCTGATCCGTCGGCTGGGGCTTGCGAAACGCGGCTGAAGGGCCCGTGCTTCCCGTCCTCCCAGCGTCTACAATGGGCCAAAACCTGGGGGGAAGCAGCGTGAGCAGTACCCATTTCGACACCATCGTGATCGGCAGCGGCCCCGGCGGCGAGGGCGCCGCCATGAACCTGGCCAAGGCCGGGCATCGGGTGGCCATCGTCGAGGCCCATCCCCAGGTCGGTGGCGGCTGTACCCATTGGGGGACCATCCCCAGCAAAGCCCTGCGCCACGCTGCCCAGCTGCTCGACGACTACAAGCGCAACCCCCTGTTCGCCCAAACCATGCGCCAGGTGCATATCGACTATCCCCAATTGCTCGGGGCGGCGGGGGCGGTAATCCAGGATCAGGTCTCCACCCGCTACCGCTACTATGAGCGCAATCGGGTGCAGATCATTCCCGGGCGGGCCCGCTTCGCCGACGCCCACACCCTGGAGGTGCAACAAACCTCGGGGGCGCTGAAATCGCTGAGCGGCAATCACTTCGTGATCGCCACCGGGTCGCGGCCGTACCGCCCGCCGGACGTCGACTTTCTGCACCCGAGGGTGCTCGACAGCGATCTGGTGCTGGACCTGGACCACACCCCCTCCGGACTAACCATCTACGGGGCCGGGGTAATCGGCTGCGAGTACGCCTCCATCTTCAGCAGCCTCGGGGTAAAGGTGAATCTGGTCAATACCCGCGACCGGCTGCTGGCCTTTCTCGACGACGAGATCACCGACGCCCAGAGCTACCACCTGCGCGACCAAGGGGTGGTGATCCGCCACAACGAGGAATACGAACGGGTCGAGCCCCTGGACGACGGCGTGGTGCTGCATTGCAAGTCCGGCAAGAAGTTCAAGACCGATGCCCTGCTCTGGGCCAACGGCCGCACCGGCAACACCGACGGCATGGGGTTGGAGGAGATCGGCCTGAACGTCAACCACCGGGGCCAGATCGAGGTGGACAACCACTACCGCACGGCCCAGTCCCATATCTTTGCGGTGGGCGACGTGGTGGGCAACCCCGGCCTGGCCAGCGCCAGCTACGATCAGGGCCGCTTCGCCGGGGCCCAGATCGCCCGCGGCAACACCGACTGGGAGCTGATCACCGACTTCCCCACTGGCATCTACACCATGCCCGAGATCAGCTCGGTGGGCCGCACCGAGCGCGAGCTGACCACCGCCAAGGTGCCCTACGAGGTGGGCCGCGCCCTGTTCCGCAGCATCGCCCGGGCCCAGATTACCGGTCACACCGTAGGCATGCTGAAGCTGCTGTTCCATCGCGACAGCCTGGAGATCCTGGGTATCCATTGCTTCGGCGAGGGGGCCTCCGAGATCGTCCACATCGGTCAGGCCATCATGGCCCAACCGGACGGCCGCAATAGCCTGCGCTACTTCGCCGAGACCACTTTCAACTACCCGACCATGGCCGAGGCCTACCGGGAGGCGGCGCTGAATGGGCTCAACCGGATATTCTGATTCGCCTCCGGAGTAGCCCGGGTGACCGTGTCCCGAACGGGGGGCAACCCGGGTTTAACAGAGGAAGCAGACCACGAACCGATGAACTCGGCATCGGGCTCCCACTTCGAATCAGTTGGCGGATTGCCCGTTTACACCGCGGTTCCCCCGGGTTTCACCCCATTCGGGGCACGGGCACCCGGGCTACCCGTAACTTGGAACTTAGGCCCGGCTCCTATAGAATCGGCGCGGCGGCTTAGACCCCGCCGCACCAATCCCCGCCCCTGTAGCTCAGTCGGATAGAGCATCCGCCTCCTAAGCGGAAGGTCGTGCGTTCGAATCGCGCCAGGGGCGCCAAAACACCCTAGAGTTCTCATCGATGCCAGAGCCTTGCCGCCCGACCGTGGCGGCCCGGTGCTGGTTTGCGTCTCCTTTGTCGAACCGGGGTCATTCGGTTTAGACTCGCGGCATATTTCATCCTCCCCCCGTCATTTATCCGCGGTCTTGGGCCCTACGAGTTTTCAATGCGAACACAATGATCCTGGTGACGTCCAACCCCGACTCATCTGCCGGCATTTGCACCTGTGAGGCGGCGGGCGGCAGCGATCTCGGCGCGCAAAGCGAGGGAGCCCGTGCCTAAACGCCGCAGCGGCGGAGCGATCCGCACGTTGAAGATCCTTGTGGTCAATCTGCTGCTGATCGTGGCGCTGGCGGAGATCGGGTTCCGTATCTACGACTGGTTTCAGCCTTCGTTCGTCTTCTACAAGGACTCCTACAACCGTTATCGCGGCGCGCCGGGGGCGCCGGATTGGGGTTTCCATCTCAATACCCAGGGCTTCAAGGACCTGGCGTTCGAGCCGAAACGCGATGGCGTATATCGAATTCTCGGGTTGGGCGACTCGTTCGCCTTCGGCGTGGTGCCCTATGCGGACAACTACCTGACCCGGCTGGAGGCCATGCTGCAGGCCCGGGGGGCGGCAGTGGAGATCTACAACATGGGCATTCCCGACATCGGTCCTCGGGATTACCTCGCCCTGTTGGTACACGAGGGCCTGGCGCTGCAGCCGGACATGGTGCTGGTATCCCTGTTCATCGGCAACGACTTCTCCGACAGCCGCCGCCGCGGCCTCCACGAATACTCCTATCTGGCTTCCTTCCTGCGTTATCTGAGCGCTTTGAATCAGGACTACGAGGGCCGTGTCATTCACGGCCCAAACGATTATTGTGACGACTGCCCGAACTTCACCACCGAGCGTTACCTGCAACTGGAAGCCAAGCGCAGCTTCGTGTTTCGGCGCGGCGATCCGAAGTTCGAGCGCCGCTTCGACAACGCCATGCATTATCTGGAGCGGCTGCAGTCCGTGTGCAAGCGCGAGGGCATCGAACTCCTGGTGGCCCTGATTCCCGACGAACTGCAGATCAATCCCGATTTGCGGGAGCAAGTAGCAAGGACGCATTTTCCCGACCTGCCGGCCAGGGCCTGGGACTTGCAGCAACCCAACCGCCGCCTGACCGAGGCGTTCGAGCGCCTCGGCATCGCCTATCTGGACCTGCTGCCTACGCTTTCCGAACCCGGCCAACCGCCTCTTTACCGGCCACGGGATAGCCACTGGAACATCGCCGGCAACCGGCGAGCCGCGGAGGCGCTGCTGCCCCGGTTAGCGCTCTACCTGGAGCGGTATTGAGTCGGCGCTGGATGCCAGGGGGAACCCGGCGAATCTGGGCGAGTGGCTAACGGACGCGCCGAAACGTCGCTCGATTGCGGTTCAGGGATCGGGAGGCGACGCCGGGGCGACCTCCAGTTCGCTCAGCAGCGCAGAGACCGTTTCCTCCGGCAAGTAGTGGCGCAGGATGGCAGCCAAGCTGCCGTCGGCGCCGATCCGCTCGAGCCCGGCGCTAAAGGCAGCAGAGATGTCCGGGTCCCGGCAAACGAAGTCGTGCCCCACCGGCTCGAAGAGGTCGTGAAACACTACCTCCGGCCGTTCCCCATCCTCGTCGGCCAGGTAATCCAGGTACCATTCGGCCAGCAAGCGGTCAGCGATCACCACCCGGACTCGGCCCTGGAGCAGCAACCGAATCTGGGCCCGGTGGCTGTTGATCTCGCGGTACGCTGGATTGCCGGCCACCACTTCGCGGAAGCGGGCCCCGAGCAATTGGGTCGCCCCCGGATAGGCCAGCACCCGGCCGCTACGCAGGTCATCGAGGTCCTCCAGTGTCCGGCCAGGTGCGGTAATGGCGTAGTCGTGCAGCAGGTGGGCGCTGCGAGTAGCATGCCAGCCGTGCTCCACGCCAGGGACCACCATGGGCAGGCAGTCGACCTGGGATTCTTTATGCAAAAGCCCCTGCACCCGGCGCCCGCTGACGTAGAACGGGCGCACCTGGTGACCGCCGGCGGCAAAGGCGGCTTGAATCATGTCATAGGCGAGACCGCTGCCCTGGAACGGGAGGAAATAGGGCTGCAGCGACAGCGGGACGGCGACCGTGACCTCGCTTGCAGTCGCCGCACCGAGGGCCAGCCAACCGGCTAACACCAGCAGGCAGCGCCGCCTCACCATGGCGCGACGTTACGCATCAGGTTCCAGGGCTGGGTGAAGGTCTCGGTGCCCTTGTTGATGTCGAACATCATCTGCCCCATCTGGGCGTTCATGCCGGTCACATTAACCGCGATTGCCTGCACCGCGGTATTGAGCTGACCCACATCCTGGCTCATCGCCGACAGGTCGGAGGCCATGGAGGCCTGGATGGTTTGGATCGCCCCGTTGATGGTGCTGATGTTGTAGTCCATGGCGACGATGCTGGCCTCGATATCGTCGATATTGCCGTCCATGCTGGCCACGCCGATGGTGATGGCATTCATGTAGTTGCCCATGGCGACCAGGTTGTCCTTCATCACCGTCACGTCGCTGCTCATCTGGTGCACCGACACCACCATGCGCTCCATGCTGGTGGTCATGCGGCCCATAAACACCATCATGGCAAGCATCGGTACCCCCATGGCGGCGAAGGCGGCGAGCCCAGCTACGCCCCACAGCAGCCATTTCCCGAAGCCCCGTTTGGAGGGTGATGGAGCATTCTGGGCCGGGCTATCGGGCATGGCTGGCGTCTCCTGAGTGGGCTGTAGAACCGCGGCTGCGGTCGCCAGGACTCATTATCGCCCCCTGTTCGAACGGTATACAAACGCGGGCCTGTGAAATCCGGCACGAACTATACTTTCAGTAAGGCGCCAATGCGTTGCCGGGCATAACCGGCAACGCATTGGCGTCGGCAAAAACGAGGGAGTACGACGCCGACTGCGCCTCGCGGCAGCGAGGCGGGAAGGCACGAGGAGAAAAAGCATGAACGGTAAAAGGCTGTTTCGCTTGGCCGCCTGCATCCTGCTCGCTCTGATCACCGGCGTAGCCATCGCCTCTGGCGGTGGCGGCGGTGGCGGCGGTGGTGGTGGTGGCGGCGGTGGTGGTGGTGGTGGTGGTGGTGGTGGTGGTGGTGGCGGTGGCGGTGGCGCCGGTGGTGCCGGCGGTGGCGCCGGAGCTGCTGGCGCTGGCCCGGGTGCCGCCACGACCGAATACGGTCACCAGGTCCAGAGCGAGTTCGGGCCGGTGCAGAGCCGCTTCGGCGAGGCCGCAGGACCCGCAACAACCGAGCCCGATCAGGATCGAGATCGAGATCGAGATCGGGACCGCGACCAGGACCAGGAACCCGATCAAGATCGCGACCGTGACCGGGACCAAGACCGCACCCGCCAGAACTGATCGCTTAGTCCCTTCTCTCAAGGCTCGCTAGGCCCTGCCCGGAACCGCGCCGGACAGGGCCCCACTGCAGGCGCTCACCGCTTGCATCAGCCCTTCGTGCGGCCCAGAATCGGGCCTATCGGATGCCACTGGAGGCCGTTCATGCCCGATTCCGAGCCCTTGGGCGCGGAGCAACGCCCGCTCAATTGCCCCAGCTGCGGGGCAGAGCTGCCGCACCGTGTGCGCTTCAGCAAGATGGCGGCCTGCGACTACTGCGACAACGTGGTCTATCTGAGGGGGGCCGAGGCCACCATTCTGGGCCACCAGTCGGCGTTGGCGGAATACCCATCCCTGCTGCGCCTGGGCGGGCGCTACCGTCACCGCGACCTGGAGTTCGAGCCCCTGGGCCTGCTGCGCTACGACTACGGGGCCGGCTTCTGGGACGAGTGGTGGGTGCTAACCGACGCCGGCGAGGGGCGCTGGGTCAGCGTCGACGAGGGGGACTTCGCCATCGAGGAGCGGGTAACGCCGGACCGGGCACTACCGCCGCCCGCCGAGCTGGAGGTGGGCCAGCGGCTGGAGCTGTTCCACCAGCAGTGGACGGTGACCGAGACCGGGCGCGCCCGGCTGCTCGGCATCCGCGGCGAGTTGCCGGAGCAGGTGTCGCTGCAGCGCCGCTTTGGTTATGTGCACCTCTCGGCCCCCGGCCCCTGGCTGGTGACCCTGGAATTCGGCCCGCCCGGGACCGAGGTCGAGGTATTCCGGGGCCAGTGGGTAGACCCCTTCGAGATCGAGGTGCTGGGATGAGCGTGGGCGAGCCGCGCCGCATCGGCTGCCCTCAGTGCGGTGGGGCGCTGGATCTGTATGGCGGCCACAAGGTGCGGGCGGTGGTGTGCCGGTACTGCGGGTCGCAATTGGACCCCCGGGACGAATTCAAGCTGGTGCTAGTACACCGAGAGCTGAGCGAGGACCGGGCGTGGATGCCCCTGGAGCTGGGCATGCAGGGACGGCTCAAGGGGGTCGATTACACCGTCATCGGCCTGGTGCAGTATTTCAGCGCCCCCGACTCCTGGGTCGAATTCTGTCTCTACTCTCCCACCCACGGCTACCAGTGGCTGAGCTGGGAGAAAGGCCATTGGATCTTCTACCGCCGGGTGCGCACCCTGCCCAGTCCCCAGGAATGGTGGCAGCTCACCCCCAAGCGCAGCGTCAAGGCCTTGGGCCGACGCTTCGAATTCTACGAGGCCTATACGGCCGAGATCCGCGACCTGGCCGGCGAGTTGCCCTGGATCGCCAAGCGCGAAGACCGGGTGCGCATGGCCGACGCCATAGACCCGCCGCTAATGCTAAGCGTCGAGCAGACCGACGAGGAATTGGAATACGCCCTGGGGGAATACCTACCCCTGGAGCAGGTAAAGGCGGCCTTCGCCGGCCAGCGGCGGGAATCCGACGATGACTGGCTGGCCCAGCTGCGCCCCTCGTCTCAAGTGCATCCCGCCCAACCCTACGTCCAGAGTCCTTTGATGAGCGCCCTGCAGGACCAGGCCTGGAAGTTCGCCCTGCTGGCCATCGCCCTGTTGGCCCTGGTCACCTTTATCGGCGGGGGCCACGAACTGTTGCGCGAATCCTTCACCGCCAGCCAGCTGAGCGCCAGCGAACCTGCCAGCGGCCACAGCTTTCAGGTCAGCGACGCCGACCGACTGCTGGAACTGGAGCTGCAAAGTCCCCTGAATAATGCCTGGACCTGGTACGATGTGGGCGTGGAGCGAGACGGCGAGGAGCTGTTCTCGGTCGGCAAGGAGATCAGCTATTATCAAGGCGTCGAAGGCGGCGAGCACTGGAGCGAGGGCGCGCGGAAGGTGAGCCTGCTGTTTCGGGTGCCGGAGCCGGGGCAGTACCAGCTCTGGTACCAGGCCAGCGAAGGCGAGGGCCGCCGCCAGGGGCTGCAGGTGACAATCCGCGAAGGGGTGTTGCTGAGCCGCTGGTTCGCCTACCTGGCGGTGTTGTTCGGCCTGGCCGCCGCCCTGCCCTGGGCCAGGCGCTGGTGGTTCGAGGCCCGGCGCTGGAAGCCGGTCACCGCGGATGACGACGACTGATCCCGATGAGTAAAGCTGTTCTGATCGCCTTCAGCCTGCTCACCGCCCTGGCCGGTTACCTCACTTATACCGACGTCGGGGCCGACAAGCCGAGCATTGAACAACAAAGCGTGCGCCAGGGCTCGGTCGGCTCCGGCGTGCGCTACCACGGCAAGTAATCCCCCCAACTCAACCCTAAAGAGGGCACGCCAATGGAAGCCATTTTTGCCGATATCAAGCTCAGCCAGGTGGTATCCACCGTCTTCTACAGCTTTCTCGGGCTGGGCCTGTTCATCGTCTGCTTCTTCGTCATGGAGAAGCTCACCCACTTCTCCATCCACAAGGAGATCATCGACGAGCACAACACCGCGGTGGCGATGATCATTTCGGCCTTCCTGATCGCCATGGGGCTGATCCTGGCGGCGGTGATCGGTTGAGCCGACCGGCCACGATCAGGGCAGGCCTGGGTCCGCCGCCTTGACCAGCGCCGACCAGGCCAAGAACCTCCTGCTGCTGCTCGCCACCTTCGCGATCGCGGTCTGCGGGCTGGTCTACGAGCTGCTGGTGGGCACCGTCTCCAGCTACCTGCTCGGGGACTCCGTGTACCAGTTCTCCATCGTCATCGGCCTGTTCATGACCGCCATGGGGCTGGGCTCCTTCCTGTCGCGCTATGTCGCGGCGGAGCTGGCGCCCACCTTCATCGGGGTCCAGGTGGCGCTGGGCCTGATCGGCGGTCTGACCCCGCTGCTGCTGTTCCAGGCCTTCGCCCAGTTCGACAACTACGGTCCCTTCCTGTTTCTGCTGTGCGCCGCCACCGGCACCCTGGTGGGGCTGGAGATCCCCCTGGTGGTGCGCATGTTGGAGCGGGTGCGCCGACTCAAGATCAATATCTCCAATGTACTCACCGTCGACTACGTGGGCGCCCTGGCCGCCGCCCTGCTGTTTCCCCTGGTGCTGGTGCCCCATCTCGGGCTACTGCGCACCGGACTGCTGTTCGGCCTGCTCAACCTCGCGGTGGCGGGCCTGGCGCTCTGGGTGTTCCGCCGCGAACATCCCCGGCCCGGGCGCCAGCTGGCCCTGATCGGCAGCGCCAGCACCCTGCTGCTGGCGGTGTTCCTGCTCGCGCCCCAGGCCACCCGCTGGTTCGAGGACCGGCTGTTCCAGGACGAGATCGTCTACGCCGAGACCAGCCCCTACCAGCGCATCCTGCTCACCCGCGACGGCGAGCGCCTGCGGCTGTTCCTGGACGGCGCCCTGCAGTTCGACAGCCTGGACGAGTACCGCTACCACGAGGCCCTGGTGCATCCGGCCCTGAGCCTGGCCCGGCAGCGCGGGCGGGTGCTGATATTGGGCGGCGGCGACGGCCTGGCCCTGCGCGAGCTGCTGCGCTTTCCGGGCGTCCACCGGGTCGACCTGGTGGATCTGGACCCGGCCGTTACCGACCTGTTTCAGAGCAACCCCCTGCTCACCGGGCTCAACCAGGGTGCCTTGAGCGACCCCCGGGTGCGGGTCATCAACCAGGATGCCTGGAAGTTTCTGGAGCACAGCGCTCAGCTCTACGACCTCATCCTGATCGACCTCCCGGACCCCCGCAACCTGTCCCTGAGCCGGCTTTACAGCCAGAGCTTCTACCGACTGGCGGCGCGCCGGCTGGCCGCCGACGGCCTGTTGGCTACCCAGGCCACCTCGCCCCTGTACGCCCGCGAGGCCTACTGGTCGATCCACGACAGCATCGCGTCCGAGCTGCACACCCGGGCCTACCACGCCTATGTGCCCTCGTTCGGCGACTGGGGCTTCGTGCTGGCAGCGCACCGCCCCATCGACTGGGCCCGGGCCCAGCCGCTCGCCGAGGCCCGCTTCGTCACCGCCGATACCCTGGCCGCCATGCCCCAGTTCCCCCCCGACAGCGCCCGCCTGACGGTGCGCCCCAATACGCTGATGGAGCACGCCCTGGTGGGCTACTATCGCCAGGGCTGGAGCAAGTGGTATGACTGAGCCCAATTCCAGCGCGGCGGTACGGCCATCTATCCAGGGCATGGGAGTGCATGTGCTCGCCAACTTTTTCGCCTGCCCCGAGCCCGTACTGACCCAGAAGGAAAGGGTCGCCGAACTGCTGGCCGAAGTGGTGCGGGAAGCGGAGCTGAGTCCCGTGAAGCAGGAGTTCCACCAGTTCCAGCCGACCGGGGTCACCGGCTTCGTGCTGCTGGCCGAATCCCACCTCAGCATCCATACCTGGCCCGAGCATCGCAGCATGGCGGTAGACATCTTCTGTTGCTTCCTCGGCCCGGACGGCAAGCAACAGGCGCTGGCCAAAGCGGAACGGGCGTTTCAAGCCCTAATCGAGCGATTCGCACCGGGGGACATCAGCAAACAGGTGGTGATGCGCTAACGGACAACGCGGGTTGATGACAGCGTTGGAGCGAACTCGACCCCAGCAGCTTGACGGTTATCGCGCTGGGCGCTCGTTCCTGCTCATTAAGCAAGCAAGAGAGAGATGGCTCGGTGGTCGGCCTTGCCTGAAGTCCGTGCTTTTCCGCCGAAGTTCGAGAAAGGGTAGAATTGGGCCCTAATTCGAACCCAAACCGCAATCCACTCCCACCCACTGGAGCCCCGATGACCGCCAGCACCAAGACCCACAACCTGGCCCTGTTCTGCGATTTCGAAAATATCGCGCTCGGGGTACGCGACGCCCGCTACGCCGCCTTCGACATCAGCAAGGTGCTGGAACGCCTGCTGCTCAAAGGCAATATCGTGGTCAAAAAGGCCTATTGCGACTGGGAGCGCTACAAGGAGTTCAAGGCCAGCATGCACGAGGCGGCGTTCGAATTGATCGAGATCCCCCACTTTCGCATGTCGGGCAAGAACTCCGCGGACATCCGCATGGTGGTGGACGCCCTCGACCTCTGCTATACCAAATCCCATGTCGATACCTTCGTCATTATCAGCGGCGACTCCGACTTCTCGCCCCTGGTGAGCAAGCTGCGGGAGAACAACAAGCTGGTGATCGGCGTAGGGGTGCGAAACTCCACTTCCGATCTGTTGATCGGCAACTGCGACGAGTTCATCTATTACGACGATTTGGTGCGGGATTCGGAAAAACAACGTCGCGGCACGACAAAATCCAAGACCGCCGTGACCAAGGCCAGCCCGAAATCCGCGCCCCGCAAGTCCGCCCCGGCCGCCGCAGAAGAGGAAAAGCGCCAAAAAGGCCTGGAACTGGTTCTGGAGACGGTGGAAGACCTGTTTCGCGAACGCGGCGAAGACGAAAAGCTCTGGGGCTCCATGGTCAAGCAGGCCCTGAAGCGGCGCAAACCAGGGTTCAGCGAGAGCTATCACGGCTTCCGCAGCTTCAGCAAATTGCTGGAGGAGGCCCGCGACCGCCAACAGCTGGAGATCGAACTCGACGAGAAGTCCGGCAGCTACATTATTCTCGGGTTCGGGCCGGAGGAATGACCAAGCGACAAGGTTTGAGTCGAGGGACGGATGGACAGATCAACATTGCCCGCCCGGACAGGACCACCACCGCCCTATTGGTCGCTCCAGGATTGCGAGGACCTGACTTTCCCTGACTGCTGAGAAACCCCCCTGAATCCAGCGTTCTGATCCGCAGCTAGGCGCCCGAACAGTGGGAGGTCGAAGATTACCCGCTCGCGTTGTGCAGCGATCTCTTGCATCCACCCCAGACCTATACCACTTCCGTGGACTCCACCCGGGGGGAACCCCGCCGCAATCCGGTCGGAAGCCCCATCCACAGGAGCGCCCTCGGGTAAACCCTTTAAGACTAACGGGCTATGGCGCTCGGGCCGGCAAGCGTTTAGGTTAGATTGGCCTCCGGAGGAGAAGGGATCAATTCAGGTCCGCCCGGCGAAGGGAAATATTCGCCATACCGTGTCATCGTTAACAATTTAGCTGCATATTCAGCGAACTTCCCTATCCGGCGCGGGAAAATCCCATAAGATGGCCTTCTTGTCGTTTTCGGGGCTTGAACCGGCCGACGAATTTCAGGGGCGAAGCCCCATCACGATCTTGGATGCGGGCATGTCAATCCAATTGAGAAACCATTTGTTCAATCGGGGAGCGGCGTTGGTCCTGTATGGAAAACAGAAATTGGTGGACGCTGATCTCTCGCCGCTGCTCGATTTCAGCATCGGAGAGAAGCGGGCGCTTAGCGTGGTAGTGCTTTCCAATACGAGCGTAACTGGAGATTGCCTGCAGTATCTGACGTGCCTACCTAATCTGAGAGAAATCTATCTGAACGGCACCGGAATCGCGGACGAAGCCCCCCTGGAACTCATCGGCAGTGGGATCCAAGTCGTGAATCTAGACGACACTCGAATTGGAGATACCGGGGTTGCCAAGCTGCGGGCGGCCTCCGCCCTCCGGCTAGTCAGCCTGCGTAATACCCTGATAAGTGATCGCAGCGCCTATTTGCTCGGCAACTTACCCAATCTCCGGGAAGTTCATCTCAGCGGAACAATCGTTAGCGATTACGCTAGACGCCGACTCGACAATACTCTCGAACTAGCGTGCGCCAGCGCTGCTTTCGCTTTTCGATCAGCTTTTTATCAGCTGAACCTGCTGCTGCATAGGGCCCTTAAGCACGCGCCGATCCCCTCGCTGTACGCGTTAGCGAAGGAATCGACAGACGCCGCGTGAAGTATACACGGGCAACGCGATATTTTATTGTCTTGTCGAATCAGTGGCCCTGCGCGTCGGTTCCCGCATTCAGCCCTCCGCCGACAGCGCCTCTATCTCGGCCTCGAGCCGCGCATAGTCCGGAGAGTTCGCAGACGCGTAGTTGAGGTTCTTGAACAACCCGGTAAGGCGTGTGAAATAATCGCGCACCGCGGCCTTGTCCTCGAAGCCATAGTCACGTTGGACCAATTCGTGGATCTTGTCGAAGACCTCACACTGGCGCTCCATCGGGGTGGATGCATCCACCGCGTCGAAGGCGTCCTGCTGCAGGAATACCATGTCCACGAAAAGGGCCTTCTGGTAGGTGACGTAGTCCGCCGTGGAAATGCCTTCCTCGCCGGTGACCTGCATCATCTGCTGCACCCCATCGCCGGCCTCCAGCAGGGCCTGGACACGCTTGACTCGGTCCACCCAGCCGGGGTCCAGGTTGCGCTTGTACCAGCCGGCCAATTGATCCAGGTAGCGCGACCAGGAGATCAGCGGGTCGATGGCGGGATAGAAACGCTTGTATGCGCGGTCGTATGACAGGCCGAGAAAGCACTTTACGGTGCCCAGAGTGGATTGGGTGACCGGCTCCTCGAAGTTGCCGCCGGCCGGAGAGACCGTGCCGATCAGGGTCAGGCTGCCAATCTCCTGGTCCGCGCAACGCACCACCCCGGCCCGTTCGTAGACACCGCGAATGGCCGAGTCGAGATAGGCCGGGAAGGCCTCCTCACCGGGGATCTCCTCCAGCCGCCCGGAGGTCTCGCGCATGGCCTGGGCCCAGCGCGAGGTGGAATCCGCCAGCAGCAACACATGATAGCCCATCTGGCGGTAGTACTCGCCGAGGGTAATGCCCGTGTAGATCGAGGCCTCGCGCGCCGCCACCGGCATCGAGGAAGTGTTGCAGATGATGATGGTGCGGTCCATCAGGGAGCCGCCGGTGCGCGGGTCGCTGAGTTGCGGGAACTCGACGATGGTCTCCACAACCTCGCCGGCGCGCTCACCGCAGGCCACAACGATCACGAGATCCACCGCCGAGTGCTTGGCCAGCAGGTGTTGCAGCACCGTCTTGCCGGCGCCGAAGGGGCCGGGAATGCAGCCGGTGCCGCCACGGGCCACCGGGAAGAAGGTATCCACCAGACGGATGGTAGTGGTCATGGGCTCCTTGGGGTAGAGGCGTTCCAGGCTGCGGTTGCGCAACATGGCCTCGGCCAGGGAGCGGCGCACCGGCCAACGCCGCATCAGATCCAAGGCCCGCTCGTGTCCCTCAGCGTCTCGGATGCGCACTACCGGCGTATCAACGGTGACGCTGCCTTCCATGATCCAGGTCACCTCGACCTCGCCCGCCTGATCGAAGGGCACCATAATCTTGTGGGCGAACTTGCCTTCCTGCACCGTGCCCAGTACGCCACCGGACTTGAGCCGGGCGCCAATGCGCACCCCGGGGACGAAGCTCCATTTTTTACTGCGGTCCAGGGCCTCGAGTCCCACGCCTCGGGGAAGGAAAGTACCGTGGAGCGAGGCGATATTTTCCAATGGGTTCTGCAAACCATCGTAGATCTGGGTCAGGAGGCCCGGTCCCAACAGCACCGACAGCATCTCGCCGGTCTGCTCCACCGGATCGCCCACGGCGACACCGCTGGTGTCTTCGAAAACCTGCACATCCGCCAACTGACCGCGCACCCGCAGGGTCTCGGACTTGAGACGTTCCTGATAAACGCCTCCGCCCGCCCTTGACGGCAGAATATAGACCACCTCGTTCTTCATCAGAGGGACCCGCTTGCCATCACGCCAGCCCGCCTCGATGGTGACGAGGCTCTCCTGCACCGCAACCACCCGGGGCGGCGCGTCACCGGGCACCTTGGGCGGGGGCGTTGCCGAAGCGGCGGGTTTGGCGCTGGCGGCGCGCTTACGCTTGGCGGGCGCCTTGCGGGCGGCGGTCTTTTTCCTTGGCCCCGAGGGGGCGTTAGTGTCTGACACGATTTCTTACCTCGAATCGTTGGCCTGATCTAGGTTGCAGCGGGGCGTCGATTGGCAACACTCGCTCGGCCGGGCGTATTTGTTCCACGCCGATCTGGGCCGGCCAGGGGACGCAGGACTCATGCTGCGATTGACTCCAGGTCAATGTCGGCCAGGCCCTCGCGCACCAGATGGTCGAACCGGGTGGTGGCGGCCTCCGCGGTGTAACGGGTCCAACGGGCAATGACTTCCCAGCGCAGGCAATACAAGAGCACCGCCTCGAAATCGAATTCATGGCCCTCGGAGCGGCGCTCCAGATCTCGCCATACCACGTCCAACAGCAACCGCTCGAGTTCCACCGACGCCCCCGTAGCCAGCAACGAGCGCGCTTCGTCGATCCAGGGGAAGGCGCGCCCGATGCCCAGGGCGGGTTCGGTCCAATGAGCGGTGATGGTGGGTATCCAACGCCCATAGCCCCAGTCGGGAGATGGGGGAGGCCGGCTCTCCCCTTGCTGACGGCGACGCAGGGCGGCAACGGCACTGCGAAACTCCAGCCGCCATTCCACCAGTTCGCGCGCAAACGGGCTGGACAACTTGGGGATAAGGCTACGCGCGTCCCGGACGATATCCGCATCCTTGCGGTCGATGGTGTGCCGGGACCAATCCAACAATCGGGCGACGATTTCGTGATCGGCGCGATCGTCTTCCTCCAGCTGAGCCAGGCACTGATGCAGGCGGATGCGCGACAACGGCGGTCGGGTGGCGCCAAACAGCGGCCCGTGATGGGGCAGGCTGCAGATCAGCATCACATAACGGGGGGACCCACTCATGGCTGCCACCGGCTGCGGTCGACGAGTCCGCCAGGAATCGGGCGTGCTCGACGCCTCACTTGACCGTCCCCTCCAGAACCGCCCGGAAGCGCGGCTGCAAATGGGCCAGCAACAGGTCGGCCACCGCCTTGTCGGTCAGGTCGATAAACACCTGTTTGTCCTCTAGGTAGAGTCGGATGCCATGCTGATCGTCCTCTTCGCTGACACCGATACTGACGCCGTCTTCGAGCACGCCGCCCGCCACGCTGAGCATAAAATGGGTCATGCCGCCTGCGTGCAGGCGCAGCGGGTCGTGCCGCAGGTCTTCCAGCCCGACCAGCTTGCGCGGCAGGATCACCTTGACCGCCTCGCCGCGATCCACTCCTGCGCGCTCGCGGGCCTCGCCCGCCACGTCGCGAATCAACTGGCGCAGGAACTCCTCCCGATCCATCTCGGTGGTGATCAAGCGGCGTACGTTCTCGCTCACGGTCTCCACCAGCGCAGTGCGCAGGGCCAGAACCGTATCGCGCATCGCGACCTTCAGGGCATCCTTGCCGCCGGTCTTTATGGCGTCGGCCCTGCTGACCGCCTGCTCCACGATCTGCCGGGCCTTTTCCTCGGCCGCCTTTTCGATCTCGAGCGCCCGCGTGCGCGCTTCCGCCTCGATGCGCCGAGCCTCTTTTCGGCCCGCCTCCACGCCCTGGTCGCGCAGCCGTTCGATAAGGGTTTCGACGCCGGAACTGGCTAAACCGCCCGACTTGCCCCTGACCGCTGGTTTCATGCCGATTTGCTCCTTTGGTTGCTGCCTCTCACGCTGGAATGCTCCCCGCCAACACCAACGCGAAGACGAAGGCAAACACCGCGAAGCCCTCGACGATGGCCGCTGGCGCCAAGGACAGGCCAAAGATCTCCGGCTTGGTCTTACTGGCGTGGATGGCGGAGGCGCAGGCCTGACCCTGACGCATGGCGGAAAACATCAGCGCCAGGCCGGCCAGGATACCGATGCCGAACAGGGCGGGCGCGGCGGTGGGAGTCACCTCCCGCTGCAAGGTGAACATCACCACGATGCCATAAATGATCTGCGACGAGGGCATCACCGACACCCCGATGTAGCGGCCGTGCCCGGACTCGGTATCCACCATGGCGCCGATGGCGGCCTGGCCGGCGGTGGCACAGCCGATGATGCTGCCGATGGCGCCTAGGGCCATGGGGCCGTAAAGCCCGGCCCAGCCTAACGCGACGACCAGTTCGTTCATTCCTGCAACTCCTTCTTTTTGAAAGCGCGAAACGGATAACCCTCGCCGGTGAGGGCCCAGTTGTAGAATTCAATGAAATTCAACCGCAGGCCGTGTACTACCCCGCTCATAATGGCCAACGCAAGATTGAGCAGGTGCCCCACGAATAGAATAAGGATCGCCAACAGCAAGCCCAGGCCTTCCACATCCTGATGCACCTGTCGCGCCAGGTCGTTGAAGGTCAGCGCCAGCGAGGCCGAGGCCAGACCAAGGGCGAACAGGCGCAGATAGGACAGCACATCGCCGAACACCCTGGTGACGCCGGTGAGCGCTTGCAGGCCGTCCAGCAAGCGCAGCAGAGCACTCAGGGGGCTGTGCACCGGCCGTTCGCTACCCAGGACCAAGACCACGCCCAAACCGGTGGCGATCCCCGCCTGACCCAGGGCCTGGGCGAACCCGCCCTCCGGTGCCAGCCAATAGGTATAAGCGCCGAGCATCACCAGAATCCAACCCAAGGCCTGGTGGCCCCCGGCGCTGCCCCAATGCACCAAGGCCTTCTGGCCGCTGGCCAGCACCAGATGCAACACGCCGATACCCACGGACAACCGCATCATGGTATCGAAATCCTGCAGGTCCAGGACCGCCAGTCGGGCCAGCGGACTGGACTCGGGCGGCGCCAGACCGAAATAGCTTCCCACAAGAACGCCCCAGACCAGGGACCCCGACACCAACAGGCCGCCCAACACTCGCAGGCGGCGGCCGCCATCGGACCGTCCCATGCGCCGCCAGCCGGCGCCCAGTAGCAAGCCGAGAACGGCGGCATAACCGGCGTCGGACAGGATCATGGCGAAGAACAGGGCAAACGAGAAGAACAGCACCCGAGACGGGTCCCAGGCGTGGTAGGCAGGCATCTGGTAGAAACCAACCAGGTCTTCTCCGGCCGCCAGGGGCTCCGGGTTCTGCAATAGAGTCGGCGGCATCTCGTCCGGCCTCGGGGACTCGATGAGCAGAGCCAACCCCATGCTGTCGGCCAGGGCCTGGACTGCGTCGGTCCGGTCCGAAGGCACCCAGCCCTGGAGCGCGAACACCGCGCTATCGTCCAGGGTCTGGGACTCGGCGTGTTCCAGGGCAGCCGCATTCTCGGCCGCCGCCAGGTGACTGGACATCATAAAAATCCAGCGCGTCAGGGCCTGGCGCTCGGCATGGATATCCTCCAGTTCCAGCTCCAACGCCTCCCGCCGTTGGCGTAGGCTACCGAGGGAATGGGCGCCGGTGCGCACCCGCGGCACCGGCATCAGGTCGGGGGCCGGTTCCTCCGGGGCAATCAGGACTACCCAGGATGCCCTGGGATCGCGGTGCACCTCCTGCCAGGGCAGCGGCAAGTCCCGCAGATGCGGCATCTGGGCGCGCGGCACGACATAGAACCAGAGCCGATACCCATAGAGGTCGTCCAACTGGGGTAATTGGAAATCCCCCCAGGGAGCAAGATCCCGGATCCGCTGCTTCACCAGGTCGCGACGGTCGCTCACATCGCGCGCCCGCAGTTGGTTGGCCAAAACGGCGAACACCGCCGTGTCCATATTGAAGTGCTCGGCGTGGCGGATCTGGTGACGCTTCTCCGGCACATCCATCAGATAGCGCAGGGCCTTCCGGGCGTTTGCCGCATGTTCGGGCGGCATTTCCTCGATCTCTCTGGGCGCCGCCTGCAACGGCAGTAGATGCATGCAACCCAGAGATTGGAGCCGATCGAGCACCTGCCCCTTTTCCTGGATCAAGCCGACCAGAGTCAGCTTGCGTAGCGCGACGATACTCATGCCAGCCCCTCCCGCGCCCGCTTGCCCTTGGCAATCTTCGCCCGCACCACCGCAGCGCGCTCCGCGTCAGACAGGGCGATGCGGATCTTGCGGATGTTCTCCCGCGCGCGAGGAATCAACACCTTTTCAAACAGATTCACCCGCTGCGTAACCTTGCGCACCGCCGCATCCAACAGCGCCATCCGGCGCTTCTCCACCTCACGGGTCACCTGCAGCTCCAGCATTCGGCTGAGCTCCAACACCACCCGGTCCACCCAGTGCGGCTTGGCGATGAAGCCATAGTCGCGCACGTCCAACTCCACCGCCTCCAGCACCGGCAGGCGGGTGCCCACCAAGTTCTCCCGACCCAGCCGCACGTTACGGATACGCACCAGCGCCTCCAATTCCACTTCGTGGTTGGCCAGCATCGGCAGGGCGGTCCCCACCCGCGCGCGCAAGCCCTCCATCACAAGTTCGGTTTCCGCCAGGTGTTTGCGGGCCTTGATTCGCTCCGCCATCAACTGCTTGCGCTTGAGGTCGAGCGACGGCAGAAAACGCTCATAGGTCTTGAGCTGCCGGCTCTGCTGGGACAGGGAGGACTTGCTCAGGGAGAGACGGGACATTGAACCCTATCCGGAAAAATCCTAGATCCCACCGGCGACTGCCGGTCCGCCCCAATGGCGCATTAGGTACTCGGGCAGAGCCGCCGTCACCCCGGTAGCCGCCACCGGGGTGAGGGGAAACTCAATATTCGACGAGTAGCTCACCCCCAACTCCGCATCGCACGCGGGCTAGGCCGCTACCGTTCCCGAATCCCGGCGCGAAAAGTATTTATCCACCAGGGCCTGCTTCATTAGCAACTCGTCCCGGGTAAAGCATTCCGCCAGGGTCTGCCAGCACAAGTCCAGGGCGGCCTCGAGTTCCAGGTTTACGCGGATGTCCATAAATCGTTCGCGGAACAGGCGGCCGAACTTCATCAGCTTCAGGTCGTGCTCGGACAGTTCGAAGGCCATCGCCTGCTTCTGCTCCGCGTCCTTGGCCCCGGAGTAAAAGCGTACCATGGCATTCATAATCTGAGAGTGATCCTCCCGCGTCACCTTATCCATGACATGCTGCTTGAGTCGGGAAAGGGAACCGAAGGGGTCGATCACGCCGCCGTGCAGATAGAACTGGCCCTCGGTGATGTAGCCGGTGTTGTCCGGCACCGGGTGGGTCACGTCGTCTCCGGGCATGGTGGTGACGCTGAGAATGGTGACCGAGCCGCCCTCCTTGTAGTCCGCCGCCTTTTCGTAACGACGCGCCAGCTGAGAATAGAGATCGCCCATGTAGCCACGGTTGGACGGCACCGACTCCATAGCAATCCCGACTTCCTTCATGGCATCGGCGTAGGCGGTCATGTCGGTGAGCAATACCAGCACCCTTTTGTCTTGTTCCAAGGCGAATTTTTCCGCCACCGCCAGCGCCATGTCAGGCACCAGCAGCCGCTCCACGATAGGGTCGGAGGCAAGGTTGACGTACATCACCGTGCGGGCGAACACCCCCGCATCCTCGAACTCGCGACGGAAATAGTGGTAGTCGTCGAAGATCAGGCCGAGCCCGCCAAACACCACGATGTCCGCATCCGCCTGGATGCCGATGCGCGCCAGCAACTCGTTGTAGGGCTCGCCGGCGACCGAAAAGATCGGTATCTTCTGGCTCTCGACCAGGGCGTTGAACACATCGATCATCGGGATATTGGTGCGGATCATCTTGGCCGCCAGGTGGCGCCGGGTGGGATTCACTGACGGGCCATCGATATCCAACTGCGGGTCCTGGGACAGGTCGGGCCCGGAATCCAGGGGAGCGCCGTCGCCCCGAAACACCCGCCCCAAAATATTCGACGAATAGGTGACTCGCATGGCGTGGCCCAGAAAACGCGCCGAAGCCCGATTCGAGAGACCCTTGGTGCCCGAGAACACCTGCAGGGAGGCCAGATCTCGGTCGAGGCGGGTGACCCGGGCGAGGGACTGGAAGCCGCTGGGGTCCTCGATCAGGGCCAGGTCGTTGAAGGCGACTCCGCCCCCGCCCGCCTGCCCGCCCAGCTCGGGAATGCGCACTTTCAGGATATCCCCGACAATCTCCAACACATCGGAATAGCGCACCAACGTCTGCGCCATAGTCCATCTCCCATCATGAGATCGCTCTGCCCCGGAGAAATGATCGAACCGGCGGTCCGACCGGAGCCCAGACGCCAGGATACACGAAAGCAGAATATTATAAGCTACCAATTCGTGAGCAATCATTACAAGTTGGGACAGCGGTCGAATAGTCCCCCAGTTTCAGGGATAATGGCGATTTTTTGGCGGCAGTATCGGCCGCCAATTCTCGACATAGGAATTGAGTAATGGCGAATGACACCAACGTGGTATGGCACGAGCATCAGGTTTCCCGCACCGACCGGGAGGAACAAAACGGCCACCGGGGTTGCGTGATCTGGTTCACCGGCCTCAGCGGCTCGGGGAAAAGCACGGTGGCCAATGTCCTCGACCACAAACTGCACGCGGAAGGTATCCAGAGCGCGGTTTTGGACGGCGATAACGTGCGCCATGCCCTGAACGCAGGGCCCGGGATGTTGCGCGAAATCCACGGCGAAGAGTTCGCCCAGCGTTTCGGCCTAGGATTCTCCGCCATCGATCGGGAGGAGAACATCCGCCGCATCGGGGCAGTCGGACAGCTCTTTTCCCAGGCGGGCATCGTCGCACTCACCGCCTTTATTAGCCCGTACCGCATCGACCGGGACCGGGTGCGCCAAACCATGGAGCCCGGCGAGTTCATCGAGGTGTTCGTGGATGCGCCGCTGGAAGTCTGCGAGCAACGCGATCCCAAAGGCCTGTACAAGAAAGCGCGGGCCGGGGAAATCAAGGGTTTTACCGGTATCGACGACCCGTACGAGGCCCCGGTGGCGCCGGAAATCACCCTGTTGGCGGCCGAAAAGTCCCCGGAGATGCTGGCCGATGAGGTACTCGCCTACCTGCGCGAGCGGGGCATAATCGCCGAAGGGCCGGCGCTGTTCGACGCCGACTTCGAGGGCGGACAGGTGGCACGGGGACTGCCCGCGTAGCCTATACCGCGCGGCTCAAGGCGGCTTGCCCCCCGATTGCCGGGGGCGTCCGCCCGGTCTCGGCTTCCCCCGCAACCCTGGCCTCTCCTTGCGCCTGAAAAAGGCTCTACTCGTTCACGTTCTCCCGCCCAGGGCCCAACTGGGCAATTCGCACGCTCTCCTCGTCCACCAGCAGCAGCCCAAGCAGGCGGCCGTCTCGGTCGGAGACCACGCTGGCACCGTGCCAGCCAACGTCAAACGGGAGGTCGATAATCTGCCAGGCGCCGGCATCGCGGCGCAGATGCTCTGCAGCGACGAAGCGGCGCGGGCGTTCCGGGTCAGCAATGATCAGCAGGTCTTCGGCCCGTTCCAGGGAAGCGCCGGGGCCCTGGGTCCAGGCCGGCCATTGGTGGCCCATCGGCAGCAGGGCCAGGTCAGGGGTCAAGGGCCGCAGCGGGCCGGGGCTCAGCTCTCGGTCGCCGGCGCTGAGGGCGGCGCTCTGGGGTAGGGCTTCGGGCGGCGGCTGCAGCAGGTCGGTGGGGGCCAGCAGGCCCTCGGCCAGGGGCAGGCCCCAGCCGCGGCGGCGCCCATCCCGAGTCCAGGCCCAGTATTCCTTGTATTGCCAGCTCAGTGCCAGCGCCAGTGGCCGGGGCCGGCCCGGTTCGACCCGGTCGGGGCCGGACTTCAGGGCCAGAAAGGGCACCCATTGCAACCACTCCGGCTCAGGGCGCTCGTGCAGCGGCAGGCGCTGGCCCGGGGCCAACAGGGAACCGGGATTCGGGGGAATAGCCAGGGTCACGCCGCCGAGCAGGAGGCTGCCCACCGGTTCCACATCCAGCTCGATGCCGCTGAACCCAGCTCGGAATTGGGCGCCTCCGACCTTCCAAAAGCGGGTGCCCTCCCGCATCAGGTCGCTGTAGCGAGGCTGGATGTAGATGCGCAGCTCCACCGCGCTGGCGTCCCGGGCCAGGTCCAGGGACAGGATCTTACCGATCACCACCCGCCGGTAGCTGACCGGAGCCCCGGCGCGGATCCCGCCTTGATCCGGCGTCACCAGGGTCAGCTCCAGCCCGCCCGCCTCCAGCAGGGCCATGGGGGGCGGCTGGTCCAGGCCCAGGAAACGCTTACGGTAAGGGCCGCTCCCGGGAATGGCCCCCAGGTATTTGGCCCCGATCAGGGTGCTCAGGCCGCTGGCCCCGGCGAAGTCGACCTGAGGCCGAACCACCCAGAACCGGCTACCTTCCCGTGACAGATCGCGGGCGCTGGGTTCCAGCACCACTCGGGCCCTCACCGCTCCCAGGTCCGGGGTAAGTTCCAGTTCCCGCACACTGCCGACGGCGATGCCGCGGTAACGAACCAGATCACCGACTTCAAGACCGTGACCGTGGCGCAGCTCGACCTCGATGGCGATGCCCTTCTGGCCCCAGGCGCTGAACAGCAACCAGGCCGACAGGCCGGCCGCGGCCAGGGGCAGCAGCCACAGCCAGGGCCAGGGGCGGTCGCGACCGACACCGGCGCTCGGCAGGTCATGACTGTCTGGAGGTTCCATCATGTTCCGGCTCCGTCGCTTCTTGCCACAGGGTCTGGGGATTGAACACCAGGCTGGCCAGCAGGCTCGTCAGCACCAGCAGGGTAAAGGCCAACAGCCCGGCGCCGGCATGGATGTTTACCAGGCCACCGAGCTTGACCATGGCCAAGAGGATGGCCACTAGCATCACGTCCAGCATACCCCAGCGCCCCAGCCCCTCCACCAGACGATACACCAGCGCATGCCCGCGCCCGCCCCGGCCGGGCCGTCCGAAGGACAACCCAAGCAGGGCCAACAGCTTGAGCGGCGGCAGCAGAACCGAAAACAGAAACACCACCGTACCCACCAGCCAGTAGCCCTGGCCCCATAAGGTGACGACGCCGGACATCAGGCTGTCCTCCCGCAGGTGACCCAGCTTCTCGATACGCAGCAGGGGCAACAGCATCGCGGCCGGATACAGTACCAGGGCGGTCAGGGCCAGCATCGCGGCCCAGCGGTTGCGACGGCGATCACCGTGCCCGAGGCGGCTGGCACAGCGCGCGCACACCGCGTGTTCGCCCGCGGCCAGGGGTGGCAAACGCTGTATCAGGCCGCAGCAGTGGCAGCTGCGCAGGGTGGATCTTCCGGCTTTCATCTCCCCGCATTGTGCCCGAGCCGAGGGCCGATGTCCGCCTTTTGGCGGGAACGGGCCAGAGACAACCAGCTCTGTACAGGTTACGCATAATAAATAGCCCAATCAAAGCCGGAAAAAATTTGTACTTGACAAGCCAATCCACAATCACTAGGGTTGCTGTAGCGCTTTTGTACAATATTTCACTCATAGCTCTTCAAGTCACAGGAGATTCCAATGGCCGCATCTTCCAATTTGGCATTCGAGCTAACCGAGCAAGGGGTGCTGCCAGACCTTCTAGTGCGGCGTGGCATACAACGCTTGCTCAAGCAGCGTCTGCGCGAAATCGAGGCCGACGACACGATGGTCGCCGGAGAGCGCCAACAGGCCTTCGTTGATTCCATGCAACGAGCTCCGGTGGCACTGGTGCCTGAAAAGGCCAACGAACAGCACTACGAGGTTCCTGCTCTGTTCTTCGAACAGGTGCTCGGACCGCACCTGAAATACAGCTGCGGCTATTGGCCGGAAGGAGTGCACACCCTGGCAGGGGCGGAAAATGCGGCCTTGCGCGAGACTTGCTCCCATGCCGGGCTTGCCGATGGACAGCGCATTTTGGAGTTGGGCTGCGGTTGGGGCTCCCTGACCCTGTGGATGGCCCGCCAGTTTCCGCATAGCCAGATTACCGCGGTCTCCAACTCTTTGTCTCAGGCGGAGTTCATCCATCAGCGCGCGAGCCACCTGGGTCTCGACAACATCGATCTGGTGACCTGCGATATGAACGAGTTCCGTCCCCGCGAGACCGGCTTCGACCGGGTGGTGTCGGTGGAAATCTTCGAACACATGCGCAACTGGCCCGAATTGTTCGCCCGGGTGCACGACTGGCTTGCCCCGGGCGGGCGCTTCTTCATGCACGTGTTTGTGCACCGGTCCACCCCCTATGCCTTTGAAGACCAGGGTCCCGGCGACTGGATGAGCCGACACTTCTTCTCGGGCGGCATGATGCCGAGCGACGACCTGCCCCTGTGGTTTCAGCAACGCCTGCGGCTGCTGCGGCGCTGGCGCTGGGACGGGCGTCACTATCAGCGCACCGCCAATGCCTGGCTGGAAAACATGGATGCGTCACGGGACCTGCTTCAGCCCCTATTCGACCAAACCTACGGCGTGGCCAGCCGCCAGTGGTGGTCCCGCTGGCGGATGTTCTTTCTCGCCTGCGCCGAGCTGTTCGGGTACGACCGGGGGCAGCAGTGGTGGGTCAGCCATTATCTGTTCGAACGCCCTGCTGAGGGCCGCTGAACCATGTTGCTCAACTTCTTGGCTTTTCAGCTGGGCTGGTTTGCCTGCGTCCTCGGCGGGGCCCATGGCATGCCCTGGCTCGGCAGTTTGGCGGCAGTAGCCATCGTCTCCTGGCATCTGCTTCGCAGCGGTGACTGGCGGAACGAGGGCCAACTGGTACTCGCCGCCTGCCTCATCGGCCTCGTCTGGGAGAACCTCCTGACCTTGCAGGGGCTGTTGGTCTATCCCTCCGGCGTGCTGTTGGCGGGCACTGCCCCGCACTGGATTATTGCCATGTGGGCGTTGTTTGCCACCACGCTGAATCTGTCCCTGCGCTGGTTGCAGGGTCGCTGGTGGCTGTCCGCGATGTTCGGGGCGATCGCCGGGCCTCTTGCATTCTATGCCGGTTCCCGTTTGGGGGCGGTGAGCTTCAGCGACCCCGTCACCGCCCTGGTCTGGTTGGCCGTGGGCTGGGGTGTGCTGACTCCGTTGCTGATGCGCCTGGCCCAGCGGTTTGAAGGCGCGCGAGCGCGACTGGCGGAGGCCGCCTGATGGACTGGAATCTCTACTTGAGCGCCTTGCCCCTAGCCCTCGCCGTCGGTCTGGCAGGTTGGCTTTACAGTCTGGTGCGGAGCAATGTGACCATCGTAGATAGCCTCTGGTCACTGATGTTTCTCGCCATGGGACTGCTATACGTCCTGAGCCAGCCGACCCTTTCCGACCGCGGTCTACTGTTGCTGGTGCTGCTCGCCATCTGGGCCCTGCGCTTGTCCATCCATTTGACCCTGCGAAATTGGGGCCAGCCCGAGGACCACCGTTATCAACAGATACGCCGCAATAACGAACCGGGCTTCGAGTGGAAGAGCTTGTACCTCGTTTTCGGCCTGCAGGGGGTTCTGGCTTGGCTGGTCTCCTTGCCGTTGCTAGCCGCCGCCAGCTCTGGGGACTTGGGCCTATTGGACTTGGCGGCAGTCTGCCTCTGGACCATCGGCTTCGCCTTCGAGGCCCTGGGGGACCGGCAATTGGCACGCTTTCGCGCCGATCCGGCCAATGCGGGCCAGGTGCTGGATACCGGGCTCTGGCGGTATACCCGTCACCCCAACTATTTCGGCGAATGCTGCATTTGGTGGAGCTATTATTTGCTCGCCCTAAGCGCCGGAGGTTGGTGGGCTCTGCCCGCCCCCCTGCTGATGACTTGGCTACTGCTTCGAGTATCCGGCGTGGCCATGCTCGAAAAGGACATCGGCGCACGGCGTCCGGCCTATCGCAGCTATATCGCCAGCACCAACGCCTTTATCCCCGGCCCGCCCCGGCGCTCCGCTAGCTAACGAGGGAAAGCCATGCGCAAGTCTCTAGCCGCCCTGCCGCTCCTGCTCGCCGCCGCTTACGCCGGCGCCAACAGCGCTCTGCCCGAGGCCCAGATCTGGCGCTACCAGGTGTACCTGGACGATCGCGAGATCGGCAGCCACCAAGTCCAGTTGCAGCCCGGGGCCGAGGGCCTGCGGGTCAGCACCCAGGCGGACTATGCGGTGCGGGTGCTGATGATACCTTTCTACCGCTACAGCCACCGCAGCGATGAGCAGTGGAGGGCCGGCTGCCTGCGGCAGATTCACGCCGAGACCGACGACAATGGAGAGCCCGCGCGCATAGCCGGCCAACTCAAGGGCGACGCGATGGTTCTCGAAACCCCAGCGGGCAACCGGAGCATCGAGGGTTGCGTGCGCAGCTTCGCTTACTGGCAGCGAGAGTTGTTGGCCAGCAGCCAAAGACTGCTCAACACCCAGACCGGCGAGTACCTAGAAGTGGACTGGGAACCCCTGGGGCAGCGTCCTTTGCCCTTCGGCGACGGCGGCAGGGCGGCCGCTTACCGCCTAGGCGCCGCAGAACTGACGATCGACCTCTGGTATGACGAGCAGGGCCGCTGGCTGGCCCTGGAAAGCCCGCTGCCGGACGGCAGCACCCTGCGCTACCGGTTGGCTGAGAGGGGGAAGGGATGATGCGTACGCTTTGGTCCGGACTCCTTTTTCTGCCCTTGTTCGGCTGTGCCCAGCACCAGCCGATCCGCACCGAGGCCCAGGTGGACCTGGAACGGTTCATGGGAGACTGGTACGTCATCGCCAATATCCCGACCTGGCTGGAGGAGGGGGCTCACAATGCGGTCGAATCCTACCGGTTGGAAGAAGACGGGCGGGTGGCCACCCGGTTCCGCTTTCGCGACGGCGCGTTCGACGGCCCGGAAAAGATCTACAACCCGGTGGGTTTTGTGCAGGACGATAGCAACGCCGTCTGGGGCATGCAGTTCGTCTGGCCGATCCGCGCCGAATATCGGGTCGTCTACGTCGACCCGGAGTACCAACGAACGATCATCGGCCGCAGCGCCCGAGACTACGTCTGGGTGATGGCCCGCAGTCCCGAACTGGAGCCCGCAGAGTACGCGGATCTCCAGCGCATCGTGGCCGAGGTCGGTTACGACCCGGCACGGCTGCGCCCGGTACCCCAGCGCTGGCCCGAAGATGCCGGCACGGAGAGATAAGCCCATGAAAATCGCCATTATCGGCTCCGGCATCGCCGGCAATGTCGCCGCCTACCACCTGAACCGGGAGCACGAGATTACCCTGTTCGAAGCGGGGGACCATCTGGGCGGCCATACCCATACCCACGACATCGACCTTGGCTTCGGAAGCTATGCGGTGGATACGGGGTTCATCGTGTTCAATGACTGGACCTACCCCAACTTTATCGCCCTCCTCGAAGAACTGGGGGTGTCCTCACAGCCCTCGGAGATGAGCTTCAGCGTGAAGTGCGAGCGCAGTGGTTTGGAGTACAACGGCAATAATCTGAATAGCCTGTTCGCGCAACGACGGAATCTGCTGCGGCCGTCTTTTCACCGCATGCTCCGCGACATCGTGCGCTTCAATCGCGAGGCCCTGGAACTGCTGGAACAGGACACCGACGATCCCAGCCTCGGCGCCTTTCTGGCCCGCCAGGGTTACGGTCAAGACATGATCGAGCGCTACCTGGTGCCGATGGGAGCTGCCATCTGGTCCGCCAACCCGGTGACCATGTACGCCTTCCCGGCCCGATTCTTTCTGCGCTTCTTCCGCAACCACGGCCTGCTCAGCGTAAACCACCGGCCCACCTGGCGGGTAATCGAGGGCGGTTCCAGGTCCTATGTGGCAAGGCTTACCGCCCCGTTCGCCGACCGGGTTCGCCTGCGCGCTCCGGTGCGCTCGGTGCGCCGGCTGCCAACCCACGTGGAGGTCTGCACCGAGTCCGGCGGACGGGAGTGCTTCGATGCACTGTTCCTAGCCTGCCATAGCGATCAGGCCCTGGCGCTGCTGGCAGACCCCAGACCCCAGGAGCGGGAGGTCCTCGGCGCCATCCCCTACCAGGCCAACGAGGCGGTGCTGCACACCGACGCATCGGTGCTGCCAAAGCGACGCTTGGCCTGGGCCTCGTGGAACTACCACATCCTGCCCCGGGATCAGGGCCGGGTGGCGCTCACCTACCACATGAACCGATTGCAGGGCCTGAAGGCTCCGGTGGAGTTCTGCGTCACCCTCAACAACACGGCCGCCATCGACCCCGATCGGGTACTCAAGCGCATCCAGTATCACCACCCCGTGTTCACCCCCGGCGGAGTGGCGGCCCAGGCCCGCCAGAGTGAGCTCAATAGCGATCGCACCTATTACTGCGGGGCCTACTGGCGCAACGGCTTCCACGAGGACGGCGTGGTGAGCGCCCTCGATGCCCTGCGCCACTTCCAGGAGAATCAGCGCCATGCACAGCTGCCTCTACGTCGGGCAAGTTAAGCACCGCCGCTTCGCCCCCAGGCCCCACGCCTTCAGCTACCGGCTGTTCATGGTCTATCTGGACCTGGCGGAACTGCCGCGGCTGTTCGAGCGCCGCTGGCTCTGGTCCGCCCGCGGCCCGAATCTGGCGTGGTTTCGCCGCGCCGACCACTACGGCGATCCAGAGCGGCCCCTCGACCAGGAAATCCGCGACCTGGTTGCCAGCCGCACCGGGCGACGCCCGGTAGGGCCGATCCGGCTTCTCACCCACCTCCGGTACTTCGGACTCGGCTTCAACCCGGTGAGCTTCTACTATTGTTACCAGTTGGACGGGGAAACCCTGGAAGCCATCGTCGCCGAGGTCAATAACACTCCTTGGGGCGAGCAGCACTGCTACGTGCTGCCGGCGGCCGAGAATCTGGGGGATGCCGAGCGCCAAAACTTCGAACAGCGCACGGAATTTTCGGTGCCCCCGTTCATGTACCTGGATATGGAATACCACTGGCGCCTGACCCGCCCCGGGCGCCGCCTGCAGGTGCACATCGAGAACCACCAACGCGGCGGCAAGCTGTTCGATGCCAGTCTGGGCCTGGAGCGACGGCCGCTCAGTGCCAGCCAATTGGCGGGGGTCCTGGTGCGGTTCCCCCTGATCACCGCCAAAGTGGTAGTGACCATCTATTACCAGGCCCTGCGACTCTGGCTGAAGAAGACCCCGATAGTCGACCACCCGCGTAAACCGTTGGAGACCCGATGAAAGCGACCACCCTGACCCTGCGCAAACCTCGTTCTGAGCTGGCTGGGAGCTGGCTTGACCGCCTGGCCCGGCGCGTCATGCTGCAACGTCTCGAGTCCCTGGCCCGCGGTCGCCTGGTGATCGAAGAGGGCGGCGAGCAGCTGTGTTTCGGCGACGGCCAGGGCGACACGGTCAAGGTCGAGGTCCTGGACCCGGGCTTGTATCGCGAGCTGGTATTCGGCGGCAGCATCGGCGCCGGCGAGGCCTACATGCGCGGGGACTGGCGCTGCGACGACCTCACCGCCCTGGTGCAGCTGCTGCTGCGCAATCGCCAACTGCTGGACGGGCTGGACGCTGGCCCGCTTTACCTGC
>CBDUCL010000002.1:0-48370 GCA_965365625.1 uncultured Chromatiales bacterium | reverse complement strand
TTCTGGTGGAGGGCATCTACAGCATGCTCGGGGATCAGGCGCCGCTGGCGGAGATCGCGGCAGTCAAGCGCGAGCTCGGCGGTTACCTGTTGGTGGACGAGGCCCATTCCCTTGGGGTTTTGGGGGAGCAGGGCCGGGGCCTGGCGGAAGCCGCCGGGGTGGAGTCCGACGTGGATTTCATTGTCGGCACCTTCAGCAAGAGCCTGGGCAGCGTCGGCGGCTTCTGCGTCAGCCGCCACCCGCAACTGGAGACCATGCGCTACGCCATTCGCGCCTATATCTTTACCGCCTCCCTGGCGCCATCGGTGATCGCCTCGACCCGGGTTGCCCTGGGGATCCTGCGGGATCGGCACGAGTTGCGCGAGCAGCTATGGCGCAATGTGGAACAACTGTATGGGGCGCTGGAGCAGGCCGGCTTCCGGCTCGGTCCGCATCCAGGGCCGGTGGTTGCAGTCGAAGTGGGAGCCAAGGAACGGGCCCTGGGTTGGTGGCAGCGAATGATGGAGCAGGGGGTCTACGTCAACCTGGTATTGCCGCCGGCCACCCCCAGCGGGCACTGCCTGCTGCGCTGCAGTCTGAGCGCTGCCCATAGTCCACAGCAGGTGGCGAGGATCCGCGACGCCTTTCTGTCCCTGGATTGATTCTGGGGCATTGCCAGGCCACCGGGTTTCGGCGTGGGAAACGCCGGCGACTCCGGGCTTGGGCGCTTCAGTCCGCCGCGCTGCCGGCGGCCCGACCCAATACGGTCTCCCAGGTTGCCGTTTCAGCGAAACCCTGGGCAGGAGAAAGATACTCCCTTACGCTCATCTGCATGTGCCATCCTCTCCCGCTGGGAAGGATCCGGTGCAGGTGGTATTGGGCCCGACGTCCTGGCTTGAGGCCGAGCCCCGAAGCCGAGCGAACCCCGATGGCGGGGGCCCGGCCTGCCGGGGTGGCCAGCCAGTGGCGGGCCGACTTGTGGGTATGCCCGTGCAGCACCAGCTCCACCCCTTCGGCGGCGATCACCCGGGCCAGCTGCGGGGCGTCGGTAAGGCGCTTGCGCCAAGTGCAGCTGCCTGGGGCTGGCGGGTGGTGGATCAGCAGTACCCGGCACAGGCCGCGGCGGCCGGTTTCCGCCAACACCTCGGCCAGGGCCTGCAGCTGGCGCTCGCCTAGGCTGCCCACCGCCAACAACGGGGCCGAGGGGCGGGCCGAGCTGAGGCCGATTAGGGCCAGGTCGCCGCGTACCCTTAGGCTGGGAAACAGGTGCTCGCCACTGGCCTCCGTGGGGGCCTCGTCGCTCGCCATGTAGGGGGCCCAGAGGTCGAGGGTCGCCCGCCAGGGCTCGTGCACATAGGCATCGTGATTCCCTGGCACCAGGGTCACCCGGTCCGGGTCACCGAGAGCCGGCAGCCATTCGGCAACCTCCCGGCATTCGCGGGGGGTGCCGAGGTGAGTCAGGTCGCCCGTAACCGCGACCTGCTGCACCGCCTGGCGGCGCAGGTCCTGTACCAAAGCGGCCAATATTTCCGGCCGATGCTCGTGGCGCCGGCGCCGGCGCCAGGACTGATAGCCCAGGGCGCGCTTATTCAGCAATTGGCGCCGCTCGACCGCCTCCAGCCCGGTCAGATGAGGATCGGACAGGTGGGCCAGGGTCCAGCCGGGGCTTGTATCGGGCAGCGGGTGCTCGCGGATAGGGTTGGGCATTGGCCGTTCGCTTTACGCTAGGTCTGCTGTGCATATAACATAGGCCTGCTGCACCTGTCACCGCAGGCGCCCTTAGGCGAGACCCCGGGGACCCCTGGCCTTGATCATCCAGCTCTACCTCGCGAGGGAGATCCTCCGCCCCTTTCTTACCATCGTCGGCATTCTCGGCGTGGTATTTTTCAGCTATTCCAGCGCGGTGGCCCTCAACGATGCGGTGGCCGGGCTGCTGCCCACGGAGACCATCCTCCAATTCGTCCTGATCCGGGGCCTGATCGCCCTGGAGGTACTGCTGCCGGTGGCGCTTTACCTGTCGGTCGTAGTGGGGCTGGGCCGGTTGCACGCCGATGGCGAGATGACCGCCCTGTCTGCCCTCGGTATCGGCGAGCTGCGGGTGTTCTCGGTGGTGCTGTTGCTGGCGCTGATCGTGGCGCTGTTGGTGGCCGCCCTGTCGCTGCTGGCCCGGCCCTGGGCTTACTACCAGAGCTACGTGCTGGAATCGGTCGCCAAGACCAGCTTCGACATCACCAATCTGGAGCCGCGGCGCTTCTATGTCGGGCCCGAGTCTCGCTACTCCTTATACGTCGAGGGCGTGGACATCGAAAGCCGTTCCGCCTTCGGGGTGATGTTTCAGACCCGATCCGAGCGCAAACGCCAGATCGTATTGGCGGACAGAATGCACCAACCCCAGCCCCGGCCGGACCACGCGGTGACCTTCGAATTTACCCGCGGCCATGCCTATCAGCTCGGGCGGGCGGGTCGCCCAGACATTTCCATGGGTTTTGGTCATCTGGTGCTGCGCCTGGCGGGTCCGTCCGAGGAGGACCTGGCTGGCAAGAGCAAGGCGCGCAGCACCGCCTCGCTCCACGGCTCGACACACCGCAAGGATCTGGCCGAGTACCAGTGGCGCTTGTCCACCCCGGTTACCACTCTACTGTTGGCCCTGCTGGCGGTGCCGCTCAGCCGCTCCGCGCCGCGCCGGGGGCGCCATGTAACGGAGGTGATTGCCATCCTCGCCTACGCGGTGTTCTACAACGCCATGAGCATGGCAAAAAATCTGGTGCAAGAGGGCGCTGTAGGCCCCCTGCCCGGGCTCTGGTGGCCGTTGGGGCTGCTCGCCCTGGTGATCATGGTGGCCGCCGCCTGGCCTTGGCGCCGGCGCCTGCTGGGCGGCACACCAAGGCACGCGAGGGGCAGGGCATGAACACCCTCGACCGTTATTTAGGGCGGGCCTTGGGCGACGGCTTTGTGCTGGTGCTGTTGATGCTGCTGCCCTTGTTCGTATTCCTCGACCTGATCAACCAGCTCGACGACGTGGGCAAGGGGGTGTTCGACATCTGGCATGCCCTGCGCTACGAACTGCAGATGCTACCGCGCCGAGCCCTCGACCTGCTGCCCTTCGCCGCCCTGATGGGGAGCACCATGGCCCTGGCCCGGCTGGCCCACCACCAGGAGTTGATCGCTATGCAAGCGGCCGGGTTGTCGGTCGCCCGCATCGCCGGCTCGGTGCTAAAGAGCGGTCTGATCCTGATGGTTGTGGCCGCTGGGGTCGAGGAGTTCGTCGCCTCGCCGCTGCACCAGAAGGCCGTGCAGCAGCGCTCGGCGGCGATAGCCGGCGGTGTGGTGGAGCCGCGGGAGGGGGGCTTCTGGATCCACTATAGAAATCGCTTCGTCAATATCAATAAGCTCCTGTACGGACGGATTCCGGCGGATATCGACATCTTCGAATTCGGTCCGGATCGCCAGCTGGAGCTATATATCCAGGCCGAGCGGGCGGACCTTCGGGCCCCCGAGGAGTGGCGGCTCGAGAACCTGGTGCTGCGGCGCAACGAGGACGGAGTGCTGGTTTCCGAACATTTGGACGAAATGCACTGGGAGTCCTACCTGCGCGCCGACCAGGTGAGCCTGCTGGAGCTTCCGCCGAATGCCATGTCACCGAGTCAGTCCTATGAATATCTTGGCTATCTGCGCGATAGCGGCCAGCCGGTGGAGCGCCATGAGCTGGCCTTGTGGCAGAAGCTGACTCTGCCGCTTACCACCGGCGCCATGGTGCTGCTGGCGATCCCCTTTGCCTTCGGCTCGCCGCGCCTGATCAGCGTCGGTAAGCGCATCCTGATGGCCCTGGGGGCCGGGTTGGGGTTCCAGATCGTCAACCAGTTGACCGCCAATCTGGGTCTGATGTTCAAGCTCAGTCCAGCCCTGACCAGTCTGGCCCCGATCGCGGTAGCGCTCGCCTTTGCCGTCTGGCTGCTGACCCGCTCGCAGCGCCATGCCTGATCTAACCATCGAAATGGGAGCACTGTTATGACTTGGTCCGAACGCTTGCGAAAGACCCGGCGCAAATTCGTGAAAAAGAACGGGCGTCGCCTGTTGCAGGCCCTGGATCGTTACCTCGGCAGTCGTTCGCTGGTCGGGGACCACCCCTTCTTCGAGCCCGGTCAGTTCCCCGCCGTGGCCACCCTGGAGGCCAACTGGCAGCCGATCCGAGCGGAACTGGAGCGGCTGTTGGCCGCGCGTGAGCACATCCCCCCGTTCCATGCCGTGTCGCCGGATCAGAAGCGCATCTCCGAGGGCGACAACTGGAAGACGTTCATCCTGTTCGGGTTCGGCCGCAAGGCCGAACGCAACTGCCGTCAGTGCCCCGAAACCACCCGGGTGCTGGAGTCGATTCCGAACCTGCAGACCGCTCTGTTCTCCATCGTGGCCCCGAATTACCGGATACCGCCCCACCGCGGCGTGACGAAGGGGGTGGTTCGCACCCACCTGGGCCTGATAATCCCCCCAGACCGGGACAACTGCTGGATCCGGGTCGGCGACCAGCGCCGCAACTGGGCCGAGGGCAAGTGCCTGGTGCTGGACGATACCTACGAGCACGAGGTCAGCAATCTCACCGACCAGCAGCGCGTGGTGCTGTTTATCGACACCGAACGTCCCTTGCCCTGGTTGCCGCGGCTGCTCAACAAACTGGTGCTGCGGGTAGTGCGCTGGACCGCCTACGTCAAGGACGCGCGCAAGAATCTGCACGATTGGGAAGAGCGTTTCGAGACCGCGGTGCGAACCGCTGACGGCTTCGCGCTGGCGCCCGACGAAGCTAGCGAAACACCCCCCGTCGATACAGGCGCCAAATCAGCCCCCAGCCGAAAATGAGGGGATAACGCCGGACCCGGGGCGGCGCCTCGATGGCCACCCCGGAATGGCGCTCCAACTTCCACAGGATGTAGTCTACCCCGCCCTGGAAAGTAAGCAGGGCCTTGCTCAAGCGCAGCAGAGATAGTCCCTTGCCCTGGAGCCGGCGCAGGGCCCAGGCCAGACGGTTGCGGCGGCGCACTGCTGGCGAGATCTCGCTACGGTATTCACCGCCGGTTCCCTGCAGCGTCACCGGGTGGGGCAGCAGCGGCAGCAGGGCCCGGCTCAGAGCCAGGTAATGCTCGGGGTAGCTGTCGAATAGCTCCTGTTTGCGGTTGCTGCGCTCCGCCCGCAATTCGGTGGCGTAGCTCAGGGCCAGGGCCCCCTGCCAGAGGCCGCGTGCATCGAAGCGCTCCGGCAGGCTGGGCAAGGCCCGCTCGGCCAGGGTCAGAGCCGCCTGGCCCAGGGCCGAGACCACCGCCTGTTCCGCGGCCGAATCGCGGGCATGGAGCAGGGCTATGGGCTGGGCGAAGCGGCCCCAGAGATAGGCCTGGAACCAGCGCTTGGAGGTTCCGCGCATCAGCTGGGGCAGCGATAGCAGGGCGTATTTGGCGCGCACCCGGCCGCCGTCCGCCAACGGCAGCTCCAGATAGAACACATTCGGCGGCAGCAGCCAGTTGAGGCCGCTTCGCAGCAGGCCCTGGCCGCTGCCCCGGTAGTCGTCCACCAGCACGTATAGGTCAACCAGGCCGTCTAGGGCGTCGCCGCTGCGCAGGCAGGAGCCATAGAACAGGATCGCCGCCAAGCCGGCGCCATAGCGTTGCCGCAGGTGCTCGCCCAGTGCCGCCAACTCGGGACCCACCGTCGCGGAGTGGGCCTGGTCGGCGATCACGCTATAGAGGCCGCTACCGGGGGCTGGCAGGGTTGGCATTGGTTCTGAGTTCATCGCCGGCAGTTGGAGTCGTGATCGGGCGCCGAAATCGACCGCACAGGGCCTAGAAATATATTTAACAAAGCCATTAATTACATATTAAAACAATAGGATGTAACATATTTATTAGTCGGGTTTTAAGAAGAGTGCCTGGTCCTCTGCACTAACCCGGACCGGTCCCCGGGCCCGGCTGGCTTGGTAGATCTCCCCGTCCAGGGTCAGGGGCCCGTCCAGGTCCAGCTCCAGTTGGTCCAGCTTGTGGCTGTGGTAGCCGTTGGCGGGGGTGGCCCGGGTACCGGCGTGGCCCCAGAACAGGGGCGGCAGGGTGAGCAATGGGCGCGCTGGAGCACTGCGCATGGCGCTGAAGTAGAAGGCCCCGCGCGCCGGGCCCCAATAGGGTCGCAGGCCCAGGAATAGGCGCTCCAGGGGGCTCGCTAGCAGGAGGTAGTATTCCTCTTCCCCCAGGCCGGGGGGCGAGGCGCCTTCGCGGTCGCGGGCACGGATGCCGATCGGCACCGCTTCCACGTAGCGGCGGTCCCGGCGTGCCATGGCCAGCAGCACCCGCAGGGTGCAGATGCCCGGGGCGATGCCGTCGCGTAGCCCCTTGCTGTGGACCTTGGCGTGGCAGTATTCGATGCCGCGTACGATGGCTCCGGCACCGAAGAAAAGGCCGTAATGGGCGTCCCCTCCGGGCCAGAGTTCGACCCGCAAGATCGGGCGCTGCACCAGCGGAAGTTGCGCCGGCGGCGACTCGGCCAGGCGCTGCAAGCGAGCCAGGGCGCGCGGCAGGGATTCGGTCAGGCCGAGGTCGCCGGCGGTCATGTTGGTGGTGCCGCCGCGCAGCAGCGCCAGCGGAGGGGGCGGGGCCGCGGCAGCGTCCCGGTAAAGGCTGGTGAGCACCGCCGCCACGGTTCCGTCGCCGCCGTTGACTGCCAGCAGCTCTGGCCCCTGGGCGTTTAAATCCGCCAGGGCCTCGGCGATCTCGGTCGGATTGGCGGCTTCGCGATGCACCAGACCAGGGCAATCCCGGGCGAAGCGGCGCACCCGTTCCAGTCCCTTACGGTTGCGTCCGCTGCCCGGGTTGGTGAGCAGCGCGATGCGCAAGGGGCGGTTTGCCACCGGCGGCTCAGCCGCGGGCGAACCAGCGCACCGCCAGAGAGCGGTCCGGCGGGTCGCGGCGGATCTCCGCCAGCCAGGAGGTCAGGGGCCCGGAGGCGAGCCGGGTGAGCCCGGCTTGGCCCAGGCGCAGCAGCAGGAAAAGGGTGGAGACCCCGGTCCAAAGGGCTACCGCCTCCAGCCCCAGGTCGGGGCGGCCGGCGATGGCGCCCAGGCTGAGCAGGATCAGGCAGGGGTTGCGGCGCGCCGTGATCAGGCGCGAGAAAGAGTCGATGCGGCGCCAGCAGAAGATGCCGAAGCGCCCCAACCAGAGTTGGAAGGCCCCCTCCACCAAACGGCCGCCGATATAGCCGCCGAAGATCAGCCAGATGGCCGGGGCCAGCTCAGGTGGCAGCAGCAGCGGCTGGTAACTCGCCAGCCCCAGGCCCCAGGCCAGGTACCACAGAGGCGGGTGCACCAGGTCCAGGATATGGTCGAAAAGGTGTCCGAACGGGCTGGAGGTGATGGTGACCCGAGCCAGCTTGCCGTCTACCGTGTCGAGGTAGGTCATGAACCAGCCCAGCAGCAGGCCCCAACCGAATTGGCCCTGCGAGAACAGCAGGCCGGCGGTGATCGCCAGCACCCAGCTGAGGGCGGTGACTTGGTTGGGAGATATACCGAGGCGTACGCAGGCCCGCACGCCCCATTGGGCCGGGACCGGCCAGACCCACTTGGTGACCAGGTCGGTGATGCCCTTGTAGGCAGCGCCGAAAAGAAGCGCCTCCAGGCGGCGGCGATTGTCCTCGCGCAAGGGCAGCACGAAAGCCGGCTCCGCCTTCAATAGCTGGGCCTGGTAGGGGGGGCAGAGCTGGTCGGGCGTCAGGCGCGCAACCACCTCCGGCAGTGTGGTGTCTTCGGCCCCAGCGGCGATGTGCCCGCTCACTGCGTTGGCCATGGGTGCCGGCACTAGGGCGGCGACCGGCAGGGAGCCCCGCTCCGCCGGCAGTTGAAGCAAGGCCGGCTCGGCATCGGACAGGGCACGAATAAGACGCGGGTCGAACAGATAGTCGCCGCGCACCAGGAGTACTCGAGCCGAGTCGGGCAAGCCGGTTGGGTCTTCCACCAGCTCGGCATCCGGCAGCAGGCGTTGCAGGCGCTGGCGGCTGTCGAGCCCCCACAGGCGCAGGGGACTGTCACCGATCAGCCACAGGTACAGGGGCATGGGAGCGGCCCTTAGGCTGGGTTGGAGGTCAGCTTTTCCAGTTGCTGGGCGAAGTCGCGCACCGTATTGACGTCAGGCAGGATGTTCATCGGTACGCTGACGTCGAAACGGTCCTCTACTTCCATCAGCAGATCCATGATCTTTAGGGAACTGAGGCCAAGATCGCCCACCAGTTCGGTGTCTTCGGTGATCTCCTGGCCGTCGGTTACGAAGGGGCCCAGCAGCTCGATCAACTGGGGGCAGATTTCCTGGTAGCTTGGCATGGGGGCAACCTCAAGGGGTGTGAAGAGCGCTAAATTCTAACGGGACCCGGCGCTTGCAGCCAGGGTGCGGGCCAGTCCCTCCTGGAACTGAACCCGCGGCTGCCATCCACTGGCGCGGGTGAGGGCTCGGTTGTCGCAGACCCAATCCGGGTGGGTGAGCTCCCGGTACTTGCCGGGGCTGAGCATGGGGGGCTGGCCGCTTAGCCGGGCCCAGACCAGGCTAGCGCGGGCCAGGCCTCGCAGCAGGGGGAGCGGAACCCGCAGGGCACGTACCGGTCGGCCCCTAAAAGCCGCTGCCTGGTCGACGATCTCCTCCCATGAGTACCCTTGGGGGTGGCCGTCGTGCAGTTCGAAAATGCCCTGAGGCAGCTCAGGGGCGTTCAGGCATTGCTCCAGGGCGCTCACCAGGTCGTCCACAAACAGCAGTGAAAGGCGTGCCCCTGGGGCCCCGAGCACCGGCGCAATGCCCCGCTGCAGCCACCGCAGCAAGGGCAGCATTTCGCGGTCTCCGGGGCCATACACCGCCGGTGGGCGCAAGGCCAGCCAGGGCATGGGGCCGGCGGCCGCAGCCAGGGCCTGCTCTCCGGCGTGCTTGCTGGCCGCATAGGGCGAGAGCTGGGGCTCGCGGGCGGCAAGGGAAGACAGGGCGAGAAAGCGCGGGGGCCGGGGTTGAGCGGCAGCGGCACGCACCAGGTGGGCCACGCCGGTGGCATTGACCGGGTCGAAATCGGCCTGACTTACGCCTCGTACCGAGCCGGCGCAATGGACGACAGCATCGGCGTCGGCTACCAGCCGCTGCAGGGCGTCAGAATCGGAGAGGTCGCCGGGCACCAGCTGCACCCCAAGTGCGGAAAGAGTCCGGGCGCGGGCGGGGTTGCGCACCAGCGCCCGCACCCGCCAGCCCGATGCTAGCAAGCCGTGGGCCAGGGCGCCGCCGATAAACCCGGTGGCGCCAGTAAGGGCGACCAGGCGGCCGGACTCGGCGTTAGCCGACACCCCGTTGTCCCGAGACCTTGGTCAGGTCGGCGTCGGCGGCGACGCGTAGCTCGGCGGCCTGCTGGTGGGCGATGAAGTTCTTTCGCGCCTTGGCCCGGGACAGCTTGCCGGATGAGGTGCGGGGTAAGGTGTGCAGGGGGGCCAACTCTACGTGGCAGTCGATACCCAGCTCCGAGCGCACCAGGGTCTTGATGCGTTTTACCAGGTCGGCACGGATGTCCAGGTCCTTCTCCCGACACTGTACAACCACTACCGACATTTCCTCGTCTTCGGGACCGGGGGCGGAAAAGGCCAGGCAGTCTCCGGGGCGAACCTCCGGCTGCTGCTGGGCCAGGTACTCGATGTCCTGGGGCCAGATATTGCGGCCGTGGATAATGATCATGTCCTTGCGGCGGCCGGTGACGAAGATACGCTCCCCAACTCGGTAGCCGATGTCCCCGGTGTCAAGCCAGCCGTCTACCGAAAGGGTCTGTCGGGTCGTTTCAGGATCGCGGAAGTAACCCGCCATCACGCTCGGACCACGCAGATGAATGCTGCCGGTGTGGCGTTCAGGCAGCGGTTGGTTGCGTTCGTCGCGGATCTCGACCTCGAACTCGGAGAGCGGAATACCGCAGTCGACGAATCCGCTGACGCGGTCGCCCGCCTGCGCCGCCGGATCGGCCGGCAGGGCCAGACCGTCTTTGGCCAGGCGCTCGCTGTCCACCCGGTCGAGACTTATTCCCTCGCCCAGGGGAGAGAAGCTGATCGCCAGGGAGCATTCGGCCATGCCGTAACAAGGCACGAACGCCTTGGGATCGAAGCCGCTGGGGGCCAAAGCCGCGGCGAAGCGCTCCAGCACCTCCGGATGAATCATCTCGGCGCCGACGCCGGCCACCCGCCAGGCGCTCAGGTCGAGTTCGGCGGCCTCGCCGGGGCGCAGGCGCCGCGCGCACAGCTCGAAGCCGAAGGGGGGGCTAAAGGAGATGGTGGCTTTGCTGCCGGAGATCAGGTTCAGCCACTGGCGCGGCCGCATCGAAAAGTCTTTGGTGCCGAGATAGTCCACCGAGGTCTGAGACGCCACTGGTCCCAAAACCAGGCCCACCAAGCCCATGTCATGGTAGAACGGAAGCCAGGATACGCAGCGGTCGCCGGGCCGGATCTTCACCCCATGGCTGACGATGCCGGACAGGTTGCTGAGTACGCTGGCCTGGTTGATCATGACACCGCGGGGAAAGCGGGTGCTGCCGGAGGTGTACTGCAGGTAAGCGAGCTCCTGGGGGCCGGTAGGCCGCAGCTCCAAGTCGGTCTCCGGGAGGGCGTCGAAGGCGGCGGCATCGCCGTAGTATCTCAACCCCAGTCCCTCGCTGGCCTCGGCGACGAAGGGCAGATAGTCGGTGGGCGCCATGGCCAGGTCGGCGGCACTGCTCTTGAGCATGCCGCGCAGCAGATGCACGTAGGCGTGGTGACTGCCGAGACTGAAGGGGATCGGCACCGGCACCGGCACCAGCCCCGCGTACTGGCAGGCGAAGAAGAAGCGGTGGAAGTCGGGGGTGGTATCGGCCACCAGCACCAGGCGGCTACCTCGCTCGAGGCCCAAACCGACCAAGCGTCGAGCCAAGGATCGCGCCTGCTGTCGTAGGAGCGAATAGGGGACGGTCGCCGCCAATTCGCCGCGCGGGGAATAGAAGTTGCACCCGGTCTGGCCCTGGGCTGCATAATCGAGGGCTTCGGCCAGGGTGCTGAAGTCAGCAGGCCGAAACGCCAAACTGTTGTCGGTGGGTGTGGCTGCAAACCTCAAGACTGTCCCCTCATCTTTAGCGACCGCCTTCCGGGCGATCTGGCCAAAGCGAATTTTTCTGCCCAAAAAATGAGTAATTGTCCCCGAAATCCGCCGCAAGCTCAAGCTCGATTTGTTTTTCTGGCCCGATTCGGGGCCGCCGGGTTGCCTGCCTAGGCGGGTTCGCCCCAGGGTGCGGGTAGTCGAGCGCGGGTCGCTATCGCTGCTCGGTCGCCGTCCGGCAGTGCGGAGTCGCGGCTCGACTTCAGTCTGAAGCGGTGGTTAGGCGCCTCCTCTTGTGCCAATCGCCTACAATATATTATAATTTACGCGGTTTTGCGCGCTTCATTGGCAATCTGGACTCAACTGTTGGGTCTTTTTTGGGATTGTCTCCAAGCTATGAAATACCTCGTCTTTATATCTTGCCCTGAGTGGCGGGACAGGGTGGGGTGAACCCGGTGCCCGCCCGATCGATGGCGAGCCGCCAGACGTTTAAGGAAGCAGGCTGAATGAAAGCAATCGTTCTTAGTGCGGGTCAGGGGCGGCGTCTATTACCGCTGACGGAGTCAGCGCCGAAGTGCGCGGTGGATTTGCACGGCCGGTCTCTGCTCGACTGGCAGATCGATCATCTGCTAGACAGCGGGGTCGATGAGGTGGTGGTGGTCACCGGCTTCGGTGCCGAGCGGGTGGACGCCTTGCTCGGCCGGCGTCAGGACCCGGTGCCCGTACGCAGTCTCTACAACCCCTTCTTCGAGGTAGCCGATAACCTGGCCAGCTGCTGGTTGGCGCGAACGGAGATGGAGCGGGATTTCGTGCTGCTAAACGGTGACACCCTGTTCGAGCCGGCGGTGCTGCGGCGTCTGCTGGAATCGCCGCCCAAGCCTGTGACCCTGGCGGTGGATCACAAAGTCCATTATGACGATGACGATATGAAGGTGCAGCTCGACGACCGACGCCTGTTGGCGGTGGGCAAGGACCTGCCGGCTCAGCGAGTGGACGGCGAGTCTATCGGGCTGATGTCGTTCCGGGGCCAGGGCCCCGCCCTGTTCCGCGCTGCCCTGGAAGCGGCCATGCGCAGTCCGCAGGGGCTCAAGCAGTGGTACCTGTCGGTGATCGGCGAGCTGGCCGGTGAGGGGCGGGTCTGGACCTGCTCGATCCAGGGCCTGGACTGGGCCGAGGTAGACTACCCGCTGGACCTGGCGCGGGCCGCCAAAATGGTCGCATCTTGGGTCGAGGCCGATGCCGGGGCAGCCAAACCGGGGGTCGTCGGCTGAGGCGGACGCTCTGTTTCGCACCTGGCCCAGGGTTTCCCATTATTTCAACCCGGGGTGCGGGGCCTCTCCAACCGCTTGCGCACATATTCCCAATCGGCAGGCGTATCCACGTCCACCGCGGCATCGGCAAACGGCAGCAGCACATGCCCCAGACGCAGGTCGAGACGTTGCGCGAGCAGCCCCAAGGCCTGATCCAGGCTGAGCCGGCCTAGCTGCCATCGCAACAGATTTACCCAGCCCAACGCCCGGATCAGGCGCCAGGGCCGCTTCCGGTCCTGTTCCAGCCGACGCCAGAACTCCGCCACCCGGCGTGCGTCCGGGCTTAGAAAAGCGAATAGGTTGCAGCCGCAGTAGCGGTCGTCGCTGAACCTCAGTCCGGTCCGGCGCACTCCCGGATGGGCGGCCATCACCTCATCGTAGCGGGCCAGGCCCACCACCAGGTCGCAGTCGCTGTGCGCGGCTTGGCGGCAAAAGTGGTCCACGATCTCGGGCCGCAGCAGGGCATGATCGGCGGTGGTAAGCAACACCGGGCGCGCATCCGAGAGTGCCTGCAAGCCGGCATGGGCGCTGGTGCTTGGGGTACCGAGGCTCTCCATCCAGCGCCAGCTGCCAGCCGCGATGCCCGCCGCCAGCGCCGGACACTGCTCCAAGGCCTGCGGCGGTGGGCCGCACAGCAGCGGCTCTCCCGCCTGCTCGCTGGCGCCCAGGGCGTCGAGCACCAGCAGCACCATCGGCCGGCCGGCCACCGGGGCCAGGGCCTTGCAGCAGACCCCGGCGGCCCGGGCCACCCCATCGTCGGGACCCCGATCGCCGGCCAGCACCAGGGTCTGAAAGGGTTTCTGGGCGGGGTTCGGTTGGCTGTCCATGCTGCGCATTTGGGGCCCTGCGCGGGCTGCTGTCAATCCCGGTACCGCGCTTGACCTTGCGACCCCGGCTGTCGATGATGGCCGAAACCAGGACTGACCGGGGTGAACTCAGTGGACATCCAGATTCAAGAAGTTGACAACCGCGCCGATCTCAAGCGTTGGGTTCGCTTTCCCCTCGACCACTATCGAAACCATCCCTACAAGGTGCCGCAGCTAACAGCGGACGAGCTGTCTTACTTCGACCGGCGGCGCAATCCGAACTTCGGCATCTGCAAGGTCAAGCAATGGTTGGCTCTGGATGGCGAGCGCCCGGTCGGGCGCATCTGCGCCATCTTCAATCCGTTGGAGGCGGGCAAACTCGGCTATCGGCGGGGGCGCTTCGGCTGGTTCGAGTCGGTGGACGATCAGCGGGTGGCGGATCGCCTGCTAGGCCAGGCCCGGGATTGGCTGCAGGCCGAGGGCTGCAGTGAGATCGCCGGTCCCTATGGCTTCACCGACCTCGACCCGGAGGGGTTGCTGGTCGATGGATTCGACTTTATTCCAACCCTCAGCGGCAGTTACAACCCCCCTTATTACGCCCAGCTTCTGGAGCGCTGCGGGCTGGAAAAGGACGTGGATTACGTCGAATACCGCTGCGAGATCCCCGACCGTTTTCCCTTGTTCGAGCGCCTGCGCAAGCGTTTCGCCGATCAGCAAGACTACCGGGTATTGACCTGCCGCAACCGCAAGGAACTTCGCTCCCACGCCCCCAAGGTGTGGGACGTACTGCAGGAGGCCTTCGCGCCGCTGCACGGGGTGGTGCCCTTGACCCAACAGCAGACCGATTACTACACCAAGAAGTATTTCAGCTTCCTTGACCCGGATTTCGTCAAGCTCACCTTCGATCGCAACGACCAGTTCCTCGGTTTCTTCATCGGCATTCCGAACCTTAGTCGCTCGTTCCGCAAGGCCGGCGGAAGCCTGTTTCCCACCGGTTTCTGGCACATCCTCCGGGAGTACCGCAATCCGGAGACGGTGGAATTCCTGCTTGCCGCCGCTCGCCCTGGACTCCCAAGCGCCCAGCTTACCGGCCTCACCTTTGTCGACATGTACGACACCCTGCGTCGGCGCGGGGTCCGCTATATGGAAACCAACCGGGAATTGGAGGACAACGCCACCGTGAGCGGCATCTGGACCAAGTTCAAGGTCCTGCACAGCCGCCGCTCCCGAATCTACCGGGGCGAGTTGGGATAAGACTCTGGCGCCGAAAGATTTCCGGCCGTTTCGGTCGGCGTGATAATATTGCCCCCACTATTCAAATTGTTGTTTCGGCCCCGGGGCTTGGCGCCTGCGGGGGCGACCCAAGAGCTGCCTATGACCACCGAGCCCGGGGCCGCGGCCTCCGCCTGGAGCCGGCCCGTCAGACAATCCCTGGACGATATCCCTCCCTTGGAGCGGGTGGTGCTCGGCGTGCGCTCCGGCTGCGTGCCGAGCCCGCTACCCCCGGTGCGCGTCTTTCTCGGTACCGAGACCGGCCAGCTGCGTGCCGAGCGGGTGTTCGTCTGGTCTATCGAGCAGGTACGGGACCCGTCCCGGGTCTACGAAATCCACTTGATGAAGGACCTTCCGGGTTTCGATCGCCGCAAGTGGCTCACCGGCTTTACCAACTACCGTTTTGCCCTCCCTGAACTGGCCGGACGCAGCGGCCGCGCCATCTACAACGATGTTGACCAGGTCTACCTGCGCGACCCGGCGCAGCTGTTCGACACCCCGATGCAGGGTCGCGGCTTTCTCGCGATCTCCGACCGCGACACCTCGGTGATGCTGATCGATTGCGCCCGGATGCACGAGGTCTGGCCCCTGGCCGAGGTGCGGCGGCTGCGGCGCAAGGCATTGGAGGCCCGGGCCCGCAGCGCTGGGCTCTGGGGGCCGATGGATCCCGGTTGGAACGCCCGTGACGAGGAGTACCGGCCTGAAACCAGCTTGCTGATCCACTTCACCGTGCTGCAGACCCAACCCTGGCAGCCGTTCCCGCGCCGTTTCGTTTACCAGCCGAACCCGGTGGGCCCGGTCTGGGATGCCCTCGAGGGGTCTGCCGATGCCGCCGGCTTCCAGGCTTTCACCCGGGCCACGCCGAGCCGCCGCTGGCGGGAGCTGGCCCTAGAGCGGCGTGCGGGGCGCGAGTTGGCACCCGTTCGTGGCACCGCCGCTGCGGCCTGGGAGGGACTGGCGGAATTGCTTGCCCGCAGTGGGGCAAAGCACCTCTGCCACTATTCCCTGACCGCGCCCTCGGCGCCGCTGCCGGAGGACCTGGATTGCGTGCCGGTCGATCCGCTGGCGGCGGACTCGGAGCAGCCCCCCCCGGCGGCGCGCGACGGGCTGATCTGTGCCGAATTGCTGGAATATCTGCCGGATGAAGACCTGCCCTGGCTGCTGGATCAGATGTTCGCCACCACCGAGGGCTTTGTTTATCTGGTGGTGGATCAGCAGGGGGTGGCTGCCGGGCGCCGCGATCAGCACTGGTGGCGCACCCTGCTGGAAGGCACCGCCAAGCGCCGGCCCCAAGTCCATTGGCGGCTGGTGTTGCGCGAGGGGGCGGATCAACCCTGGCGGCGCTTCGGCGGTGGGCGTTGCCCAAGCCCGACGCCCGAAGTCTGGGTGCTGGCGGACGACAAGACCGGTCACGACATCCAGTCCGAAGGCCTGGCCCAGGCCCTGGGCTGGACCTACCGCGTCCGGCACCTGCGCTTCAACCAGTGGAATCGCTTTAATAATCAGTTGCTGGGGGCCGGGCTGCGCAGCCTGGATCGGGAGCGCTCCGATCCCCTGGAACCGCCCTGGCCCGACCTCGTGATATCCACCGGACGCCGCACCGCCCCGGTGGCGCGCTGGATCGGCGAACAGAGCCGCGGGGCGTCCCGGCTGGTGCAACTCGGACGCAAGGGCGGTGAGCCGGCGGAGGCATTCGATCTGGTGGTGAGCTGCGAGCATTTCCGTCAGCCCTGGCATCCGCGCCGACTGCAAACCCTGTTGCCCCTGAACCGCCTCGACCCCACCCAGTTGGCGGCCGCTGCAGAACGCTGGGCCGGCCTGTTCGGCGGCGCGCCCAAACCCCACATCGCCCTGGTGGTGGGTGGTTCCTCGGCCCTGCACCGGCTCGATCCGGCCACCGCCAGACGTCTGGGGGCCGAGGTCGGGGCCTTCGCCGAGTCTCTGGGCGGCAGGCTGATGACGATTACCAGTCCGCGCACCGGCGAGGCCGCTGCCAGGGCCTTGGAGCAAGGCCTGGGGCCCCAGCATGGCCTGCACCGCTGGCGCGCGGGGGAGACGGACAATCCCTACCTGGGCTACCTGGCCCTGGCGGACGTACTGGTGGTCACCGGCGAGAGCGAATCCATGCTCAGTGAGGCGGTGGCCAGCGGCAAGCCGCTGCTGATCTATCCGCTGCCGGAGCGCCGCCGCGGACTGCGCGACCTGCTGGCCGAGGCCGTGGTGCGCCGGGCCCACACCCCCCGCCTGAACAAGCGCGGCACGGTCCGGCCCCAGCGAGGCATGCAATACCGCAGTGCCCGACTGGTGGACCTCGGTCTGGTGCGACCGCGCCGGGACCTTAATCTGTTGCACCAGGCTCTGGTGGAGCGTGGCCTGGCCCGGATGTTCGGCCAGCCGCTGCCGGAGGCGCCGGCCCAGCCGTACCAGGAGGCGCCCCAGGTGGCGGCCCGGGTGCGGGCGCTGATGGGCCGGAACGAGTGAACGCCGCCAACCTGGTGCTGGTGCGTCACGGTCAGAGCGAATGGAATCGGGGCCGCCGTCTGACCGGCTGGAGCGATGTGCCGCTCAGCGAGCAGGGGCGCGAGGAGGCGCGCGCGGTCGGCCGGCTGCTGGCCCGCGCAGGCTATGGCTTCGAGCTGGCCTTCACCTCCTATCTGGAACGCTCGATCGAGACCCTGGCCCTGGTGCTTGCCGAACTCGGCCAGGGCGGTCTGCCGGTGCAGCGCAGCTGGCGTCTCAACGAACGCCACTATGGGGCCATGCAGGGCATGAGCCGGCCCGAGGCGGCCCGCGCCTTTGGCCTCAAGCAGCTGGTTACCTGGCAGAGCGGCTACCGGGAACGCCCGCCGCCGGTGGCCGAGGACGACCCGCGCAATCCGCGCCTGGACCCACGCTACGCCGGCCTGGGTGACGAGCTGCTGCCGCTGAGCGAGAGCCTGTACGACACCCTCGATCGGGTACTGCCCGTCTGGCAGGAACAGATCCTGCCCGCTCTGGAGCGGGGCCAGCGGGTGCTGGTGGTGGCGCACAAGACCAGTCTGCGCGCCTTGCGCAAGGAGCTGGAAGGCATTTCGGACGCCGACATCGCCAGCCTAACGGTGAAGACCGGCGAGCCCATCGCCTACCGCATCGACCCCGGCGGCCGGGTGATCTGGCACCGTTCCCTGGACCCGAGCAGCCCGCTCAAGCGCTGGTTCCAAGCCGCCATCGGCAAGTGGATTCAACCGTCCCCCGGGAGGGGCTATCAATGAGCTACCTCGACTATGCCCGCCTCGATGCCCTGGACGGCGAGGCGTTTCGCAACCAAAAACCTTACCCTTGGATCAACCCGGAAGGGGCCTTGACCGACGCCGGCTACCGGGAGCTCAGGGACAACCTGCCCGAAATCTCGCTGTTCGACGGCTACTTCGGAATCAGCCGCGCGCATGGCCAGCAGAGCCACGACCGCTACGTACTGGAGTACCGCGACGGCCTCGACCTGCCCGTGCCCTGGCAGGCCTTCGTCGACGAGTTGCAGGGTCCGCGCTATCGCGATTTCTTGCGCCGGCTGTTCGGGGTGCGTTCCCTGCATCTCAACTTCCACTGGCACTATACCCCCGACGGCTGCTCGGTATCGCCCCACTGTGATGCCAAGCACAAGCTCGGTTCCCAGATCTTCTACCTCAACACGGAGGACGACTGGGACCCGGCCTGGGGCGGCGAGACCCTGATCCTGGACGACCAGGGCCGCTTCGGCCGCCGCTCGGCCCCGGCCTTCGAAGACTTCGACCAGGTGCTGCCGTCCCAGGCTCTGGGCAACCGTAGCCTGATTTTCATGCAGACCGGCAATTCCTGGCACGGGGTGCGTCCGATCCGATGCCCGCAAGGGGAGCTGCGCAAGGTGTTTATCGTTGTCGTCAACCGCGCCGGGCCCATCGCTCGGGTCAAGCGCTTTCTGCGCCACGCCGCCTAGGCCGGGAGGGGAACATGCTCAAGATCGTCATCGGTACCGAACCCACCCAGTACGTCGCTCAGCGGGTGCTGGAGTATTCCATCCACCAACACGCCTCGGTGCCTGTGGAGGTGGTAGGCGGCCAGCAGAGCCAGAAGCGGGTGGGAGGCACCAAGTTTGGTTTCGTGCGCTTTCTGGTGCCTAGCATCTGCGGTTATCAGGGCACCGGCATCTACATGGACGCCGACCAGGTGGTGTTGGGGGACGTAGCGGACTTGGCCGCCGAGTTGCAGGCGCCCAAGGCGGTGGGGCTGGTGCGCAATATCCAGGGCACCTTCGCCGGCAAGCCGGTGGCCGAGCGCAATGAGACCAGCGTCATGGTGCTGGATTGCGCCCGGCTCCGCGACTGGGACCCGGCGCACATGTTCGACCGGGTGGTGCCCAACAAGGCGGAGCCGGGCCCGGAACAGATCCGCTACAAGGATTTCATGCGCCTGGCCTGGCTGGATCAGGACTTGATTCAGCCCATAGACCCGCGCTGGAACCACTACAACCTAGTGCGGGAAGACACCCGGCTGGTGCACTTCAGCCACGTACGCGAGCAGCCCTGGAAGCGTCCCGAGCACCCCCTCACCGGTTTCTGGGAAGAGTGGCTGGACCAAACCCTGGCCGCCGGCTGGCTGACCCGGGGCGACATCCTCAAGGCAGTGGCCTTGGGGCGCATCCACCGCCACTTCCTGCGCCACCTGCGCCGCGCCGCCTGAGCCCATGCACCGCCTGCTGTCCCTCCTGATGCTGTTGCTCCCGGGGGGGCTGGCGGCCGGCCAGCTCGAGGTAGGCAGCCGGTTGCCGGCGCTCGTCTTCCAAGACCAGTTTGGCCAGGCCCATCAGCTGAACGAACAGGCGCGGCTGATCCTGTTCCTGCCCGATCGGCGCGCCGCGCGCATCGCCCGCAAGGCCCTGCGGGACCAGGACCAGGCGGCCCTGGCCGCCCGTGGCATCGTCGGCATCGGCGACATCAGCGGCATGCCCCTGCTGATCACCTACGCTCTGGCCCTGCCCAAGTTGCGCGAACAGCCCTGGCTCGTGCTGCTCGGAAAGACCGCCGCAGCCACGGCCCTGTTCCCGCGCCAGGCCGAGACCGTGACCCTGATTCGGCTGCAAGCGGGCGAGATCGCCGGCCTCGAATACTTCACCGACAAGGACAGGCTGCGGGCTGCGCTGGGCTTTCCGCCCGAAGATTGATTGTGTCGCGCCGGGAGTCTCTGCAGTTACGAGCGTTTTTTGTGCGGGGCAGTTTGCTCCCATTTTCGCAAGCCGGCTGATTAACGCCAGAGGCGGGGTTATTCAGCATTTCCCGCGGCGTTGTCGCCGGCTTCCAGCGGTTGCAGTTCCGCCGGCGGCGGCAGTCGGCGCGCCAGGGCATCCGGCACCTGGCCCTGTTCCGCCACGTAGATGGCTCCCGATTCGAGCATGATCAGCACCATCAGGGTGATCAGCATGGGCGCCACCGCCACCCGCTGCAGCGCCACGAACATCAGCGACGCCATGCGCGGATCGGCCTGCAGCTGAGACAACAGCCAGCCGAGGCCGATCAGGGCCGCTCCCGCCAGGTAGGCAATCAGCAGGATGCGGTAGCGGCCTGTGGCCAGCCGCCAGTGAGCGGCGACGAACCAGGGCCCGTTGGTGCGCGCTTGGGCGGCGCGCCAAAAGCTGTAGGCAATGATTCCAAGCGAGACCAGACCGGGGGCCAGCACGCCTAACAGCTTGTATTCGGCCAGGGCCGAGGTGCTGGACAGGAAGCTGCCTGCCAGCAGGGCGATCAGCATCAGCAGGTTGAACAATAGCAGGTTGATCATGGCCAGCTCGTGGGGTGCGCGGGCCTGGCGGCGGATGGGCTGGGGTATATCGAATTTCATCGGTTCGGCCGTCCTGGGGTGTAAATCGCAAAAATTCTAATCTCTAGGTTCTTCTGCGGTCATTGATCGTCGGCAATCCCATATTGCCCGAACAGCCGCAGGGCATTGCCTCGGGCCAGGGCGTCCGCCAGTTCCGGCGGCAGCTGGGCCAGCCATTGGCGGATGCGGGCGCTGGCCTCGTAATATCTGTGCCAGCGTTCGCTGCGGTAGGTATCGACACCGATCAGGAAGCGTTCCGAATACTCCAGCAACAGGTCCTCCCACTCCGAGTCCAGGCTGCCGTTGGGGGCGACGCGCTGGTCGCGCATGGAGAGGTCGATATGCAGATTGGGGTAGCGCGCGAGGTAATCGGCCAGCAGCGGCGGGTAGGGATAGGCGCCGGCGTGGGCCCAGATCACCTGCACCTCGGGCAGCCGCTCGAACAGACTGTCGATCACCGCGGGATCCGTGTGCAGGAGCAGGGGCAGTCGGTGTCGAACCGCGAGCTCGGCGATGGCCAGGAACACAGGACTGTGGCGTTGCGGGGCGAATAGGTGCAGTTCGCCGATGCCCCGCCAGCCCCCCTGTCGCAGCCAGCCCTCAACCCGGGCCGGCAGCTCCGCGTCCTGGTGCCAGTCCTGTTTGTCCCCGGGAGTCCGGTAGACGCCGAGCAGGGGCAGGATCAGTCCGGGATCATGGCGCTGCAGCCGGGTGGCGAGCCCGGGCGGGGTGCCGATGACCAGGGCCCGCTCGACGCCGTTGTCGCGCAGCAGTTCGACGATTTGGCCGGGATCGAGCTGCTCGGCATCCGCGCTGGTGTAGTGCAGGTGGGTGTCGAACAGGGGCTGCGGCGCTGCTCCGCAGGACCCCGCGAGGCAGGCGCAGCACAGGAGTAGGCGGCGCAGCACCCTAGGTCAACGAGTCCGGCGGCGGCGGTGCCTCTGCCAGCCAGCCGCGGGTGCTAAAGCCCTCCAACAGGCGCTCGCTGACGTCGCTGGCCATGGCCCGTTCGTAGCGCACGTCCAGCACATAGGCCTTGACCGAGAGGCGCACCAGGGGCTGGTAGTCGTGGCGCGCCTCGAATACCAGGCGCACCGGTTTGGAGAGCAGGCAGTAGGGGCTGCAGCGGGCGAGGTCGAGGGCGTGCTCGCGCACCTCCCGCAGGGGCAGGTCCTGGGGCAGATCGAGGCTCACCACCACCATCTCGCTGAGCTCGCCGGCATTGGCGTTGATCACCGGCTGGCGCAGGATTTCCGAGTTGGGCACCATCACCAGACTGTCGTCGAAGGTGCGCAGCCAGGTGACGCTGAGGTCGAGGCGCACCACCTCTCCGTATTGGCCGCCGAACTCGATCATGTCGCCAATGCGAAACGGGGTATTCACCATGATCATCAGCCCGGCCAGCAGGTTGCGCATCCCGTCCTGGGCCGCCAGGCCCACGGCCAGGCCGATGGAGCCGAGGGTGGCGAACAGCACGCTCTGCGGCGGGCCGAGGATGGCGAACACGATATAACCCACCACCGTTGCCCAGACTAGGACTCGGATAAAGGGGAAGCTCTGGCCGAGTTGCAGCCGGTAGCGGGGGAAGCGCTCGGTCAAATAGCCCAGGACCGCCCGCACCCCGCGCAGCAGCACCCAGGCCAGCGCCAGAGCGAGCAGCGATTGGGCCAGGTTGGCCAACGACAGGAGTTCGACGAGCTCTTTCAGGATCGAGGTTTCCATGGCTTCAGTACAAGAGGTTTTTCCGCTGCAGGTGGGCGACGGTCAGGGGGGCGGTCACCGGCTCGAGCCGGTAGTGCGCCCGCTCCGGGTCGCGCGCCAGCAGGCGCCGGTTGTGCAGCTCGGCCAGCTGCATGCGGCTCTCGGTGAGTGGGCAACGGAAGATCTCGGTGTGCTCGGCCGCGCTCAGGCAACCGTGCACCGCGGTCTCCGCCAGGGTGAACAGCTCTTCGGTCAGCAGTCCGTTGAACACCGAGGTATCGAGTTTCTGCGGCAGCTTGAGGATCTGGCCGTCGTCCGCCGCCGGGCTCAGGCCCTTGCGCGCCAGGGCCAGGGCCAGGCGCGGGTGACCGCTGCTCAGACGCGCCAGGGCCTCCATGGGTAGCCCGGCGCTGGGCGGCGGGGACGGCTCGCCGGGCCCCGGGGCGGGGCCAAGGTCCAGACCGGTAAGCGGCAGGCGGCGATCGAGCAGGGCCCCGAGTTCTTGCTCGCTGAACGGGGGCAGGGCCACCAGGTCACTGAAATAGCGGTCCGCCCCGTGCAGGTAACCCAGACGCTTCCAGGCCTGCTCGTTGCACCCCAGCACCCAGAGGTGGCGCTGGCGGGTGCCCACCATCAGCATTCCCAGGGCGCGGATCAGGGGCGCTACCCCCGGTACCCGGAGGCCCAAGTGATGGGCATTGTCGAGGAGAATCAGCCGCGGCGGTGCCTGCTGCGCCTGCTCCAGCAGGGAATCCATATTCGCCGGCGGTTGCGCCAGACCGAACCATTGGGCCCCCCGTGCCAGCAGATCGGCTTCGCTGGTGAGACGGCACTCCAGCCCCTGGCGCTGCACCGGCCGTTCGGCCCCGGCCTGTCTGGCGAGCCAATTCAGGCTGGTGCTCACCCCCGAACCCGGCGGTCCGAAGCAGGCGAGCATCCGCGCTTCGCCGTTCAACCAGGCGGCCAAGGCCTTCTGCAGAGGCGCCCAGGCCTGTTCTCGCTCCACCAGACGGGGGTCGCCCGCTTCCAGGGGCGTCAGGCCCAGGGCGGAATCGGGCTCCGGATCCGGCCTGTCTAATCCGGCCAGCAGTTCGCCGAGACTGAGCTGGCTCGCCGGCTCGGCGCCGCGGTCGCCGAAGCCCAGCGCGGCGCGCAGCCGTTGCCAGGCGGTATCGAGCCATTGGGGTAAATCGGAGGGCATGAGATCTTCGGCCGCTCTGCAACTGAGGTCCAACCTGCAGTCTAGCCTTCGGACGAGGGTTTGTCCGCTCGGGGCGGTGGTGCCTATCGGGTCCGCCAAGAGCGGGAATTCCAGCGCCAATCAGCTACCGGGAGGTCGGAACCGGTCCAAGATGGCCCCAATCGCCAGGGTGGCGACCAACAGCAGCCACCGGGCCCTGGGCTGCTTAGTCTCGAAAATCCAGGTCTGTGGTCGCATCGGGCTACTTTGGTCGGACGAGGCCTGGGCGTCAGAAGACGTCGCGCAGGATGTCGACGATTACCCCAGTCGCAGCCACCACCAGCGCGATGTCTCGTCCCAGCGCCAGCCATTCGTAACCGGGCCGGGGCGGGAGTTCCCCGAGCAATTCCTGTGGCAGGTAGCGCTTGGCGATTCCCGGAGGCAGAGGTTTGCCCCGGGCCAGGTTCTTGGCGATGCCCGGCGGCAACGACGGGGCCGAATAGGGATACTGCCGAAAGTAGTCGTGAATCAGCCGGTTTTCGTCGACGGTGATCAGGGCGCCCAGCGCATCGTCGCTGGTCTTGCCGCCCTTGCCCTTTTTACCCTTGCCGATGGATTGGCCGTGCGGGGCAGTTTGGTGCCATTTGTCGGTGCCGCCGGGGTCGGCCCATAGGCTGGCGGGTGCGGTCGTCAGGGCGGCGGCGATGATTAGTGTCGCAATACGGGTGGCGCTCATGGGGGGCAGCTCCTGGGGGTTGGGTCAGTTGCGGAAGCGGAAGGCAAAGGTCTCGGTTCCTCCGCCGAAATCCACCTCCACACTCAAGCGGTCGCCAGCGGCGGGCGGCCGGGGCAGTTCGACCTGGAGATAGCCCTGATATTCGCTACCGGGGGTCAGGGTATGGAGACGCAAGTAATCCGCCAGCAAGGTCTGGCGGGACAGCTCGCCCGAACTGGCGTGTTGGCGTTTGCCCTCCTGGATGGCGATGCGGGCGCCGGCTTGAGCCGCCGATTTGATCCAGCCGCCACCAGGGATCGCCGCCCCAGCTACGCCCGTCGCCGCCGAGGCGCTGTCCCAGGTCCACGCATCGCTCCCTTGGGCGATCAATTCTTCGTACTCGAAGACCCGCCCCGGTTCGGTGCCCGTGCCGCGCCGTCCCAGTTGCACCGCCACCCGTTGCGGCTCGAACAACAGCGCCTCGCTGCCCGGGTTGTTCAGGCTGAGGGCCAGCACCAGTAGCTCGTCCCGACTGAGAGCCAGACCCACTGACCCAACCGCTCTGGTCCCCTGCACATGAGGTTGCCCCCGCTGATAGAGCGCTTGCTGGTCGCCGGCGGGCAGGGCGGACAGCCGCAGGCTTCGGCCCTGGCTGGCGCAAGCCGCCAGGGCGGCGCTGAGGAAGGAGACCAGGACGATTTTGCGGGCTGGGTTGGGCATGATTCTGGGCTAAGAATTGGAAGGAACCCGCAACAGCGGGGCGGGGCGCGATCCAGCGCCGATTAGGTCCGTTAAATATACCCCGAGCCGCCGCCCGGGCAAACCGGCCGCTGCAGGTCGATATTCCGGCTCCGTTCCGACATCGCCGATCGATCTTGGCAACAGCGCTGTAGCAGCCTCGTCGAGTTTGGTCGCTGCGGCGGAGAGACAAAATGTCCTGAATCCGGCACGCTTTATCTGGCAGCCCCGTTTCCGCCCGACCTGCCTGCTCCGGATACCGCCGATCCCAGTGTGGGGTCCGATCGGCGCAATTTGACACAAAATCTTACAAAAGCTTAACGCAGCCTTACAAACCACCTCAGCCTGGCTTAAGCCGGCTGCGCATAGACTGAAACTGTCAAAAGAAGGAAGCACGACGAACCAAGCGCAGGGAACCTGAGACAAAGAGATTCGAAGCCGAAAAAGAGGAGGTGCGCCCAGAACGAGAATACCGAAAATGCGATAGCGGCGCGGATGGGCCGGTCCGTGCTGCCGGTCGGCGGGCGCTTCCCACTCCCTCGGGCGCCCGCCGGCTATCCATTTGGACCCTGCGGTTTCACCCAGTCGAAAGTTTTTGCGGCTACTTTATGAAGTAGCGAGCGCATTTTTGCGCCGGGCCTTGATCGGGGAAGAGGGTAGAACGATGCAGGGTAAGGTCTTCAGCGTGGAAATTCGGCCCAGGCTGCCGGAGCGCTTTGAGCGCATGGAGGAGTTGGCCAACGATCTCTATTTCAGTTGGAATCGGGGCATTCGCGGTTTTTTTCGCCACCTGGATGAGCGTGCCTGGCATGAGTCGGGACACAATCCCAAGGTATTCCTGCGCCGCATCTCCCAGCAGCGGCTGGAACGGGCCGCCACCGATCCGATCCTGTTCGCCGAATACCGGCGGGTGCTTTCTGTCTACGACACCTATTTGGAAGAGCGCCCGCATACCCGCATCGATCGCTACTTGGATCCCGAGCGGGATCTGGTCGCCTACTTCTCTGCCGAGTTCGGCTTTCACCAAAGCATGCCCATCTACGCCGGAGGCCTGGGTATTCTGGCCGCAGACTATTGCAAGGCGATGAGCAATCTTTGGGTTCCCTTCGTCGGTGTGGGATTGCTCTATCGCCAAGGCTATTTCACCCAGCTCCTGCTGGCGGGCGGTGAGCAGCAGGCGGAATACCCCTACAACGAACCCGAGGACCTGCCGGTGTCCACCACCCGGGACGCCGCCGGAAACGAGCTGTTGATCGCGGTGGAACTGTCCGGGCACATTATCACCCTGCGGGTTTGGACCGCGCGTGCCGGTCATATACGCCTCTACCTGCTCGACAGCGATCACCCGGATAACACCCAGGACGACCGCGCGATCACCGCCCAGCTTTACGGCGGAGACAGCCACAACCGCATCCGCCAGGAGATCCTGCTCGGCGTCGGCGGGGTGCGCCTGCTGCGCGCGCTGGGCCTGGCGCCGAGTGTCTGGCACATCAACGAGGGGCATGCGGCGTTCCAAATCCTCGAGCGCTGCCGCGAGTACTGCCGCCAGGGGTTGGACTTCGAAGCCGCTCGGGAGCGGGTGGCCGCCGATACCCTGTTCACCACCCACACCCCGGTGCCCGCGGGCCACGACAGCTTCGAACCCGCCATGGTGCTGGAGCAGTTCCGGTCCTGGCTGCCCGACTTCCGTATCGACGAGGCGCGTTTTCTCGCCCTGGGCCAGGCCGGGCAGGGTGCCGGCTTCAATATGACTGCCTTGGCCCTGCGCGGTTCGCGCTTCCATAACGGGGTCAGCCGCATTCATGGCGAGGTGGCGTCCCGCATGGAGTCCTATGCCTGGCCGGATATTCCGCCGGACGAGAATCCCATGGGCTATATCACCAACGGCGTCGACGTCGAGACCTTTCTGGGTGGCGCCTGGGTATCGGTGTTCGACATGTATTGCGGCAGCGGTTGGCGCGCCAAGCTGTGCGACCGAAAATTCTGGAACTGGCTGATCGACTACATCCCGGACCATGTGTTCCGCAGTGCGCATCACGTGCACAAGGCCGAACTGCTGGCGTTTGCGCGCGAGAATCTGGAGGTCAAGCTGCGACGGGCCGGCCAAGCCGAGTCCACCATCGCCCATATCACCCGCCATCTCGACCCGGGCAGCCTCGACGTGCTGCTGATCGGCTTTGCGCGCCGTTTCGCCACCTACAAGCGCGCCACCCTGGTGTTCCGTGACCTGCAACGCCTGGCGCGCCTGGTGAACGCGGCGGAACGACCGGTAATGTTCCTTTACGCCGGCAAGGCCCATCCCAATGACCGGCCGGGCCAGGAACTGATCCGGGAAATCTACCGTATCAGCCTGCTGCCGGAATTTCAGGGCAAGGTGCTGCTACTGGAGAATTACAATCTGCCGATGGCCCGGGAGCTGGTGTCTGGAGTCGACGTCTGGCTCAATCTCCCCGAGTACCCGCAGGAGGCCTGCGGCACCTCGGGCATGAAGGCTGCGGTCAATGGGGCCATCAACCTGAGCGTGCTCGACGGCTGGTGGGGCGAGGCCTACGACGGCAGCAACGGCTGGGCGATCAACCCGCATCCGGACCTCGATCCGCAAACCCGAGACGACCGTGAGGCGGAGGAGCTGTTGGACCTGCTGGAGCATCAGGTGATCCCCCTCTACTACCAACGCGACAGCAGTGGCGTACCGAGTGCTTGGATTCACCGCTCGAAGGCATCGATGAAGTCCATCCTGCCTCGGTTCAACAATATCCGCATGGCCATGGACTACCTGCGTATTTACTATCGGCAGGCGTCGCGTCATGGCGCCAGACTGGGGGCCGAGCAGGCCAAGGCGGCCCGCGAACTGGCGGCTTGGAAGCGGCATCTAGCCGAGGCCTGGCCCGGTGTTCAGATGAGTCTGCTGGCGGAACCGCCGGTGTGGGTGCGAGCGGATGAGCCGATCCCGATCGAGGTTGGGGTGGATCTCAACGGCTTGGCTCCCGAAGACCTGGTGGTGGAGTGTGTATTCGGGCGCCTGGATCGGATGGGGGCATTTCAGCACGAATGCATCGGCGAGGAGGGCGATTGCACATTGCGCCTGCACACCAATGGCAAGACCCTCGAGGGGCTCACCCGCTTCCACGGCGATCTGGCTCAGGCCGACCTGCAGACGCGCATGTCCGGGCTGGTGCGCTACCAGTTGCGGGTGTTTCCCCAGCACCCGCTGCTCGCCCACCGGTTTGAGACCGGGCGGATGAAATGGCTCCGGCCTGGGAATTGAAGCGGTGATACAGCCCCCGCGGGGGGCCGGTTTTCCAGCCTCCGCCGCGGCGGAACCCTTGAATCGGGACTCGGGAAGGGGATACTATCGGAAATAGTGTTAACTATCGATAACGATAATGGACCGCGGCTCGATGAAAGCTCCAACAAGCATACTTCCAAACCGCCAGCCGATTGTCAGAATCGGCGGCCGCTAGAGTCCCCTGCGGGTCCTCGCGCTAGTGTCCGGCATGCCCAGAAAAGTCGTCATCATCAACCGCAAGGGAGGTTGTGGCAAGACCACGATCTCCACCAACCTCGCCGGCTACTATGCGGCGCGGGGCGAGTTGGCGGCGATCCATGATTTCGATCCCCAGGATTCCGCGGTGCGCTGGCTCAGCCACCGGGAGCAAGCCAGCCTGAAACCGATCCATGGAGTGGCGGCTTCACACCCACCGACCGGCGCGACCACCCGATCGTATCAGCTACGGGTGCCGCCGGAGACCCGCTGCCTGGTGGTGGATACCCCGGCCTCGCTGAAAAAGATGGAGCTGATCGAGATCCTGCGTGGTGCCGATGCCATTCTGATCCCCGTGTTGCCGTCGTCGATCGACCTCTTCGTCACCGGGGCCTTCCTGGAGGATCTGCGCAACATGGTGCGGCTCTACGCCCCGCAGGCGGAGATCGCGGTGGTGGCAAACCGGGTGCGGCGCAATACCAGGGCCTTCCAATCTCTCAAGGCCTATCTTAACGAGCTGGGAATGCCGCCGGTAGCCTGCCTGCGCGACACTCAGAACTACGTGATCGCGGCCCAGAACGGCACCTCCATCCACGAGATGGCAGGCCATGTGAGCCGCAAGGACCGGGAGGATTGGCAGCCCCTGATCGACTGGTTGGAGACCGGCGCCCCGGTTGCTGCTTGATCTGGCTCGGCCCGCCCCGCCCTTCGAGGCCCCTTTCCGCGAGTTTTCGATATCCGGCCCGAGCGCCCGCCCTTACCGCTCGGCCTGCAGCCGTTCCAAGGCGCAATCCAGTAACGGATCGGTGCCCCAGGTCGCGCCCGGGCAGTCGTCCGGGTAAGCGATGTCCGGGCGCAGGCCCCGGCCGTCGATGGACTGGCCGCCCGGGGTGGTGTAGCGGGCGGTAGTGATCTTGATCGCCACCCGGCAGCTTGGCAGGTACAGGGTCTGCACCGATCCCTTGCCGTAGCTTCGGTACCCCAGCAGGCGCGCGCGACCCCGGTCCTGAAGGGCTCCCGCCACGATTTCGGCCGCAGAGGCGGTGCCGGCGTCGATCAGCACCAGGAGCGGAGCGCCGTTCAGGAGGTCTCGCTGATCGGCGCTAAAGCGCATTCGGCTCTCCCTTCGGCGGCCGTCAACCCGCAGCACCGGGCCTCCCTGCAGCAGGGCATTGGCCAGGTTCACCCCGGTCCCCAGCAAGCCGCCGCTGTTTCCCCGCAGATCCAGCACTGCTGCTTTTAATGGGCCATCCAGCTTTGCCCGCAGGGCCGCCAACGCCCGCTCCAGTTGGCGGTCCGTGTCCGCTTCGAAGTGGCCGACGGCGAGGTAGCCGATGCCGGGCGCCAGCACTCGCCAGCGCACGCCGTTGTGACGGGAAACCGGGACGCTGCCGCGCTCGGCCGCCGGGCCTTGGCCGCGGGCCAGGGTGCGGCCCCGCCGGTCCAGGATCCAATATCGGGAATGGGCATCGAGCAGGGCGAACACAGCGTCCAGGGACTCCTGCAGCATTCCGTTTCCTTGCTCTTCCGGCTCCAGCGGCCAAGACTCCCGCAGCGGCTTGAGGGCAGCTCCAAGCAGTTTCTTCGGCTCCAGCGTTTGGGCGTAGTCGCTGCCGATGCGGGTAACCACCCGCGCCAGGGCATCCGCGTCGGCGGCGCAGGCCCGGGGCCGGCCACAGCGGTGGCTGGCCAAAAAGGCATCGCGCACGGGCCGGGCTATGGACTCGGCGGGCGGGGGTCCGGGGTCAGGGTCCGCCCCCGCGGCGCACTTGGCTTCCCATTTTAGTAGCTCCGTGACCGGTTGGCGGGCACAGCCCGCCAATAGCAGGGCGGCGACTAGAACCACCGGCCAGCCCGGGGGACGGGCCAACCCGCGCAGGCAACAAGCAACAGCAGACAGCGGAAGCATGCGCAATTGTAGTCGATTTGGGCTACCTCGAGGAATTCGCCGACGGTTGACCCTGGGCCGGTCAGGGTCTAGTTTTGCCGAGAGCCTTCGGCTTGCTGGCCCCGACCGGGGCAGCGACCTGCCTTCACCATCGGAGTAGCCACAACAATGAAAATAGAGACCATCGCCGTGCACGGCGGTTACGAGCCGGACCCCACCACCAAGGCGGTGGCGGTGCCGATCTACCAGACCACCTCCTACGCCTTCGACAGCACTCAGCACGGGGCGGACCTGTTCGACCTCAAGGTAGCGGGCAATATCTACACCCGTATCATGAATCCCACCACGGATGTGCTTGAGAAGCGGGTGACGGCCATGGAGGACGGGGTAGGGGCGCTGGGTCTGGCTTCCGGCATGGCGGCCATCACCGATTCGATCTTCACCATCGCCGAGGCCGGAGACAATATCGTCACCACCTCCCAGCTTTACGGCGGCACCTACAACCTGTTCGCCCATACCCTGCCGCGGCTGGGCATCGAGGTGCGCTTCTGCGACGCCAAGGATATCGACGGCATGGCGGCCAAGATCGATGCCGCTACCAAGGCGGTGTTCTGCGAATCCATCGGCAATCCGGCAGGCAATGTGGTGGACTTCGGCGCCATTGCCGACATGGCCCATGCCCACGGCGTGCCGGTGATCGTCGACAATACGGTGCCCACCCCCTACCTGTGCCGGCCCTTCGAGCACGGCGCGGATGTGGTGGTGCATGCGCTTACCAAGTACATGGGCGGTCACGGCAACAGCATCGGTGGGATCGTGGTGGATTCGGGCCGTTTCCCCTGGGCCGAGCACAAGGAGCGCTTCCCCATGCTCAACGAGCCGGATGCCTCCTACCACGGGGTGATATATACCGAGGCTCTGGGCGCTGCGGCCTACATCGGGCGCTGCCGGGTGGTGCCGCTGCGCAATATGGGCAGCGCCATTTCGCCCTTCAACAGCTTTCTGCTCCTGCAAGGCATCGAAACCCTGCCGGTGCGCATGGACCGCCACTGCGAAAATGCCCTGGAGGTGGCCCGCTTCCTGCGCGAGCACGCCCTGGTGGAGTGGGTCAACTACGCGGGGTTGCCGGATCATCCGGACCATGGGCTGGTGCAGCGCTACATGGGGGGCCGGGCCTCGTCGATTCTGTCGTTCGGCATCCGCGGCGGGCGCGCGGCCGGGGCTCGCTTCATCGACGCCCTGCAGCTGGCGGTGCGCCTGGTCAATATCGGAGACGCCAAGACCCTGGCCTGCCACCCGGCCACAACCACTCACCGCCAGTTGTCGCCGGAAGAGCTCAAGAGCGCCGGCGTCAGCGAGGACCTAGTGCGCCTATCCATCGGTATAGAGAACGTGCACGACATCATCGGCGACATCGACCAGGCCCTGGCGGCAGCCAAATAATCCTCAGGTTGCGGCCCGGCAGCCGCTACCTGCGCTGTCGATCACCGACAAACCGCTACGGCTGCGATCGGGCCAGCTCAAAATGCCTGAATCGGTTCTTCGCGGTGGTCGTCGCGGGCGTGGGGCGGCTGCAACCGGAAGCGATGTTCCCGCCGCTCTTGGGCCTCGGTGCAGAGGCAGGCGGTGGGGCGCGCCAAAAGCCGGTGCAGACCTTTTCGCTCACCGGTTTCGCAGCACCAACCGTAGCTGCCTTCGTTTAGGCGCCGCAGGGCGGCTTCGATCTCGCCCAGGTCTGCGCTGTCACGCTCCCTGAGGTGCGATCTGAGCCACCGGGACTCCTCCTGGCTGGCGCGGGGGAACTTGTCTGCCACCAGGTCGCGCTGGCGCAGGTACTGGCCGGTGGCGTCCAGGGTTTCGTACAGCTGGCTGCGCATTTGCAGCAGTTGGCGCCTCAAAAATCTTGCTGGGAAGGGTTCATGTATTGCGCATCGCTGGACTGCAGGAGCTGTCGCTCGGTGGTCATTCGGGTGCCTCCTTTGGGTGCTTGGCATACCTCCCGAATTCTCGCTGCGGGTGGTGACGCCTAAGCGACGGCGAAATGACGCAATGTTGACTGTTTTGGGGGTTGCGGGGCAGTACAATGAACTGTAACCGAGCGGATGCATAATGGCGCACTAGCCCTTACCGATCTGAACCCCCGCCCCTCAGCCGACGGAAACGAACCGATGCAGCCCCATTACCTCAACGCCCTGTTCGCCCCCAAGTCCATTGCCATGTTCGGCGCTACCGAGCGGCCCGACGCGGTCGGCCAGGTGGTGTTTCAGAACCTGCTCAGTGGCGGCTTCAAGGGTCCCATCTACGCCATCAATCCCAAGCATGAAAAGATCCAGGGGCAGCGGGCTTTTCCCGATCTGGCCGCGGTCGGGCGGCCGGTGGAACTGGCGGTTGTGGTCACCCCGGCGCGCACTGTCCCGGGGATAGTCCAGGCCTGCGGCGAGCACGGAGTCAAGGCGATGATCGTGCTCTCCGCGGGCTTCCGCGAGGTGGGCTCGGCCGGCCGCCGGCTGGAGGACCAGGCGCTGGATGCGGCGCGCCGCTACGGCATTCGCTTTCTCGGGCCGAACTGCCTGGGACTGATCCGACCCGACAGCGGTCTCAACGCCACCTTCGGCAACAACAACGCCAAGCCGGGCAATCTGGCCCTGGTGTCTCAGTCCGGGGCCCTGTGCACCTCGATTCTCGATTGGGCGGAGCAGAATGACATCGGCTTCTCGGCAGTGGTCTCCACCGGGATCTCCGCGGACCTGGATTTTGGCGATATCCTGGATTATCTGGTCTCGGATCCGCGCACCAAGAGCATCCTGCTTTACATAGAAGGATTGCACGATGCGCGCCGCTTTATGAGCGGCCTGCGGGCAGCCGCCCGCATCAAGCCCGTGATCGCGGTCAAGGTCGGGCGCCACAATGTCGGCGCCGAGGCATCCATGTCGCATACCGGAGCCCTCGTGGGAGGCGACGACGCCTTTTCCGCCGCCCTGGCCCGATCCGGCGTATTGCGGGTGCAAACCATCACCCAACTGTTTGCCGCTGCCCGCACCCTGTCGTCGCGTTACCAAGGGGCGGGCAGCCGCCTCGCCATCATCACCAACGGCGGCGGCCCAGGGGTAATGGCCGCGGACCGTGCGGCCGACCAAGGCCTGGTTCTTTCCGAATTGAGCGCCGAAAGCCTCAAGGCCTTGGACCAAGTGCTGCCGCCCACCTGGTCCCACCGCAATCCAGTGGACGTGATTGGCGATGCCCCTCCGGAGCGCTACCGGGCGGCGGTGGACGTCTGCCTCAAGGATCCCGAGGTGGACGGTGCCCTGGTGATCCTTACCCCCCAGGCCATGACTCGCCCGCTGGAGGTGGCCGAGGTCCTGATCGAACTGGCGAAGCACCATTCCAAACCGGTCATGACCTCCTGGATGGGAGGGGATCAGGTAGAGGAAGCGCGCCGGGCCTTCCGTAATGCACGCATCCCGAGTTTCCGTACCCCGGAGGTAGCAGTGGACGCCTTCCACTTTCTCGCCAACTATCAGGCCAATCAGCGCCTGCTCCTGGAGACCCCGGCCAAAGCCTCGCGCCGCTACGAAGAGGCGGACGTAGAAGCGGCGCGGCTGATTATCGAGAGCGCCCTGGCGGAGCAGCGCCCGGTGCTGACCGAGCCCGAGGCGATTGCCGTGCTGCGCGCCTTCCGCATCCCCACCGTGGGGGCGGGCATCGCCCGCTCTCCCAACGAGGCCCTGGTGCTGGCCTCCTCCATCGGTTTTCCGGTGGCGCTTAAGGTGCACTCCCCGGACATCTCCCATAAATCGGACGTCGGCGGGGTTCGCCTCAACGTCAACAGTGCCCAGGTGGTGCGGGGCGCCTATCGGGAGCTGATCGAACAGGTGCAGAAGAACCGTCCGGGGGCCCGCATCGACGGGGTTACGGTGGAGAAGATGCACCGCAGCGTGCACGGCCGAGAACTGATGATCGGGATGGTCTGCGACCCGGTGTTCGGGCCGGTAATCAGCTTCGGCAGCGGCGGCACCGCGGTGGAGGTGATGGGTGACACTGCGGTGGCCCTGCCGCCGCTCAACCACCGCCTGGCCCGGGACCTGATTCAGCGCACCAAGGCGGCCAAGCTGTTGGGGCCGTTCCGCCATCTGCCGGCGGCCGACGTCGACGCCGTGATCGAGGTGCTGCTGCGGGTCTCCACCATGGCTTGCGAGCTGCCCTGGTTGCGCGAGATGGACATCAACCCCCTGATCGTCGACGAGCATGGAGTGATTGCGGTGGATGCGCGCATCCGCGCCGGTTTCCCCAAGCCGTCTACCGATCCCTATAACCATATGGCGATCCACCCGTACCCGGCGAACCTGGTCAAACACCTCCAGCTCTCCGACGGCACCGACATCACCATCCGTCCGATTCGCCCGGAAGACGCCGGAATCGAGCAGGACTTTATCCGCAGCCTGTCACCTGAGGCCAAATACTTCCGCTTCATGCAATCCCTGCAGGAGTTGACGCCGGAGATGCTGGTGCGGTTCACCCAGATCGATTACCACCACGAGATGGCCCTGATCGCGACCACTGAAAAAGCCGGGCGTGAACAGGAACTGGCGGTCGGCCGCTACGTCACCAATCCGGACAAGAAGAGCTGCGAGTTCGCCCTGGCGGTCTCGGATCGATGGCAGGGCAAAGGTATTGCCCACCAGCTCATGCACCAGCTCATGGAGGTAGCGCGCAACCGCGGCCTGGAGGTCATGGAGGGAGAGGTGCTGGCCAACAATCACAAGATGCTCGACCTGATGCGCTCCCTGCGTTTTCAGATCCAGAACGATCCGGACGATCCCGGGATCAAACGGGTCTGGCTGGGGCTTTGATTGGCCCCGCGGGCAAGAGCCGAGCTCTGGTGGACAGAGCCTGCCGCCGCTGGCTATGCTTGTGCAACGAGTTGGGATTCAAGCGCAGAGGTGGAGAAATGCGAGCGAGGTTGTTGATCAGCGGGCTGGTGCTGTTTGCGGGTGCTGCCGCCCAGGCCGGCGAGCCTTTTATCTACCCCAGCGGCGGCCAGAGCCAGGAGCAGCTGGAACAAGACAAGTACGAGTGCTACACCTGGGCCAAACAGAACAGCGGCTTCGACCCAATGCAACCGCCGCCCTCGACGACCCAAGTGGTGGAGCAACGTCGGGGCGGGGTAGTCAAGGGGGCCCTCGGTGGGGCCGCCCTGGGCGCGATCATCGGGGATTCCTCCAAGTCTACCGGCCGGGGAGCGGCCGCCGGGGCCCTGATCGGCGGCGTGCGCCAGAGCAGCCAGAACCGTCGGAGCCAGGAAGCGGCTCAGCAACGGGCGCAACAACAGGCCAATGCCTATTCGGCGGAGCGTGCCAGCTACGACCGGGCCTATGCCGCCTGCTTGGAAGGGCGCGACTACACGGTCAAATAGCCCCGATTTTTTTCAATGGGCCGACGCCGACGGTCCACGGTTCTGGGTTTGACCTCTGACGTAGAAGGCTATCTCTCTGGCGAATATCGGCCTCAGCGCCACTCGGCTCCGATGGCCTCCCTGTCTTGAGTGCGGCAACGGCCGATCCGCCGGGGACCGCCCCGATTCTCACTCGGCAGCCTGGGCCCCGGTTGTAAAACCTTTGTGGCAGCTTGGGTACAGCGGCTGACAAATGCCGAGGCTGCGCCTAAGCTCCACCTGTCTAGGCGGGGCTTTTTCCCCCAGGATCGATTCGATATCTAACGGAGATAGGCGATGCAAAAGTTCAATAGAATGCGACTGGCGGCCGTTTTGGGTGTCCTGGCACTGCCCCTGGCCGTGCAGGCAGGCATGGAGCAGTTCCTCAAGCCCGTGGAGGGGGCCCTCGGAAGCGCTGGAGGAACCACTGCGTCCGGCACGGCCAGCACAGCGGCGAGCGCTTTGAGTCAGGACCAAGTCAGCGCGGGACTCAAGGAGGCCCTGGAAGTCGGGGTGGATAAAGCGATTGGCTACCTGGGACAGGACGGAGGCTTTCTCAACGACGCCCAGGTCAAGATCCCTCTGCCGTCCATGCTGCAGCAACTGGAGACAGGGCTGCGCGCCATGGGCAAGGGCGATCTCGCGGACGAGTTCGTGGCGACCATGAATCACGCCGCCGAGCAGGCGGTGCCCAAGACCGCCGAAATCTTCGGCGATGCGATCGGCAAGATGACGATGGAGGATGCCCGGGCGATCCTCGACGGACCGGACGATGCCGCCACCCAATATTTCCGCCAGAACAGCGGCGAGCAGCTCTCCGCGGCGATCCTGCCGGTGGTCGAGCAGGCGACCGAAAAGGCTGGCGTCACCTCGGCCTACAAGCAATTGGTGGCGGGCAGCGGTGTGCTGGGCAATTTCATGGACACCAGCAGCCTGGATCTCGATCGGTACGTGACAGACAAGGCCCTGGACGGCCTGTTCGTGAAGCTGGCGCAGGAGGAGAAGTTGATTCGCCAGAACCCGGTAGCGCGCAGCACCGATCTGCTTCGACAGGTGTTCGGCGCAGGCCAATAACAGGATGGGCGGGGCTGGGGCGGTACCGCCCCGGCAACTGGCGAGCGCTAAGACTGCATCATCCAGCCCACCCTTTTCGGGGTCTACATCGACCGAGACATCGACTGGGTGACCAGCAATGTCTGGGGTACTGCCAGGACCTGCATCCAGGTGACCTGAGGTCCTAGACGGCGCAGTGATCAAGGGGGTGGCGACATCCCCCTTCTTTTTAATGCCGGGTGTCGCCGGCTTGCTGCCTGAGGCGGCGTTGCTGCCACCACAGGTACAGTGCCGGCAGCACGAACATCGACAGCAGCGGCGCGGTAATCATGCCGCCGACCATGGGGGCGGCGATGCGCTGCATGATCTCCGATCCCGTGCCCTGGTCGATCATGATGGGGATCAGGCCGGCCATGATTACCGCCACCGTCATCGCCTTGGGACGCACCCGCAGCACCGCGCCCTCCATGATCGCCGTCTTCAGATCATCTGGACTCTGCAGGCGTCCGGCCGCCCGCCACTCGGCTACCGAGCGGTCCAGGTAGATCAGCATCACCACGCCGAACTCGGCGGCCACGCCGGCCAGGGCGATGAAGCCCACGGTGGTGGCCACCGACTGGTTGTAACCCAGCCAATGCATCAGCCACAGCCCGCCGATCACTGCAAAGGGCAGAGTGAGCATCACCAGCAGTGCCTCGCCGATGCGCCGAAAGGTCAGGTACAGCAGCAACAGGATGGTGAGCAGGGTGAGCGGCACGATTCGCAGCAGGTGCGCGTTGGCGCGTTGCATGTGCTCGTACTCTCCGGCCCAGCTGATGCTGTAGCCGGTTGGCAGTTCGACCTGCTCGCGCACCGCTCGCTGCGCCGCGCGCACATAACCGCCGAGGTCCACGTCGCCGATGTCGACGAAGGTCCAGCCGGTGATGCGCGCGTGCTCGCTCTTCAGCATGGGCGGTCCGTCGACGATCTTCACCTCGGCCACCTGTGCCAGCGCCACCTGGGCGCCGTCCGGGGTGATCAGCGGCAGCTCTTTTAGCTTGTCCAGGTTGTCGCGTACCTCGCGGGGGAAGCGCAGGTTGATGGGGTAACGCTCCCGGCCCTCCACCGTCTGGGCGATATTGATGCCGCCCACCGCGGCGCTGATCATCTCGTTAACATCGGCCATGTCCAGGCCGTGGTAGGACAGCGACTCGCGGTCTGGGGTGATCTCGATATAGCGCCCGCCGCTGACCCGTTCCGAGTAGGCCGAGCGGGTGCCGCGCACCGTCATCAGCGCCTGCTCCACCTGCCGGCCGATATGCTGGATGCCCTTCAGCTCGGGTCCCGACACCTTAACCCCCACCGGGGTCTTGATGCCGGTGGACAGCATGTCGATACGGGTCTTGATGGGCATCAGCCAGGCATTGGTCAGGCCGGGCAGGTCCACCGTGGCGTCCAGCTGGGCGACGAGCCCGTCCAGCGTCATGCCGGGCCGCCACTGGGCGCGTGGTTTGAGCTGGATGATGGTCTCGATCATGGTCAGCGGCGCCGGGTCGGTGGCAGTGTCGGCGCGGCCGATCTTGCCGAACACCCGCTCCACCTCGGGTACCGTCTTGATCAGCCGGTCGGTTTTCTGCAGCAGCTTCTGCGCCTCGCCGATGGAAAGTCCCGGCAGCGTGGTGGGCATGTACATCAGGTCGCCTTCGTAGAAATCCGGCATGAATTCACTGCCCAGGCCGTCGGCGAAGCGGGCCAGCGCCGGGACGCCGGCGAACGTATTCCGCCAGCTGTCGCCCAGTGCCGTCTGCCAGTCCTCCACCTGCGCGATCAGGCTCGAACGCCAGTCATCCGCAGCGGGTTCGCCCGGCAGCAGCTTGCCCGCCTGGGCGGGCCATTTAAGCGGTGCCAGCAGGCCGCTCACGCCGGCCGCCGGCAACACCGTGGTAAGGGCGAGCAGCAGTGCCGCCAGCAGGGCGGCGCGGCGGTGATCCAGCACCCAGGTGAGCAGCGGCCGGTAGACGCGGATCAGCCAGCGGTTGAGCGGGTTGCGCCCTTCGTCGGGGACATGGCCACGGATGAAATACCCCATCAGCACCGGAATCAGGGTCACCGCCAAGCCGGCGGATGCCGCCATGGCATAGGTCTTGGTGTAGGCCAGCGGCGCGAACAGGCGGCCCTCCTGGGCCTCCAGGGACAGCACCGGCAGGAAGCTTAGGGTGATGATCAGCAGGCAGAAGAACAGCGCCGGCCCCACCTCGCCGGCGGCGCGGGCGATCAGTTGCCAGTGTTCGGCTGAGGAAAGGCTGCCGTCGGGGTTGGCATGACGCCAGCGCTCCAGGTGCTTGTGGGCGTTCTCGATCATGACGATGGCGGCATCCACCATGGCGCCGATGGCGATGGCGATGCCGCCCAGCGACATGATGTTGGCATTGATACCCTGGGCGTTCATGACGATGAAGGCGGTCAGGATGCCCAGTGGCAGGGTGACGATGGCGACGACGGCCGAACGCAGGTGGAGCAGGAAGGCCAGGCACACCAGGGCCACCACCATAAACTCCTCCAGCAGCTTCTCGCTGAGGTTGTCTACCGCCCGCTCGATGAGGGCCGAGCGGTCGTAGGTCTCGACGATCTCGACCCCATCGGGCAGGCCCTGGCGTAGCTCGTCCAGCTTGTGCTTCACCGCGGCTATGGTGGACAGGGCGTTCTCGCCGTGGCGCATCACGACGATGCCGCCGGTCACCTCACCTTCACCGTCGAGGTCCGACACGCCGCGACGCATCTCCGGCCCGACCTGCACCATGGCGACGTCGCGCAGCAGCAGCGGCAGGCCGGCCTTGTTGGTGCCGATGCGGATGCGTTCGATGTCCGCTACCGAGCCCAGGTAGCCGCGGGTGCGGATCATGTACTCGGCCTCGGCCATCTCGATCACCGAGCCACCCACCTCCTGGTTGGCGCGGCGGATGGCGGTGGACAGGCGCGACAGCGGGATGTCGTAGGCGCGCAGCCGGTCGGGATCCGCCACCACCTGGTATTGGCGCACCATGCCGCCGACGGTGGCCACCTCCGCCACGCCGGGTACCGCCTGCAGCTCGAACTTGAGGAACCAGTCCTGCAGACTGCGCAACTGCGACAGGTCGTGGCCGCCGGTGCGGTCCACCAAGGCATAAGAATAGATCCAGCCCACGCCGGAGGCGTCGGGGCCGAGCCTGGGCGAGACGCCGGCTGGCAGGGTGGCGGCGGCCTGATCGAGGTATTCCAGCACCCGCGAGCGCGCCCAGTAGAGATCGGTGTCGTCGTCGAACACCACGTAGACATACGAGTCGCCGAAGAAGGAGTAGCCGCGCACCGCCTTGGCGCCGGGCACCGCCAGCATAGTGGTGGTGATGGGATAGGTGACCTGGTCCTCGACTACCAACGGCGACTGGCCGGGGAAGTTGCTGCGAATGATCACCTGCACGTCGGACAGGTCGGGGATGGCGTCCAACGCGGTGCGCTGCACGGCCATCAGGCCGACGATGCTAAGCAGCAGGGTGAGCAGTAGCACCGACACGCGATTGGCGATGGACCACTGGATCAGCCTGGTCAGCATGCTGGGCTTCCTTCGCGCGGGGCGGATGCGGGCGGCCTGGCCGGGACCGTCCGCCGGCGGGGCGCGGGCCTATTCATGCGGGGCTTCGAGACGCTGGAAGCTGGCCTGCAGGTTGGCCTCCGAATCGATCATGAACTGACCGGAGACCACCACCTGGTCGCCTTCCTCCAGGCCGGAGAGTATCTCCACCTCGTCCGGAGTGTGCATGCCGGTCACCACGTCCACCGGCTTGAAGCGGCCGCCGCCCAGATCGCGGATCACCGCCTCCCGTTCGCCGGTCACGATCAGCGCCTCGCGGGGGATCTTGAGCACGCCCGCTTTGGGGCCGCCGTAGATATTGGCGTGGGCGAACATCTCGGGCTTGAGGAAATGGTTCGGGTTGTCGATCTGCAGCCGCACCTTGAGGCTGTGGTTGCCCGGGTCCAGTTCCGGGTAGAGGTAGGTCACGCGCCCGGAGAAGCGGTGGCCCGGATAGGCATCCACCGTGATTTCCGCCTGTTGGTCCCGCTCCACCCAGGCCAACTGGTGTTCGAAGACATCGGTTTCCACCCACACGGTAGACAGGTCGGCGATGCTGATCATCGGCTGACCCGCGGAGACGAACATCTGCTTGTGCACCGCCTGGCGCACGATGGTGCCCCGATGCGGCGCGTACACCGGCAGCCGCAAGTGCGGCTTACCGTTGCGCGCCACCTCTTTCATCATGCTCTCGGGCATCTCGAGATAGCGCAGGTGGTCGAGCGACGGTACTCTCTCCTCCTGCGCCTCGTATTTCTTCAGATGGCCAGACTGGTCGTTCTTCTGCGCCGCGATGAATGCCTTCTGCGCCGCTAGGAATTCCGGCGAGTAGATTTCCATCAGCAATTGGCCACGGGTCACGTAACGGCCCGGTAGCACCCGCGCGCTGAGGTTTTCCACCCAACCGTCGGTGGTGCTGTAAACCGTGGTCAGGCGATGCTCGTCGTAGCGCACACGGCCCACGGTCTTGATGTACTTCCACAACTTGCCCCGGGTCACGGCGGCGCTGCGCACCCCCAGTTTCTGGACGGTGCCGTCGCTTAGCTTGACCACGGGTGTCGCTTGCGCCGGCTTGATCGCCTTCTCTACCAGGTCCATGCCGCAGATGGGGCAGCTGCCGGGGTGCTCGCGCACGATCTGCGGGTGCATGGGGCAGACGTGCTTGGGGGCGGGAGGTTGTTCGGCTCGGGGCTGGCCGGTCTCGATGGGCGGCAGTTGCGTGTGCTGCGCCGGCGGGTCCGTTTGCTCGCTACAGGCGCCGAGCAGGGCGCCCAGGCAGAGCGCCAGCAGGGCGTGCCGGCATCGTCGAACCGGGCCGTAGCGAACCGGTGCACCGGAACCGTCCCAGAAGAGCGGCAAATACCCGAGAGGCTGTTGCAAAGGCGGTCGAGTTTTCCATGGCGAAGCGCATGCGACGCGGCCGGAATGGGGTGTGGGTACGGGGGTCACCCATGCCCTCCATGGGCCGGGCGGGGAAATCGTGCCGAGGGATAGGAAATTCAATTGCTTCTGTCACCTTGAAGAGAAGGATGTAGCCCACAGCGCAGCACTTCGTTGTGCGGTGACAGAAGCGCTTGAATTTCCTGTTGTTGAATTTTGGCCGGCATCTCCCCCTTGCCGGAGATTGGTCAGAATCCGATCAAGCGGTAGCGGGTGTCCGGTCCCTTCCTTACAGAAATAGTTTTTTTTCAGGGCAATCCGGATCGGGTTGGATGGGTCCGACGCGAAGGGCTGCCAGTCCGAATTTCGAACCTCTCGCCAAGTCCTATCCGCTGTCCCATAGGCGTATACCCGATATTGTTCCTCCCCGCACAGCAAGCCCTCGAAACGTACGTTTCTCGCCCAACTCCTAGCGGCGGTAACCACCATCGCATAGCGGATCACTCCATCTGCGCCGATGCTAATGGAATTGCTGTCGATCCAGAAACGAAACAGGGGTACATGTTGCTCCGGTTCTACTTCATATAGCCCTTGCTTGCCGGGATAAGGGGGCAATTCCCACCCCTGTTCGCGCCAGGGTTCCGGGTCTTTGGAGGTGGACGAAAGTTCGGGCTCGCCTTTCTTGTCGGGGAGATCAAAAGCAAATGATGAACTGGAAAGTCCGAGGATCAACAACAGCAGGGTGATCTGGCGATGGCTCCAATGGCGGTACATAACAACCTCGGCGCATGGTGGACGATAGGGAATCGGTCTATTGTAGGCAGAACTTTGGCCTAACGAAAAACGCGGTTCGCAGGCACCATTTCCCGATACCGCCAAATAAGCTGGTCTGGAACGCATGGGACATGCCCAGGGAGAAACCGTCCCAGGCGTCTTCGTCCTCCACTTCCTGGTTGAAATACTGAAGATCTCGATCCCGAACCCAGTTTGGGCAGGGAGGGGGGGATTGGCCTTGAGCCGGAATTCGAATTCGATCCGAGCAGTGAATTAGGGGATCCTCGCCGGTCAGCTCTTGACTCTACCGCACCGATCAACAGGCTTACTAACCCGAACCCTGACAAAGCCCCATTCAGAGTCCCACAAGGAGCGCAACGCGGATTCGGGCCCTCTGTGGGGCTCCCTTCGGGCGAACCGCTGAGTGAGGCTTTGTCAGGGTTCGGGTTAGTAATAGTTCCGCCGCGGCTGCGGCCGCATGGGGTGCTTGGCGTATTGCCTAGAGGCAAACGAGAAGGGGGATATAACAGTGCCTCTTTGTCAGCATCTTTGCCTGACTCGCACCCGATCTGCAGCCAACAAAAACGGGCTAGCCGATTTCGCAGCTAACCCGTTGATATATATGGCGCTCCCTAGGGGATTCGAACCCCTGTTACCGGCGTGAGAGGCCAGCGTCCTAACCGCTAGACGAAGGGAGCGTATACGACAAGTATAGTGTAAAATACGGCGCTATTATACTCAGCCGTCCGCTGGGTACAAGCGGCAGTGGCGCCTAACCCACTCCTGCCATAAAACGGCTTTCCACGGTGCTTGCCATTGTCCTCCCGGCAGACGGCGCAGGTGGGTTGCGTTAACATCTGCTCCGCTACAGAACGATGCCGAATACTGAAGGAACCTCGCTATTTCCACGCCAGCTATCATCCCGCGTCCCGAGCACAATATTTCGCGCAGCAATATCAGCGAAAACGCGCTCAAGGTCCTTTACCGGCTGCGCGCCGCTGGCCATGAGGCCTATCTGGTGGGGGGCGGTGTGCGCGACTTGCTGCTGGGGCGCGAACCCAAGGACTTCGACGTCGCTACCGACGCCACCCCAGAGCAGATCCGCAACGTCTTTCGCAATTGTCGGCTGATCGGGCGCCGATTCCGCCTCGCCCATGTCTTCTTCGGTCGCGAGATCGTCGAGGTTGCCACCTTCCGCAGTTCCAACGACGACGGCGACCGCGAACTCGAGGACGGCCGCCTGGTCCGCGACAACGTCTACGGCACCCTGGAAGAGGACGTGCTGAGGCGCGACTTCACCGTCAACGCCCTCTACTACAACATCGAGGACTTCGCCCTAGTCGACTATGTCAACGGCCTGGAAGACCTGCGCGACGGCCGGTTGCGGCTGCTCGGGGAGCCGGTGCAGCGCTATCGGGAAGACCCGGTGCGCATGTTGCGGGCGGTGCGCTTTGCCGCCCGGCTCGGCTTCATAATCGACCCGGCCTGCGAGACGCCGCTGATCGAACTGCCGCACCTGCTCGAAAGCGTGCCGGCGGCGCGCCTGTTTGACGAGGCTCTGAAGCTGTTTCTCACCGGTCACGCTCTACAGTCGTTCGAGAAGTTGCGCCATTACGGTTTGTTCGCCCAGCTGTTTCCGGCCACCGAACAGAGCCTGAGCCGGGAGGAGCACGCTTTCCCCATCACGTTCGTCAGCCGCGGAATGGAAAATACCGACGCCCGAGTCGCAGAGGGCAAACCCGTCACCCCGGCGTTCCTATTCGCGGTCCTGCTGTGGGAGCCGGTGCGGCTGCGGGCCGAAGAGTTGGAGCGTGGCGGCGCCAGTCCTTTCGACGCCCTGCGAGAAGCCGGGGACCAAGTGGTGGCGGCCCAGAACCAGGTGCTGTCGATCCCCAAGCGTTTCAGCTACCCAATGCGCGAGATCTGGACCCTCCAGTATCGCTTTGGTCTGCGCACCGGCAAACGGCCGCAACGCTTACTCACTCATCCCCGTTTTCGTGCCGCCTATGACTTCCTGCTGCTGCGGGCAGAGTCGGGCGAGACGGATCCGGAACTGGCCCAGTGGTGGACCGAACTTCAGACCGGTGCCGCCGGGGAGCCCACCCAGGCCCGGCAACCCAGCGTTGGGGATGCCCCCCGCAAACGCCGCCGCCGTCGCCGTCGACCCAAGGCCAACGCCCATTGAGCGGGGCTGCGGGCGCAGAACCGGTCCGTGCCTATATCGGCCTCGGTAGCAACTTGCAGCAGCCCGCGGAGCAGTTGCGCAGGGGATTTCAGGGCCTGGCCCGAATTCCCGGCTCAACCCTCAAGGCCTGTTCACCGCTCTATCGCAGTCGCCCCCTAGGACCCCAGGACCAGCCCGCTTACGTCAATGCGGTCGCCGAGTTATCCACCGCGCTTGCCCCGCTGGAGCTACTGGACCGGCTGCAGGCCTTGGAACAGGCCCAGGGCCGCGAGCGCGGCGGCGAGCGTTGGGGGCCCCGCACCCTGGACCTGGATCTGCTCCTGTATGGCGACTTTCGCATCGAGCTGCTGCGGCTGCGGGTGCCCCATCCCGGCCTTGCCCGCCGCGAGTTCGTACTCTATCCGCTGCTGGAGATTGCGGGGCCGGCATTGATCGTTCCCGGCCTCGGGCGGCTCTACGACCTGGTGGCGCGTTGCCCCCGCAACGGGCTGGAGCCACTGGAGTGAGCCGGCCCAGGCGCTGGTGAAATCCGCGGGCGAGGCGTTTATCATTGGCGCCTCGATCTTTCCGATGCCACCGCCACCGCCAGCGCTATGAGTTTAGCCCCCGTCACCACCGCCAGCCTGCTGAAGATGAAGCGCCAGGGCGAAAAGATCGCCGCGCTCACCTGCTATGACGCCAGTTTCACCCAGGTCTTGGAAGCCGCCGGGGTCGAGGTGCTGCTAGTGGGCGATTCCCTGGGCATGGTGGTGCAGGGGCGCGACAGCACCCTGCCGGTACGGGTCGGCGACATGGTCTACCATAGCCGCTCGGTGAGCCGAGCCCGCAAGCGCGCCCTGGTGGTGGCCGACATGCCGTTTCTCAGCTATGCCTCGCCGGAGCAGGCCCTGGCCACCGCGGCGCGCCTGATGAAGCAGGGCGGGGCGCACATGGTAAAACTCGAGGGCGGCGCCGAGCACTCGGAAACGGTACGCCGGCTAAGCGCAGCAGGGGTTCCGGTGTGCGCCCATCTCGGATTGCTGCCGCAGTCGGTGCACAAGCTCGGGGGTTATCGCGTACAGGGCCGGGACCAGGCCAGCGCCCAGCGCTTGCGCGAAGATGCCGTTGCCCTGCAGGAAGCAGGTGCCGCGATGCTGGTGCTGGAGTGCATCCCCGCTGCGCTGGCCAGCGAGGTCAGCGCCAGCTTGGATATCCCGGTGATCGGTATCGGCGCCGGCCCCGGCTGTGACGGCCAGGTGCTGGTGCTCTATGACATGCTCGGCATCACTCCCGGCAAGCGGCCCAGCTTCACGCAGGATTTTCTGGCTCCGGCCGACGGCGTCGAGCAGGCGGTGGATGCCTACGTGCAGGCAGTCAAACGGGGCGTTTTCCCCACCCGGGAGCAGAGTTTCGACTGAGCGGCGAGCCCGAGGTCTTGGCGAAGAACGCCGAATCGTCGCTCGGTTCGAACCGATTGGGAAGGCAAGCGGATGCAAATAGTCGAGCAACTGGGCCCTTTGCGGGAACAGGTCCGGCAGTGGCGGCTGGGCGGTGAACGCCTGGCCCTGGTGCCTACCATGGGCAACCTGCATGCCGGGCACCTGGCGTTGGTACATGAGGCCCGTGCTCGGGCTGACCGGGTGCTGGTGAGCATCTTCGTCAATCCCCTGCAATTCGGCCCCAACGAGGACTTCGCCAGCTATCCCCGTACCCTGGCACAGGACCGAGCCGCCCTGGTCCGGGTCGGGACGGATCTGCTGTTTACCCCGGGGGTGGACAGCGTCTATCCCCAGGGCCAGGCGATGCACACCCGGGTCGAGGTGCCAGGGCTGTCGGAGATCCTGTGCGGTGCCACCCGTCCCGGGCACTTCACCGGTGTGGCCACCGTGGTGTGCAAACTGCTCAACATGGTCCAACCCGACCTGGCGGTGTTCGGCGAAAAGGATTTCCAGCAATTGGCGGTGATCCGCCGCATGGTGGCGGATCTGTGCCTGCCAGTGGAAATCCTCGGCGTGCCCACGGTACGCGAGCCCGACGGCCTGGCTATGAGTTCCCGCAATGGCTACCTGAGCGCCGACGAACGGGCTCGGGCCCCGATTCTGTACCGAACCCTGAACTGGGTGGCGGAGCAGGTCCGCAGTGGCGACCGAGACTTGCGCAGGATCGAGCAAGAAGCGGCTGAATCTCTGCTCGAGGCCGGCTTTGAACCCGATTACATTAGCATCCGCCGCAGCTCCGACCTGGCCGAGCCGGCTGCCGGCGACGCGCCCCTGGTGGTGCTCGCCGCTGCTCGCCTGGGCCGCACCCGGCTGATCGACAACCTGAGTATCTGACGCCGCCCGGTTCCTCGGGGCGCCCAGTTCGTCTTCCCGAACCGATTCCGGCGCCATATCGAAACCGTCGCACTCTCCCAATTTCCTGGGGATTGGACTCTACTGTAAGCGATGGACCGCGCCTGCGAGGGGAACCCGGCAGCTGGCCCTGGGACCGGGGCTGCCACAGCTTCCGGGAGACCCTCAGGGCTACCACGATAGTGCAGGCGAAGCCGGGGCCGAGGCGCCTTACCTGAGCCCCGAGCGGAAGGATTTTATGTTGCGCTGCCGCATATTGATGCCTCGGCCCAAATACGGGATAATGCCGAAACTCTGAAGCCCCGGAGCCCTAGATACATGCAACTGACCGTCCTCAAATGCAAGCTGCATCGCGCCTGCGTGACCCACTCGGAGCTGGACTACGAGGGGTCTTGCGCCATCGACAGCGACCTGATGGCGCGTGCTGGTATTCGGGAGTATGAACAGATTCAGATCTACAATGTCGCCAATGGCGAGCGCTTTACCACCTATGCCATCCGCGCCGAGGCGGCATCGCGCACCATTTCGGTGAACGGGGCAGCCGCCCACAAGGCCTCGCCGGGGGATCGGGTGATCATTTGTGCCTACGCCGGGCTGGACGAGGCCGAGCTGGCCGGTTTCAAACCCACGCTCGTGTATCTGGACGAACACAACTTCGTCACCCATACCGGCGATTCCATCGCCGTGCAGGTGGCCTGAGACCACAGCGGGCGCTGGCCCCTGGAAGGTCCTCTGGGGGCGAGTCCCTGGGAATCGCGGGAGCCTAGCGCGACTGCGGTTTCCAACCCCTATTGCTCGACAGCCGCCTCCCGCGTGACGGGCGTCGGGCTGCAATCCCCTTTCCCAAAAAGCAACCCCGGTGTCTCTGCCGCCTTGGCCCGGGATACTGGCGCTGGCGATCGCGCCAGGCCGACTCAGCCGGTATTGCGCATCCCCGCGGCGATGGCATTGATCGAGCGCAGCAGCGGCCGCAGGTGGCCCTCCCTCGTCTGCTCGTCGAGTTCTGGGTTCCGATAACGCTTCAGCAGGGCCAGCTGGATATGATTTAGGGGGTCCAGGTAGGGATCGCGCCGGCCCAGGGAACGCTGCAGCAACGGATTTTCCTCCAGCAGGCTCTGGACGCCGGAGATCGCCAGCACTTGATCCCGGGTACGTAGGTATTCGTCCTGGATGCGTGCGTAGATCTCCTCCGCTTGGGTCTGGTTCTGGCACAGGGCCGCATACTCCCGGGCGGTGTCGATCTCGGCCTTGAACAGGGCCATCTGGGCATTGCTCAGCAGGGCGCGGAAGAAGGGCCACTGCTGGTACATGGACTGCAACCGGGCCAGGCGGTCGGGCTGGTTTTCGCGCCATTTTTCCAGCGCTGCGCCGATGCCGTACCAGGCCGGCAGGGTGTGGCGCGACTGGGCCCAGCTGAAGACCCAGGCAATGGCCCGCACCGAGGACTTGGAGCGGTCGCCCTGCTTGCGGTGGGAGGGGCGAGAGCCGATGTTCATCAGGCCGATCTCGCTCACCGGGGTGGCCTCGTAGAAGTAGTCGAGAAAGCCCGGGGTCTGGTCGGTGAGCTGGCGGTACGCGCCCTCGCCGATGGCGGCCAGCTCGTCCATGGTGGCAAGGTAGTCCCTGCGCTCGG
>CBDUCL010000001.1:0-51929 GCA_965365625.1 uncultured Chromatiales bacterium | reverse complement strand
TGACCGGGCGCAAGATCATCGTCGACACCTACGGCGGCATGGCGCGCCACGGCGGGGGGGCCTTCTCCGGCAAGGACCCCTCCAAAGTCGACCGCTCCGCCGCTTATGCCTGCCGCTACGTGGCCAAGAACATCGTCGCCGCCGGACTGGCCGAACGCTGCGAGATCCAGGTCTCCTACGCCATCGGGGTGGCCGAGCCGACCTCGATCTCGGTGGAGACCTTTGGCACCGGCAAGCTCGATGAGGCGCGCCTGACCGAGTTGATCCGCGAACACTTCGACCTGCGGCCGCGGGGATTGGTGTCCATGCTTGACCTGTTGCGACCGATCTACCGGGCCAGCGCCGCGTACGGCCACTTCGGCCGCGAACACGATAACTTCACCTGGGAACGCACCGACAAGGCCGACCTGCTGCGCGACAGCGCTGGCCTCTGAGATTCATCCGGCCGGTTTGGCCGGTTATCCGTGCTCTGAGGAGCGTTGCAACAGGGGGCTGCCCCCTGCCAGGCTCGGAGTAGCGGTGACGTCAATGCAACGGCGCTCCATGATTGGGAGACCAATACCATGAATGCCGTAGTGGACCAGAACTTTGCCGATTATAAAGTGGCCGACCTCGCCCTCAAGGAATGGGGACGCAAGGAGATCGCCATCGCCGAGACCGAGATGCCGGGGCTGATGGCCCTGCGCTCCAAATATGCGGCGGAACAGCCGCTCAAAGGCGCTCGAGTCGCCGGCAGCCTGCACATGACCATCCAGACCGCGGTGCTGATCGAGACCCTGGTCAAACTCGGGGCGGAGGTGCGCTGGGCCTCCTGCAACATCTTCTCCACCCAGGATCATGCCGCCGCGGCGATTGCCGCCGACGGTATCCCGGTCTACGCCTACAAGGGTGAGAGCCTGGAGGAGTACTGGCAGTACACCCACAAGATCATGGAGTGGGACGACGGCGGCACCCCCAATATGATCCTGGACGACGGCGGCGATGCCACCCTGCTGATCCACCTGGGTGCCAAGGCCGAGCAGGACCCGAGCCTGCTCGACAACCCCGAGAGCGAAGAGGAGCGGGTGCTATATGCGTCCATCCGCCAGCGCCTGAGCGAGCAGCCGGGCTGGTATTCACGCATCCTCGGCAACATCCGCGGCGTCACCGAAGAGACCACTACCGGCGTGCACCGGCTGTACCAGATGGAAAAGGCCGGCGACCTGCCCTTTCCCGCCATCAACGTCAACGACTCGGTCACCAAGTCCAAGTTCGACAACCTGTACGGCTGTCGCGAGTCCCTGGTCGATGGCATCAAGCGAGCTACGGACGTGATGATCGCGGGCAAGATCGCTCTAGTGCTCGGCTACGGCGACGTCGGCAAGGGTTGCGCCCAATCCCTGCGCGGCCTGGGCGCCACGGTTTGGGTCACCGAGATCGATCCCATTTGCGCCCTGCAGGCGGCAATGGAAGGCTACCGGGTAGTGACCATGGATGAGGCTGCTTCCCAGGCGGATATCTTCGTCACCGCCACCGGCAACTTCCACGTCATCAGCCACGATCACATGGCGGCGATGAAGGATCAGGCCATTGTCTGCAATATCGGCCACTTCGACAACGAAATCGATGTAGCCAGTCTGGAACAGTACACCTGGGACAATATCAAGCCCCAGGTGGACCATGTCATCTTTCCCGATGGCAAACGCATTATCCTGTTGGCCCAGGGCCGGCTGGTGAACCTCGGCTGCGCCACCGGCCACCCCAGCTTCGTCATGTCCAACTCCTTCACCAATCAGGTGCTGGCTCAAATGGAGCTGTGGCAGCACCCGGAACGCTACGGCAAGCAGGTATTCGTGCTGCCCAAGCACCTCGACGAGGAGGTGGCGCGCCTGCACCTGCAGAAGATCGGCGTCCGGCTGACCCAACTTAGCGAGCGCCAGGCCTCGTATATCGGGGTACCTGTCAGCGGTCCTTACAAACCGGACCACTACCGGTACTGAGCGCGGGCAGCAACAGCATCCCGCCCCGACCCCACGGAGCGGCGCGGGACGACAACCATCCGGTTAAGGCCCGCACGCTCCGATCCGGCTCCTCTGGGAGCCGGAGCCGGCACCTATTTGGAATGTCATGAAATCCCAAGCCAAATACCTCCCCCAGTTCAGCTGCGAGCTATTTCCGCCCAAGACCGACAACGGCATGGAAAAGCTACAGGCCAGCGTGCGCGCCCTGCAGGCGATGCAGCCCAGCTATTTTTCGGTAACCTACGGTGCCGGCGGCTCGACCCAGGAGCGGACCTTCGCCGCCGTCGACTGGCTGCGGGCGCAGGGGCTGGAGACCGCCCCCCACCTTTCCTGCATCGGCGCCAACCGCGAGCACATCCGGCAGATACTCGAGCGTTTTGGTGGCCAGGGCATCCACCGCCTGGTGGCCCTGCGCGGCGACATGCCCTCGGGCATGCGCGGCCCTGGAGAGTTTCGCTATGCCAATGAGCTGGTGGAATTCATCCGTGCCGAAACTGGCGACCAGTTTCACATCGAGGTCGCGGCCTATCCGGAATTCCATCCCCAAGCCGACAACGCGACGACGGACCTGAACAACTTCGCTCGCAAGGTCCGAGCCGGCGCCAATGGGGCCATCACTCAGTACTTCTACAATGCGGACGCCTACTTCCGATTTGTCGACAGCTGCGAGGTTCTGGGACTGCAGTTACCGATCGTCCCCGGTATCATGCCAATCACCAACCACAGCCAGCTGGCGCGTTTTTCCGACGCCTGTGGGGCCGAGATCCCGCGCTGGATCCGCCGCCGTCTCGAGGCCTTCGGCGACGATCTTGCCAGCATCCGCGCCTTCGGCCTGGATGTTGTCAGCGAACTCTGCCGGCGCCTGCTCGAACAAGGGGCACCGGGACTGCATTTCTATACTATGAACCAGTCAGTGCCGACCCTGAAGATCTGGGATAACCTGGATCGCAAGGCACCGCCCACCGATTGAACCGCGCCTGGGCGCCGCGATGCGCATCCCGAGAATCTACACTCCCCAGCGCCTCCGAACGGGGAAAGGGCTGACCCTGGAGCCCGCGGCGGCACGCCATCTGGTTCAGGTGCTGAGGTTGAAGACGGGAGCCGAAGTGCTGCTGTTCAACGGCGACGGCCGGGATTGCAGCGCAATTATCCTGCAGGCCGACAAGTCCGGAGTGCAGCTACAGGTGGGGCGCTGCGCCCCGGCGGCTCCGCCACCACGCCTGGAGATCGACCTGCTGCAGGCCGTCGGCAAGGGCGAGCGCATGGATTTTGCGCTGCAGAAGGCGGTGGAACTGGGGGTGACACGCATCCACCCGCTATTTACCGAGCGCACCCAGGTGCGACTGCGTGGCGAGCGCCTGGACCGACGCATGGCGCACTGGCGGCAGGTGGTCATCGCCGCCTGCGAGCAGTCTGGCCGCAATCGACTGCCGCAGTTGGAACGGGCGGCGCGCCTCGATACCGAGGCACTCGGCGAAGAGGGTGACCAGCTGCGCCTGCTGCTGGCGCCGAACACAGGCCGCAACCTCTCTCAACTGGCCGCCCCGAGACAGCGGGTGCAGTTGTTGATCGGACCCGAGGGGGGCTTGACCGAGGCGGAGATGCGGCTCGCCGAAACGAAGGGTTTCATTCCGATTCGCCTGGGGCCGCGGGTCCTGCGCACCGAAACGGCGCCGCTGGCGGCGATAGCGGCGATACAAACCCTGTGGGGGGATTTCTGCAGCGCCGGCGCCTGAGTGCCAGCCCGGATAATCAGCCTAGTCCGGCAGTTGTTCCAATAGGGCCCGTTCCAGGGCAACCAAATCCGGGATGCTCGCCTCTTCGCCGGCGATGCGAACGCCGGCAATACTTCCCGGAATCTGGAAACGATCCTCGTCGGCCGGCTCCAGATTATCCCGGGTGATCCGAACCAGCCGCGGAATCGACTGCGCGATCAGACCCAAATAGGGCAGCCGGGCATTGCCGCTCATGGCGTTGCAGACCACGATGCGCGCGCGATGGCCGAGCTCCGCTTCGGGGATCTGCATTAGAGCCTCCATCGATACCACCGGCAGGATCTCGCCACGCCAACCCATGTTGCCCTTCAGCCAGGCGGGCGCCTCCTCAATCGGCTGAGGGGCTTGGTAGTTGACCACCTCCGCCACCAACGCATTAGGCATCAACAGCTGATCTCCCGCCAGGGGGATGAGAACTCCGCGGATCTCACCCGCCACCTCGGTTTGGGCCGGACTCATGCCTGCAGCTCCGACAGCACGGAATAGATGTTATCCAGCAATTCGGTCTCCTGGTAAGGCTTGCCGAGGTAGCGTTGCACGCCCAACTCCATGGCGCGCTGCCGGTGCTTCTCGCCGCTGCGCGAGGTGATCATAATCACCGGGATGTTCTTCAACTCCGCGGTGTTGCGCATATGGCGAACTACCTCGAAGCCGTCCATGCGAGGCATTTCGATATCCAGAAGCATCACGTCGGGGATCCGCTCCTGCAACTTGGTAACCGCATCCATACCGTCCTTGGCGCTGACGACCTGCATATTGTGGCGCTCCAGCAGGCGCGCGGTGACCTTGCGCACGGTGATCGAGTCGTCCACCACCATCACGGTGACGACCGCGCGATCCTGTGCCGTAGTTTCGACCGGAACCGGAGCTGCCGCGATGGTCTTGGCTGCGTCCAGACGAACCATGGCGTTGAGGTCCAAAATCAGCGCCACGCGACCGTCGCTCAGGATGGTGGCCCCGGTGATCCATTGGATACTGCTGAGCTGCGGACCCACTGTTTTAACCACAATCTGGCGGTTACCCAGAAGGTCATCGACCTGAATCGCGACTCGGTGCTCACCCGATCGTACCAGCAACACCGGGAACCAGCGGATGCCCTCGGCCAGCGCCGCCACACCGGTCCCCAACATGCCGCCGAGATAGCGTACCTGGTAGTCGTGCCCGGCGTAGCTATAGAGCTTGCTGTTGTTTCGATAGAACTCCAACAGATCGCTGCGTGGAATCCGCACCACGCCCTCGATGCTGGCATAGGGAATGGCGAAGATCTCGTCTCCGGTCTTGGCCAGCAAGGCTTCGCTAATAGCCAGCGTGAGGGGCAGGCGGATGGTAAAACTGGTGCCTCGGCCCGCTTGGGACTCCATCTCCAGGGAGCCACCGAGTTGCTTGATGCCGCTGGCGACCACATCCATACCCACGCCGCGACCGGCCACTTGGGTGATCTCCGAGGCCGTGGAAAAGCCCGGGGCGAGCACAAACTGCATGATGTCGTCGTCGGTGACATCAGCACCGCGCTTCATCAGTCCACGCTCGATAGCTCGCTCGCGGATGCGCTCGAAGTTCATGCCGGCCCCGTCGTCGGCCACGTTGAGGACCACATCGGTGCCCTCGCGCCCGACGTAGATAGAGACCTTCCCGGTCTCGCTCTTCCCCGCCACCCGGCGCGTCGCCTTGTCCTCGATGCCGTGGGAAATGGCGTTGCGCAGGATGTGCTCCAAGGGCGCCAGCATGCGCTCCAAGATATTGCGGTCGAGTTCCTCCTCGGCGCCAATCACGTCCAATTCCGCCAGCTTGCCCTCCGACTTACCAGTCTGGCGCACCAAGCGGTGCAGGCGCGGGACCACCTGTGAAAACGGCACCATTCGGGTGCGCAGCAGTCCGTCTTGAAGGTCGGTAGATACCCGCGATTGCTGCAGCAGCAAGGTCTCCATGCCGCGGTTGAGATCATCCATGACCTCCCGGATATTGCCGAGATCGTTGACCGTCTCCATCAGGCTTCGCGACAGTTGCTGCATGGTCGAGAAGCGATCCATTTCCAGTGGGTCGAATTCCTCGTTGAGGTCCTTCTCTTCACGGTCGCGTTCGAAGCGAAACAGGATCTGGGCCTCGGTCTCGATTTCCAGTTGCCGCAACTGGCTACGCAAACGGTCGACGGTCTGTTCCAGTTCGGTCAAGTGGAAGCCAAGGCTGTTGTTTTGCTGATCTAGGCGGGCACGGTAGATGCTTGCTTCGCCGGCGTTATTGACCAGCATATCGAGGAGGTCGGCACGCACACGAATCTGTTCTTGCCGTCGCAGGGCGGCTTCGGCGCCCGTATCCTTACCCGCAAAGGCCTCCTCCCCAGTCACGGCAACGGCTGCCGCTGTCTCCTCCGGAGGCTCGGCGGCTAGGTCGGCGGTCTGCTCCGCCAGTTTCCCGGCCCGAGCCGACTCCAGCACAGCAATCAGGCTTTCGGCACTCTCGACCCGATTGTAGCGGGCCACCTCGTCGATCTGGTTCACCATCCAATCGCTGGTATCCTGAGCCAGATCAATGATTGCCGGTGAAGGGTCGACCTCGTCGCTCACGACACCCGTCAGCAGGGTTTCGAAGGCATGGCTGAGGTCACCCAGCGGCATGATCCCAGCCAACCTCGCCCCTCCCTTGAGGGTGTGCAGGGTACGTTGGAGATCCGCCAAGATCTCGCTGTCCTTCGGGCTGCTCCGCCAGTCCCGCAGCCCGTTGTCCAAGGATTCGAATAGGTCTTTCGCCTCCTCGAGGAAGATGTCCACCAGGTCGGGGTCGCCACCAACGTCAAAGTAGCCAACCTCAAGGGGTACCTCCTCCGCTACCGCCTCCGCCGCAGGCTCCGCCAGCAGTCCGAGCTTGAGGGTGTTTATCCGGGCCACGAAGGCCTCGGTATCCGGCAGGTCAAGCGAAGGGTCGGTTATGCAATCGAGAATCCGGCCGAGCATGCCAACAGCCGCTTCCACCAAGTCAGCCACCGGCTCGCTGGGCGGCAAATGGGCCGCGCGCAACTCGTTGACGAACGCCTCCATGGCGCTGCTGACTTCGGCCATCGGATGGACTTGCGCCATGTGCGCGCTTCCGCGCAGGGTATGGAAGGCACGCGCCACCTGATCCGAGAGTTCGCAATGGGCACCACCCGACCGACAATCTTCGACGAACCCGGCCAGCGTGGCCAAGTGATCTCGGCTCTCGGGCTCGAAGATCTCGAACAGGGTGGGATCGATATCGAAGCGCAGCGCCGCGGGTTCCGGCTCGGCTGTAGTCTCCGCAGCCGCTGCTTCTTCGGTCTCTGCGGCCAGTACTTCTTCGGTCTCTGCCTCTGCGGCTTCCTCGGTCTCCGCAACCGGCAGCACTTCTGGTTCCGGGCCCGGCTCGGCTGTAGTCTCCGCAGCCACTGCTTCTTCGGTCTCTGCGGCCAGTACTTCTTGGGTCTCTGCCTCTGCGGCTTCCTCGGTCTCCGCAACCGGCAGCACTTCGGGTTCCTGGCCCGGCTCGGCAGCCAGTTCCGGAACCTCCAGCGGGGCACTGGGAAGCTCACCGGCCGCCAGGGCAAACGCCCGATCCACCAGCGGCTGCACGTCACCCGCGGCTGATACACCGACCTCTTGATCGTTGATCAAGCGCGGTAAAACCCCTGCTGCCGATTCCAACAGCTCCGAAAGCTGACTGGATGGGTTGATTTTGCCTTCCAACAATTGGTTGAGCAGATTTTCCACCGACCAAGCAAATTCGCCGATCGCGGTGGCGCCTACCAATCGCCCGCTTCCCTTGAGGGTATGGAACGAACGGCGGATGGCGCCCAGGGACTCCGTATCCCCCGGTTTATCCAACCAGCGCGGCAGGTTATTCTGGATCGCACTCACCTCTTCGCGGGCTTCTTCCATAAAGATCTCTAAGATCTCTTCGTCGATCTCCGGCTCGCCGCCAGCGGCTTCGGGTTCCGCGCTCACAGCCGTCTCCGGCTCCTGATCGGGAACTGCCGCCAATTCGGGTGCTATTTCTGACTCCTCGGACACCAGTTCGGCTTCCGAGCTGGCGGGGATCTCTGGTTCCTGATCGGGAATAGCCCTGAATTCCGTGTCGGATTCCGCCTCCCCGGAAACCGGTTCGACCTCGACGCGTGCCGCCGTCTCCGGTTCCTGGTCGGGAGCTTCCGCCAATTTCGCTTCGAACTCCGTCGCCACCTCGCTATCCGCTGCATCGGGAGCCTCGTCGACCTGCTCGGCGACCGGCGCCTCCGTCGGTGGGGTGGCCTTCGCTGGGGTCGCGGGTTCGGCTGGATGGCCATGCCGCGCTAGCGTGAATGCCCGCTCGGACAAGGAAGCCACATCGACTTCCGGCGGCTGGCCGGCTTCCTGTGCCTCAATCAACGTCGGCATCACCTCCAACGCAACGTCGAGCAGGCTGAAAACTTCGGGCCCAGCTTCAACTGACCGGTCGATTACCCTGTTAAGGAGATTCTCGAGCGCCCAGGAAAATTCGCCGATAGCCTCTGCTCCGACCAGCCGACCGCTGCCTTTGAGGGTGTGGAACGAACGGCGCAAAACCATTAGCGCATCTTCGTCGGCTGTATCTCCACGCCAACGAGGGTAGTTGACGGCAATCGATTCCATCTCCTCCCGCGCCTCTTCCAGGAAGATATCCAGGATCTCCTGGTCGACCACCTCGGCATCGGTGTCGGGCTCCGTCGCAACCGGCTCTGGGGCGGCACTCGCGGTCGGTTCGGGAATCTGCGCCTCGGAAGCCGAAGGTGCGGCCTGCAGGCGCTCGATGGCAGCACGCGCGGTATCGAGAATCTTAGCCTGAGCCGCTTCACCGCGCCCTTCCACCAGAGACTCTGCAAAGTATTCGATCGCGGATACGGCGTCGGCATATGCCTCCAGCTGGCCTTGCTCAGGGACTTTGCCGGTCGCGAGGACTCTCTCCTTTAGGTAAGTCGATAGCTGATCCAGAATCTCCGCCGGTTCCGGAAGCTCGAGGATTCGAAACGAACCCGCGATATTGTACAGCCAAGCCGGCACATCTCGGACCGATTCCAGATCCTCCGGCTCCGCGACGAACACCATAATCGCGTCCTTGGCCCGCATGATCTCGGCCCGGGTTTCACGCATTATGGGTATGATCAAGGCCGGGTCCCGCCCCGAAGCCGCGACACCCTCTCCGGCGCTGCGCAGAGAATTCTCAACGAAGAGGATGGCCCCAGCCATCCCTAACAGAACCTCCTCATCCGGAACCTGACCTGTCGCTTCCGCTTGCTGCAGGTTCTCCAACTCCTCCCGCAAACGCACGCGCAACGCACCCTGACCAATCATACCGAGGGTATCGGCTACCGTGCGCATTGGCTCGGCCAGAGCCACCAGGTCTTCAACCCGCTTGTCGCGGTTGCGCATGAACAGATCCAGCCGGTCCTTGATCTTGAGCAGATCCTCCTGGACGGCGCCAAATACCGTTTTCAGCATTTCCTGGCTGGGCGCCGACAATTCGTCCCGCACCGAGCTGAGAATCTCCTGGTTCGGTAACGCCTGCTCCAGCCGGTACGCTCGCTGCACGGCCTGCACCTCCGATCTCGCAGACTCGGCGCTCGCAAGATAATACAGCATGGTCTTGCTAAGCTCGGACAGGGATTCTTCCTCAACTCCCCCTTCACCAGCGTCTATGATCCGCTTTATCTGACGGTCCAACTTGGCCAGCAGCTGTTTGACTCTGGCGCCGGCTTCAATCGAACTCTCCTCGAGACCGCAGACCAGTGCTTCGGCCACTTGCAGCAATCGGTATACCTGGACAGTTCCGGCCTTCGAACGAAGATTCGCGATTACTTCCTGCAACTGCCGCAGACCCTGCTCCGGCGTCACGCCACGGTACCAAATGAGCTGGGCCTTGTGATACACGGGGCGCAGTTGTCGAGCGACCTCCGGGAGCTCCGGATTCGGCGCCCCAACCACCTCTGGCGGCACCTCCGCATCCTGCAACGCGGGGAAGAAGAGTGCAGTTTCCGCCAGTAACGGGACCTCACGGATGGTACGCAGATCATTGATCAGCGGCTGCAACACCAGCGGAATGTCTGGACCGCCGGCCGCGAGCTTTTCCAAATAGTCGGGCAGCCGCACCAAGGCCAGCATCAGTGCCTCCCCCCCCTCGTCGCGACGGGAAAAGGATTCCTCGCCCAAGGCCAAGGCGAGTTGCTCCATCTCTTCCACCAGCATTGCGGCGCCGTAGATCTCTAGCATTCGTAGCGTGCCGTGGACCTGGTGCAAACCGGCGGCACAGCTTTGCATCCGTTGCGGAGCGCCGTCGCCTTCAATGTATGCCTCGAGGTCCTGCCTCGCCTGCGCCAAGAGTTCTTCGACGGCGGCTTTCACCCAGGATAGGGTGCTGTGATCGCGAGCAGTTGTCATAAGAGATAGCCCCGTTCTTACCCCGGTCGTCGATTGCGTGCCGGCCCGAAGAAGATCACCGGCAGCCCGAAAGGTCTTTCTGGTCCGAGGGCTGCATTCGACTTGTGACTAGCCGTCGCACCGGCGTCAGCCGACCACAGCCGTGGCAGCTCCATCTTCAATCGCGCCATGCGATCGAAGATGGAGGCTTCCGGAAACCACTTCTTCGCGCAGCCATGCTGAAAAAAGTTTGATGGCTGTTCTTCACCCTTCCCTAAGGAGTTCAGGCCGGCAGACGGAACCCGGCTACCGATTTCTGCAGATCGGTGGCGAGTTCCGCCAGATTACCAATGGACGCCGCGGTTCGGTTGGTTCCATCGGAGGTCTGGGTTGTGATCTGTTGGATCACCACCATCGTGTCGTTCACGCCCGTGGCAGCGGCGGACTGCTGCTGAGCCGAGCCGGAAATCTTCTGGGTCAGGTCGGCAATATATTTGGATACGCTCTCGATCTCGCTCAGGGCCTCGCCGGCCTCCTCGGCCAAGTTAGCACCACTTACCACACCTGAGGTGCTGGCCTCCATCGAGTTCACAGCCTCGTTGGTATCGGACTGAATCGTCTTTACCAGCGCCTCGATCTGTTTGGTGGCGTTACCGGAGCGTTCCGCCAAGCGCTGAACCTCGTCCGCTACCACTGCGAAACCGCGGCCCGCTTCGCCGGCCATGGCCGCCTGCATGGCCGCATTCAAGGCCAGAATGTTTGTCTGGTCCGCAATATCGTCGATCAGCTCAACGATGTCGCCAATTTCCTGAGAGCTTTCGCCGAGACGCTTGATGCGCTTGGAGGTTTCCTGGATCTGTTCGCGAATCGAGTCCATGCCTTGGATGGTCCGGCGCACGGTTTCTGCCCCGTTACTGGCGATCTCTACCGAGCGCTGGGCTACCTCCGCCGACTCGGTGGCATCGTTGGACATCTGGTCGATGGCCTGCGTCATGGTGCGGATGGCGTCGGTGGCCTCGGTGATCTTTTCGGCCTGGTGCTCGGAGGCCTCCGCCAGCTGCATGGCAGTGGCTCGGGTTTCCTGGGCAGCGGTAGATACCTGTTCCGAGGTCTGGTTAATGGTTGTCACCAGGTTGCGCGTAGCCTCGATGGCGTAGTTCATGGAGTCGGCAATGGCGCCGGTAATGTCTTCCGTAACCGTGGCGGTTACCGTTAGGTCTCCGTCAGCGAGATCCCCCATTTCGTCCAGCAAGCGCAGAATGGCCGCTTGGTTGATATCGTTTTGCTGTTTGATCGCGCCTTCACGACGCCGGGCATCGACCAGCAGCTGCAAACCGAGCAGTACCAGGAATACGGTAGCCAGAGCGCCAAGTACCGTGATGACCTTCGGGCTTGCCTGGATCCCGCCCACGGCGAAGCGTCCCGGAGATTCGCGGAACACCAGCACCAACTCCTCCGCCGCGTCGTTGACGACGTCAGAGCTCAGGGTCGCTTCGGCGGCGGCGTCCAGGGCCGGCAAAACCTCCGGCGCCGCGGCGATGATCTCTTCCGCAGAGTCGGCTACGGCACTGAACAGCATGGCTGCCTCACGCAGCTTGGCTTCGGCTTCAGGATCGACGATCTGGGCAACATTAAGGTCCTCGTCGCCTCGAATCAGGCCTTCCAGGATCAAGCCGAAGCGCTCGGCATCCTGGCTAAACTGATCCACCGCGGTGGCGGATACCTCACCACCGGCCAGCACCTTGGCCAGATTGGACTCGATACGCTGCGCCAGCATCATCTGGTTGCTGGCGATATAGACCTGGGATTGAGGTGCCTCATTGCGCACCAGAATGCGCACCACCTCGTCACTGAACTCCTGCAGCTGTGGGATCAACTCGGCGACGATCTCGATCAGTTTGTCCACACCCACGACCGCGTCCTGATTGGCGAGAACCAAATCCGCGTTTCCCCGAAGTTCCAGCCAACTCTCCTCCAAATCAGCTAACGCGGGCCCGACCTCGTCCGGGGATGGCGGCAGGTCATCTACCGGAGACCCGTTTTTGAGCTCATCCAGAACGCCTTCGAATTGGTCTCGATAAAGCTGCAACAGAGCGAAGGCGTCCTGATCCCCGCCGGCCGCCGCGAGGGCGAATTTGGCGATTCGTTGCGACAAAATACGCTGCTCCGACGCACGCAGCAGGTACTGTTCGTCGAAAGCGTCACGCTGGGACACATGGATGAAGGTCAGCAGGGCGAGCAGGATCGTTGCCAGCAACAGCATCGACAACAGCGCGATCGTCTTGTTCGACGCGCCCCGACCCCGGGCGGTTCCGCCGGATTTAGCTTTCATTGTTTACCCCCGAAAGATTGCAACTTTGTCCACACCTAGCGATCGTCATCCGCAACGGACCGACCCTCCCATTTTGCTCATCGCCGCTTAATCGCCATGTTGCCGGATGCCATGGGCTCAACCCCAGTGACGACACAAAATCCTGTTACTACTCACAGCGCCCCGTTTTGGAATGCCGGATCTTGAGCCAGGCCCTGCATACTAAATACAGGCCAGTAGGTGCCATCTTGTTCGAACCCAGACACTACGTAGCGCCCGACGCGGCCTGCCGCTTCCCGCTTACCGGTTCGGGCCATTTGGTCAAAACGCCGCATTCCGACCATTTCGCCGACCAGCAGGCCAACCAATCCATCCCCCTGGTTAAACACGAGCACCCGGCTGCGCCGAGTCGCTACCGTCGCCGGGCCGCCGAAGAAGGCCTGAAGGTCTATAATGGGTAAGATGTTGCCGCGGATGTTCGCGATGCCCCGCATCCAGGGTTTGGCGCCCGGGATCTGCGAAACACCGCTGGGATAGTTGAGAATCTCGACTACTTCTCCCGTCGCCACTACCAAGCGGGTATCGCCAACGCCAAAAACCACCCCTTCCCAGGCCTCCTCCTGTTCTTGCTGCTGCGGCAAGCCAGCGGCGTGCCCGCGGCTGCGCGCCTCCATGTCGGCAAGCAGCCGGAACAGCTGATCCCCGTCCCGCAGCAGTTGTCCAACCGTGCTCAATTCAGCTCCCTAATGCGCTCTTGATCTTGGACAGCAAGGCTTTGGCGTCTACCGGCTTGACCACGTAATCAACAGCACCTTGGCGAAGCCCCCAACTGCGGTCGGTTTCCTGGTCCTTGGTGGTGACCATGATCACGGGGATATCGGAGGTCGCCGGGTCGCGATGCAACTGCCGCGTGGCCTGGAAGCCGTTCAGGACGGGCATTACGACGTCCATGAGGATGAGGTCGGGTTGATGCTCCTTCGCCGCCTCTATGCCCTGGGCTCCGTCCTCAGCCGTCTGCACTGAGTAACCGTTCTTTTCCAGCAAACTCTTCAAAACATGCAATTCGGTCTGAGAATCATCTACCACAAGAATCGTCGCCATCGTATTACCCCAATCCCCCTCGACCACCAGTGCCCTGGCACCTAAGTTTATGAATAGTTAACCTATCGCCGCCCGGGCACGAGTTCCCCCCTCATCCAGCACCCGGAAACCGCAACGACGCTGCCTGGATCCCGATACCCCTCGCAGTTACCGCCTCAAGCGGCTCGCGTGACATGTTGGCGTATCGCCCCGAGCAGCTCATTCTTGGTGAATGGCTTGGTCAGATATTGCTCCGCGCCCACGATCCTACCCCGCGCCTTGTCGAACAGGCTGTCCTTGCTCGACAACATGATCACCGGCGTGGATTTGAAAGACTCGTTATTTTTGATAAGCGCACAGGTCTGGTAGCCATCGAGACGAGGCATCATAATGTCGACAAAAATCAGGTCGGGGCGGTGATCCGCGACCAGCGCCAGAGCCTCGAAACCATCGGTTGCCGTTATCACCTCACAACCCGCCTTCTTCAACAGATTCTCGGCCGTTCGACGAATCGTTTTGCTGTCGTCGATAACCATGATCTTCAGCCCGGAGAGTCGGATCTCGCCGCCTTCGTTGCTCACATTACCTCCTAACACCCGACCGCTGGGGCGATCCAGACCGCCTGCCTGAGCTACTCATCGCGACACCCCCAGTCCGATCGGCCCGAACCCAGCTGAAACCGCATACGTTTAGCAGAACCGGTCGATACCGTCCTGCCGCAAAGCCGTCCCGAGAATGAAGCCAAAGTTGAGTCGAACCCATGTGCGGCCGATGACCGACTGTGTAGCGCATCGCAGCACGCACCGTTATTGTCGCGAAGCACGCCTTTTTTGTTGTCTCAACAATAGCAAGCCGGAACCGGAACCGCAACCGCTTGCAGTACTGAAAAATCAGCAGTTCTAGGTCTGCGTCGCAGTTCAGTCGCGGACCGGGTCACAGCTTCGCCCCTGCCTCCCTCTCGCCCCTCGACCGAAACCATTTTCTCAAAACCGAAAAGCGCAAAGAGTAGCCGCGGCATGCTACGAGCCCCCGTTTTGCGGCCCGCTTACCCACCTTGAGAGCGGACGGCCTCTGAAGGATAGCAAAACGGCCCGCCCCAGCAATGTAAAGATTTTATTCGAAGTCGACTTGCCCAAACCGGCACTTGCACGGACAATCCCAGTACTGCCCCACAATCTCTCAGATCGGGGCGGCTGAAATCCGGCGGACACTCCCTAGAGATGAGCATCAGACTTGGCGTCATCATGGACCCTATCGGGTCGATCAAGATTGGCAAGGACAGCACCTTCGCCATGTTGCTGGAGGCCCAATCCCGGGGTTGGGAGTTACACTATTTGGAGCAAGGCGATCTCTTCCTGCACGGCGACCAATGTCATGGTCGCAGCCGCCGGCTGCGAGTTTTCGACGACGCCGCAGGCTGGTTCGCGTTCGACGGCGAACAGACCGGCCCTCTGGACCGTCTGGACGCTGTGCTGATGCGCAAAGATCCACCGTTCGACATGGAGTATGTGTATACCACTTACCTATTGGAACAGGCCGAGCTGGCTGGGTGTCTCGTCGTCAACCGCCCGGGCAGCCTGCGCGACGCCAACGAGAAACTGTTTACCGCGCGCTTTCCCCAGTGCTGCCCGCCAACCCTCGTCACCCGACGGCCTGGCGATATTCGAGCCTTCTTGGCCGAGCACCGGGATATCATTCTCAAGCCTTTGGGAGGCATGGGCGGGGCCTCAGTGTTCCGGATCGCCTCCGGCGACCCGAATATTGGCGTGATCATCGAGACCCTCACCGGCCACGGCAGCCAGTTCACCATGGCGCAACGCTTCCTCCCCGAGATCAGCGCCGGCGACAAGCGTATCCTGATGGTTGACGGGCAGCCGGTGGCCTACGCCCTCGCCCGCATCCCGGCCCCGGGAGAGACCCGGGGCAACCTGGCAGCGGGTGGCAGCGGCCGAGGCGTCCCCCTGTCGGAGCGCGACCGTTGGATCGCCGCACAAGTGGGGCCGGAACTGCAAGCGCGCGGAATTCTATTCGCTGGCCTTGACGTGATTGGGGACTACCTGACGGAGATCAATGTGACCAGCCCCACCTGCATCCGCGAGCTCGACCGTGAATTCGGCCTCAACATCGCTGCCGAGCTGCTAGATTGCATCGAGCAGAGGCTGCCGCAATGAGCCGCCTGGCCAACAGCCAATATCCCTTCCGCCCAGCTCGGGCGAAGACTTTTTTCCGTCCGCTCGCGTGGGTTGGGCTGCTCTTGTTGTTGGCGGGTTGCGAGGGCCAGGAGCCGGCCTACACCACCCGTTTCCTCGCCTTCGGCACCCAGATCGACCTTACTTTGATCGGCGTCGACCGGGCCAAGTTCGACCGCATCAGCAGCGCCATCGAAGCCGACTTTGCCAGCATGCACGCCGCCTGGCACGACTGGGAGCCGGGTCCTTTGGGGCGCGTCAACCGCCTGTTGCCGACGGGCGAGCCGTTTGCGGTGCCGCCATCGATCTACCCGCTGATCGAAAAGGGTAAAGTGCTGGCGGCCCAGAGCGGCGACCGGTTCAACCCCGCCATCGGCTCCCTGATCGCGCTCTGGGGCTTCCACCGCGATGATCCCAGCGGCAGCCGACCGCCGAGCGCCGATCAGATCGAGCGCCTGGTGGCGGCCAACCCCCGTATGTCCGACCTGGTCTTGGACGGCATCCGCCTTTACTCTACCAACCCCGCGGTCCAATTGGACTTCGGCGCCTTCGGCAAGGGCTATGGGGTGGATCTGGCAATCCGCCACCTGCGCGATCTCGGGGTGAAAAACGCCATTGTCAACGCCGGCGGCGACCTGCGCGCCATCGGCTCGCGCGCCGGCCGTCCGTGGCGGGTGGCGATCCGCCGTCCCAGCGGCGGCGGCGTGTTCGCGACCATCGACGTGCAGGGTGACGAGAGCGTATTCACATCCGGCGATTACCAGCGCAACTTCGTATTCGAAGGCCGGACCTACCATCACATCATCGACCCCGGGACCGGGCGCCCCGCACGCGGCACGCGGGCGGTGACCGTGGTGCACAAAGACGCCGTCACCGCCGATGCGGCCGCCACGGCCCTGTTCATCGCCGGCCCGGAGGCCTGGGAGGAGGTGGCCAAGGCAATGGGCATCCGCTACGTGTTGCTGCTCGACAGCGCTGGTGTGCTGCACATGAACCCGGCCATGGCCCAGCGCATCAAGCTCTTGGACCCGGGCGTGGAGACCCGCATCAGCGCTCCCCTGCACCAGGATCGGCTGACGCCACCGCCCGAAGGCTCGGACCCGACCCGACCCGGAACCTGAGTGGGCTAGCCCGTGCCCCAGGCCTGGAACCTTCGCAGCCGCCCCCGCTTCACCCTAGCACTGGCCCTGGCCGCTGCTTTTCACGCACTATGGGTGTTCGGTTTCAGCTTCGAACTGGAGTTCGCGCCGCCGTCGCGCATTGAGCGCAGCCTGGAAATCATGGTGGTTCGCCACGCGCGTCCCGGCGAGCCCACGGAGGAGGCCGATTTCCTGGCCCAAACCAGTCAGCAAGGGGGCGGCAACGCGGCCGAGAAACGGCGACCCACCAGCCCCGACATCGCAAGCCCCAAGGCGGCGACAAAACCGGAGCCAGTCCCCGCCGAATCGCCGCCGCCGGCACCGCCCGAGCCCCCGCCACCGGCACCGCGAGTGATCAGCGCCGAGCGTTCACAGCCGAAAGCGGCCCCGCAGGCAGCGCCCAAGCCACCCCCGGCCCGCGTTAAGCGCGAACTGCCGAGCGTCTCCGAACTGCTGGCCAGTCGCCGCCAGGAGGCCAACCGCATCACCGCCGAGTTGGCGCGCAAGGCCGAGTTCTACGCCAAGCGCCCGCGGCGAAAACATATCAGCGCCAGCACCCAGGAATACAAGTACGCTGCCTATCTCGACGCCTGGCGGCGCAAGGTCGAACGCATCGGAAACCTCAACTATCCGCAGGAAGCGAAGCAGCGCAATCTCTACGGCAGCCTGGTATTGACGGTGTCGTTGCGGGCCGACGGCAGTGTCGAGCGGGTGCGCCTGCTGCGCTCGTCCGGCCACCAACTGCTGGACGACTCGGCGATCCGCATTGTTCGCCTAGCGGCCCCATACGCCCCGTTTCCCGCCGAGATTCGGCAAGAGACCGATGTTCTGGAGATCACCCGCACCTGGCAGTTCTTGAACAGCAACCAGCTGTTCTCCGGCGACTGAGCCCGGTCAACCCGGCCCCGGCTCGGGCACTTGCGGCCGGGGCGCGATCGCCGGATACTAGCGGCCATGAGCATTGCCGCCAATCTTACTGATCACTTCCTGATCGCCATGCCGGGTCTGATGGATCCGAACTTCTACCACACGGTCACCTATATCTGCGAACACGGGGACGATGGGGCCATGGGTATCGTGGTGAATCGCCCGATGAACATCCAACTGGGCGAAATCCTGGAACAAATGCAGATCCCCTGCAATCTTCCGGAGCCATTGCAGCAACCGATCTATGTCGGCGGGCCCGTGGCCATGGAGCGCGGCTTCGTGCTGCACGCCACCGGGCCGCAGTGGGCGTCGACCTTGGAGATCACTGAGCAGATCAGCATTACCACCTCCCAGGACATTCTAGAGGCTACCGCCGCCGGGGAAGGCCCAGATGAACTGCTGATCGCCCTCGGCTACGCTGGCTGGGGCAGCGGCCAGCTGGAGCGCGAGCTGAGCGAGAACGCCTGGCTCAGCGGCCCCGCCGACCGCGACATCATCTTCCGCCTGCCGGTGGATCAGCGCTGGCACGCGGCGGCGCGCCTGTTGGGGGTTGACCTGGATATCCTGTCCAACGAGGCCGGACATGCCTAATGCCGCAGCGAATCATGGGCACCCTGCTCGGCTTCGACTACGGAACGCATAAGATCGGCGTCGCGGTGGGCCAGACCCTTACCGCCAGCGCAGCGCCGCTGACCACCGTGCGGGCCGTCCGCGAGCGGCCCGACTGGGAGGCCATCGGCAAGCTGATTCGACACTGGCAGCCCGACGCCCTGGTGGTCGGCTTGCCGCTCAACATGGACGACACTGAGGCCGAGGTAGCCCCGGCCGCACGCCGCTTTGCGCGCCAGCTCGAAGGCCGCTTTCGGCTCCCGGTGCACTTGGCCGACGAGCGGCTGACCTCGCGCGAGGCCAGCGATCGCTGGGGCAAACGGGTGCGCCGGATTGAAGAACTCGACGCCTTCGCCGCCAAACTGATTTTGGAAACATGGCTCAATGACCACCAATAAACCCTTTCTCGACGCCGCCGAGACGGAGCAACTAATCCAGCGTCTGGCCCAGGACCTGCGCCAGCGCCTAGACGACCGGTCCATCGAACGCCCGCTCATGATCGGCATTCATACCGGCGGCGTTTGGCTGGCCGAGCGCCTGCACCGGCTGCTAGAAACCCCGGACCCCCTCGGCACCCTGGACATCTCCTTCTACCGCGATGACTTCACGCGCATCGGCGTCAATCCGCAGGTCCGGCCCTCCAATCTCCCGGTGCCGGTGGACGACCGCCACATCCTGCTGGTGGACGACGTGCTGGAGACCGGGCGCACCATCCGCGCCGCCCTGAACGAGATCTTCGACTATGGGCGCCCGGCCTCGGTACAGCTGATCACCCTGATCGCCAAGGGCGGCCGCGAGTTGCCGATCCAGCCCGATCTGGTGGGCCTGCGCCCCCAATTGACGGCGGAAGAGCACATCACCCTGACCGGGCCCGAACCCCTGACCCTGATCCTCGGCGAGGGCTCCAACCGCAGCTCGCGCCAACAGCAGGGCACAGGCTGATCCATGGGCAGCGCAACCCCCAATCGAGAGATCCAGCTCGACGCCCAGGGCCGGCTGCGGCATTTCTTGTCGGTCGACGGCCTCGGCCGGGAATTGTTGACCGAGATCCTGGACCAGTCGGAGGGGTTCGCCGGGGTCTCCGCGCAAACGGTGAAGAAGGTCCCTCTGTGCCGGGGCAAGATCATCACCAATCTGTTCTTCGAAAACAGCACCCGCACCCGCACCACCTTCGAGCTGGCCGCCAAGCGGCTTTCGGCGGACGTGCTGACCCTGAACATTGGCGCCTCTTCGACGGCCAAGGGCGAAAGCCTGCTCGATACCCTGCGCAACCTGGAAGCCATGCACTGCGACATGTTCGTGGTGCGCCACGCCGACAGCGGAGCCGCCCACTTCATCGCTCAGCACTCGGCGCCCCACATCAGCGTGGTAAATGCCGGAGACGGCCGCCACGCCCACCCTACCCAGGCGATGCTGGACATGTTCACCATCCGCCGCCACAAGGGCGACTTCACCAAGCTGCGGGTGGCCATCGTCGGCGACGTTCTGCATTCGCGGGTAGCGCGCTCCCAGATCCTGGCCCTGAGCATCCTGGGAGTGCCGGAGATCCGGGTCATTGCACCCCGCACCTTGCTGCCGTCGGGCGTGGAATCCCTGGGAGTGCACGTGTTTCACGACCTGGCCGACGGCATCCGCGACGCTGACGTGGTGATCATGCTGCGCCTGCAGCGCGAACGCATGCGCGGCGCCATGTTGCCGAGCGCGCACGAGTACTTCCAACTCTACGGACTCACCGAGGAGCGGCTGCAGGTGGCCAAGGACGACGCTATCGTGATGCACCCGGGGCCGATCAACCGCGGGGTGGAGATGGACTCCCAGGTTGCCGACGGCCCGCGTTCGGTAATCCTGCAGCAGGTGAGCCACGGCATCGCGGTGCGCATGGCGGTAATGTCCATGTGCCTGGGCACTCAAAGCTCGCGGCTACAGGCTTGACCGTCATGCCTAACGCACCCGATATCAGCATTCGCAACGGCCGCCTGATCGATCCGGCCAACCAAGTCGATCAGGTGTGCGACCTGCACCTGCGGGGCGGCCAGGTGCTGGCCATCGGCGCCGCGCCGCCGGACTTCAGCGCCGACCGGGAGATCGACGCCAGCGGCCGGATCGTCTGCCCCGGGCTGATCGACCTCAGCGCCCACCTGCGCGAGCCCGGCCAGGAGCACAAGGCCACCATCGGCAGCGAGACCGCGGCAGCCGCCAGCGCCGGCATTACCAGCCTCTGCTGCCCGCCGGACACCGAGCCGGTCAACGACACCCCGGCGGTGACCGAACTGATCCGCCACAAGGCCAAGCTCAGCGGCAAGGCCCGAGTTCTGCCCATCGGGGCCATGACCGCGGGGCTGGCCGGCGAGCAGCTGAGCGAGATGGCGGCCCTGAAGCGGGCCGGCTGCGTCGCCGTCAGCAACGGCCTGCGCCCGATCGCCAACACCCTGGTGCTGCGCCGGGCCCTGGAATATGCGGCCACCTTCGGCCTCACCGCGTTCCTGTCGCCAGAAGATCCCCAGCTGCGCGACCAGGGCTGCGCCCACGAGGGCCGGGCGGCCGCGCGCCTCGGCCTGCCGGGAATTCCGGTGGCGGCAGAGACCGTAGCGGTGGCCCAGGACCTGGCGCTGGTCGAGCAGACCGGAGCCCGCATCCATTTCCGGGGGCTGTCTGCGGCCCAGTCGGTACGCATGATCCAGCGCATCGACTATCACCGGGAGTTGGTCTCAGCCGACGTCAGCGTGCACCAGCTGCACCTGTGCGAGGTGGACCTCGCGGACTTCGACAGCCAGTGCCACGTGATCCCGCCGCTGCGCACCCCGGCCGACCGTGATGCCCTGCGCCAGGCGGTGGCGGACGGCACCATCGGCGCCATCTGCTCGGACCATCAGCCCCACGAGCCGGACGCGAAGGCCGCGCCCTTCCCCAGCACCGCGCCCGGCATCTCCGGCCTGGAGACCCTGCTGCCGCTGACCCTGAAACTGGTGGCCCAGGGGGTGCTCGACTTGTCGCGCGCCTTGGCCCTACTGACCAGTGGCCCGGCCCGTATCCTCGGGCTGCCACTGGGAAGCCTGGAGCCCGGGGCGATGGCGGATATCTGCATATTCGACCCGCACGCCCACTGGGTTCCGGGCCCGGATTCGCTGGTCAGCCGGGGCCACAACAGTCCCTTCCTCGGCTGGGAACTGAGCGGTCGCGTAACCCACACATTGCTCCAGGGCCGACTGGTATTTCGACGATGACCACGCAACACCCCAGCCATCGCAACAGCATCTTCCTGGAATCCGCCGAGATCCTCAGCCACCAGGCCTTTGCCGGCGATCAGTATGTGCTGCGGCTGCAGGCCCCGGAGTGTGCCCGCGCTGCCCGACCCGGCAGCTTTGCCCACCTGCAATGCGACCCCCAACTGCCGATGCGGCGGCCGATCTCGATCATGCGCACCGGCGCCGAGCAGGGCTGGGTAGAGTTCCTGTACAAAGCGGTGGGCCAGGGCACCGGGTTGCTGGCACGCCAGCCAGTCGGGGCCCGCGTCAGCCTGCTCGGGCCAATCGGCCACCCGTTCCAATTGCGTCCGGAGCGTCGCCGGCCGCTGCTGATCGGCGGCGGCGTGGGCATGCCGCCCATGGTGTTTCTGGCCGACGACCTGAGCCGCCGGCCGGACTACGAACCCTGGGTGATCCTCGGCTCGGAGGCCCCCTTCCCCTTCGCCCCGCGCCCGTCTCAAATCATGGTAGGCGGCCTGCCGGATGGGGTCATCGCCGGCATGCCCCTGTTGGAAGACTGGGGGATCCCCAGCCGCCTGGCCAGCCTGGAGGCCCGCCCCGGCTGTTTTCAGGGTTATGTAACGGGGCTGGCCCGCCCCTGGCTGGCGCAGCTGGACGCCGGGGCCTTGGCCGAGGTCGAGCTATTCGCTTGCGGGCCGCACCCGATGCTGGAGGCGGTCGCCGCGCTGGCCCGAGAATTCGGTCTGCCCTGCCAGGTCTCGTTGGAAGAGTTCATGGCCTGTGCCGTGGGCGGCTGCGCCGGGTGCGTGGTGCAGATACAGACGCCGGAGGGCCCGGCCATGCGCCGGGTCTGCGTCGATGGCCCTGTGTTCGACGCCCACCAGGTATACAGCGCCGATTGAGCCGGTTCGGGACAGCGTCGCAACGGCGACCGCCGTTGGGACTGCAACCGCCGCCCGACCGACAACAACGCCGCCGGCCGGTCAAACTGGCCACTGCGCCCCGGCATCTCCCGGATTTTGACCTCAAACGGCGGGCCATTCGAATCCCGGAGCGCTCATTCGTCCCGCAGCAGCTGGATATCATGGAAGTCGTCGTTGGACAATCGATCCAGCTGGCCGCTTTCACCCAGCTTCACCATCAACCGCACCTCGTTGGCCGAGACCGCGTACTTCAAGGCATCTTCATAGGTGATCAGACCCTTGGTGTAGAGTTGATAGAGGCCCTTATCGAAAGTGGTCATACCCTGCTCGGTGGAACGCTTCATGATGTCACGCAGGGTATCGATATCGCCCTTGCGGATATGATCCGCTACCAGCGGCGTATTCAACAACACCTCGACCACCGGCACCCGGCCGGCACCGTCGGCCCGGCGCAGCAACTGCTGAGACACCACCGCCCGCAGATTCAGTGACAAATCGAGCAGCAGCTGATCCCGCCGATCCTCGGGAAAGAAGTTGATGATCCGGTCCAAGGTGGTGGGGGCCGTATTGGCATGCACGGTGGACAGGCAGAGGTGGCCGGTTTCGGCAAAGGCAATGGCGTGGTCCATGACCTCCCGGCTGCGGATCTCGCCGATCAGGATCACGTCGGGGGCCTGGCGCAGGGTATTGCGCAGGGCCGTCTCGTAGGAATCAGTGTCGATCCCGACCTCGCGTTGGGTGATGATTGCCTTGTCATGCTCGCGGTTGCGGTAGCCGATCATTGCCGCCAGGGAAGTCGACTTGCCGGTGCCGGTGGCGCCGGCGAACAGTACCAGGCCGCGTTTGACCATGGCCAGCTGCTTGAGAATCTGCGGAAGATTCAGCTCTTCGATGGTCGGGATCTGGGTCTTGATCAGGCGCAACACCATACCCGGCTCGTCTTTCTGCACGAAGGCGCTGACGCGGAAGCGGCCAATGTCCTTGTGCTGCAGCGCAAAGTTGCACTCACGCTCGGCGGCGAAGCGCTTCTGCTGCTCGTCGTTCATGGCCGCCGCCACCAGCTTCCGGGTTTCCTGCTCGCCCAGGGCTGGGGCAGTGACCGGAAAGATCTGGCCGTCGATCTTGAGACAGGGCGGTTTGTTGACGGTAATGAACAGGTCAGAGGCCTGTTTCTTGGCCATCAACAGGAGTAAAGCGTTCAGGTCCACGGCTGCCTCCGAAGGGCCGGTGGGCCGGCCCGATTGTGCCAAGCGGGGCCAGATCGGCCGCGGCTCAGCGGAATTGCTCTTTGTTGACGGCCTTGAGGCGGGCGTCGGTCTTGGACACCAAGCCCTGTTTCACCAATTCCAGCAGGTGCTGGTCCAGGGTCTGCATACCTGAGGCCTGGCCAGTCTGGATCGCCGAGTACATCTGCGCCACCTTATCTTCGCGGACCAGGTTGCGGATGGCCGGGGTGCCGACCATGATCTCCCAGGCAGCAATCCGGCCTCCGCCGGGCTTCTTGAGCAGGGTCTGGGCGATTACCGCGCGCAGGGATTCCGAGAGCATGGAACGCACCATGCTCTTCTCAGCAGCCGGGAACACGTCGATGATGCGGTCGATGGTCTTGGCCGCCGAGCTGGTGTGCAGGGTGCCGAATACCAAGTGCCCCGTCTCGGCAGCGGTGAGGGCCAAGCGGATAGTCTCGAGGTCGCGCATCTCGCCCACCAGAACGATGTCCGGATCCTCGCGCAGGGCCGACCGCAGCGCCACCGCGAAGCCCAGCGTATCGCGGTGCACCTCGCGCTGGTTGATCAGGCACTTCTTGCTTTGGTGCACGAACTCGATCGGGTCCTCGATGGTAAGAATGTGACCGTAGTCGTTTTCATTGATATGGTTGATCATCGCCGCCAGAGTCGTGGACTTCCCCGAGCCGGTGGGCCCGGTGACCAGGATCAATCCGCGCGGCACATTGATCAGCTCCTTGAAGCTGGGCGGGCAGTTCAGGTCCTCGAGCGACTTAATGATCGAAGGAATGGTACGAAACACCGCACTGGACCCGCGGTCCTGGTTGAAGGCATTGACGCGAAAACGCGCCAGGCCGGGCACCGCGAACGAGAAGTCCGTTTCCAGAAACTCCTCGTAGTCCTTGCGCTGCTTGTCGTTCATGATGTCGTACACCAACTGATGCACGTTCTTGTGTTCGAGGGCCGGGACATTGATGCGGCGAATATCACCGTCGACCCGAATCATTGGCGGCAGACCCGCCGACAGGTGCAAATCTGACGCGTTGTGCTTGACGCCGAACGCAAGCAATTCGGTAATGTCCATGAGAGCTCATCCCCTTGGTTACTGCCATCGCCGCCGGCGCGGCGCGATGGCGGCGGACACCGGAAACGGGCTCGGTTATCATTCGTTCTAACCCTAGAACCGATTTTAGTATAGACGACCCGACCTTGACGACCGCGATTGCCCAACGCCTGCAGATCACCCGCCAACGCATCGCCGAAGCCGAGAGCCGCTTCGGCCGCAACCCTGGATCGGTGCGCTTGCTTGCGGTCTCGAAGACCCAGCCGACGGCGGCGATCCGCTCCGCCCACAGCGCCGGCCAGGTCTGTTTCGGCGAGAACTATGTGCAAGAGGCCCTGGACAAGGCCCGCGAACTCGCGGATTTAAAACTGGAATGGCACTATATTGGTCGCATCCAGGGCAACAAGACCGCCGCCATCGCCGCCCATTTCTCCTGGGTGCATTGCCTGAGCGAGGCACGCCACGCCCGGCGCCTGAGCCAGCAACGCCCGCCGGAACTGCCGCCGCTCAAGCTCTGCCTGCAGGTGAACATCAGCAACGAAGAGAGCAAGGGCGGGCTGGCGCCGCAAGCGGTGGCAGACCTTATAGCCTCGGTGCGGGAACTGCCGAGATTAGAGCTGTGCGGCCTGATGGCCATCCCGGCCCCCGCCGAGGGACTCGAGGCCCAGCGCCGACCGTTTGCCGAGCTGCGCCGGCTGCGCGATCGCTTGGCCGGCCCGGGCTTGCCGCTGGCCACCCTTTCGATGGGGATGTCCGCGGACCTGGAAGCGGCCATCGCCGAGGGTGCGACGCTGGTGCGGGTAGGTACCGCCATCTTCGGGCCCCGTGCTTGACCCCATGACCGTTTAGAAAGCATTCGGAACCTCTGGAACCCAGATTATGAAGTCGATTATGAACAACACCCAAATAGCGTTCATTGGTGCCGGCAATATGGCCACGAGCCTGATCGGCGGTCTGATCGCAGACGGCCATGACCCAGCCCGCATCCAGGCCAGTGATCCGGACCAGGAACAGCTGAGCCGGCTGGCCGCCCGCTTCGGTATTCGCGTCGCGTCCGACAATGCGGCCGCATTGGCTGGTGCCGGCGTGGTGGTACTGGCGGTCAAGCCGCAGGTACTGGAGGCCGTGGCGCGGGAGCTGGCCCCCGGCCTCCGGAAGCAACGCCCGCTGCTGATCTCCATTGCCGCCGGGGTGCGCGAGGAGGACCTGCTGAACTGGCTCGGCGGCGGTTTGCCGCTGGTGCGTGGTATGCCCAACACCCCAGCCATGGTGCAGTCGGGGGCCAGCGTACTGCACGCCAGCCCGGAGGTCAGCGAGGCCCAGAAGAACCTGGCCGAAAGCATAATGCGGGCGGTGGGCATTACCCAGTGGGTAGATGACGAGGCATTGATGGACGCGGTCACCGCCCTGTCCGGCAGTGGCCCCGCCTACTTCTTTTTGATCATGGAGGCCATGAGCCAGGCCGGCGAAGAGCTGGGACTGTCCCGGGAGACAGCCCAGCTATTGACCCTGCAGACTGCCCTTGGGGCGGCCCGCATGGCGATCGAGAGCAGCGAGACCCCGGAGCATCTGCGCCACCGGGTGACCTCCCCCGGCGGTACCACGGAACGGGCGCTGGAGGTTCTGGAGCAAGGCGGCGTGCGAGACCTCTTCCGTGACGCCCTGCAGGCGGCCCGAGACCGCTCCCGAGACCTGTCGCAAATGTTGGGGAATCAATAGTATGGACGGCTCCTACCTGACCAACCCCTTGGCCTTCCTGGTCCAGGTCCTGCTCGGGCTCTATGCCCTGGTGGTGGTACTGCGGTTTCTGCTGCAATATCTGCGCGCGGATTTTTACAATCCGGTTTCCCAGTTCGTGGTCCAAGTTACCGACCCGGCACTGCGCCCCCTGCGCCGACTGGTGTCTGGCTGGGGCGGTTGGGATCTCGCTTCGCTGCTACTGGCCTGGCTGGTGAAGGCACTGGAGCTGCTGCTGGTCGTGCTGATCAAGGGCCACGGCCTGCACCTGTTCGGCCCCCTGTTGTGGGCGCTGCCCGAACTGGTTGCCCTGGGCATCAATATCTTCCTGTTCGCGGTGCTGATCCAGGTAATCATGAGCTGGCTCAATCCCGGCGGCTACAACCCGGCGCTAGATCTGGTGGCCCGCCTTTCCGAACCCCTGCTGACGCCGGCTCGGCGCCTGTTGCCGCCGATCGGCGGCCTCGACCTTTCGCCTATGCTGGTAATGATCGGGCTGGTGGTGTTGGAGATGCTGATTCTCCCGCCCCTGCGCGCGCTCACCGGCAGCCCTTTTTGAGCTGGTACCACTGGGACGGTGCGGACCTGCTGCTGGCTCTGCGGGTGCAGCCCCGGGCCGGCCGCGACGCCTTCGGCGACCCCGTGGGCGAGCGCCTCAAGCTGCGCCTCAGCGCGCCGCCGGTAGAGGGCAAAGCCAATGCCCAACTGACTCGCTTTCTGGCCAAGGCCTTCGATGTTCCCAAGGCGAGGGTGCACTTGGAGAGCGGTGCGGCAAGCCGCAACAAACGGGTACGGATTCAAGCACCGGAACGGCTGCCGCTTGGTCTAGAGCGGCCTTGAGTTCGGCGTTGTCCCCATTGCCGCCGCCCCGAATGCGCTATATGCTTGGCTTCCAAGAAGCAGCTGATCATAAAGCCGGTCTGGCCATACTCAGCACGGCTTTCGAAACCGCGGTTTCCGACGGCACTTTGTGATCGCCCAGGCAACCACGGGAAACGCGCATTGGAGATGCGGTCTCAATTGGAATTGATCGGCAGCAAAAAGACTGCCAAATATGCTGAGGAGTATCGATGAAAAATTTTGCAGCAACCCTGGCCGCGTTGGCCCTGTTCTCCCTGCCGCTGAGCGGCCTGGCGGAAAACAGCACCAATATTCCGGGCTACGTAATCCACCACAACGCATTCACCACCGACACCCTGTCGCCGGAGGTCGCTCGGCACTACAATCTGACCCGCAGCAAGAACCGTGGCATGCTCAATGTCAGCGTGATTCGCGGGATTCCCGGCCAGGTCGGGCATTCGGTGGCCGCTGAGGTGAGCGTCCAGGCCACCAACCTGACCGGCCAGAGCCGCGGGATCGATATGCGTGAGATCCGCGACGGCGAGGCGATCTACTATATCGGCGACTTCCGCATCACCAATCAGGAGACGCTGAACTTCGATATCGAAGTCACGCCGGAGGGGGAATCCTCACCCTACCAGGCGCGCCTGAGCCAACAATTCTACATCGATTGAGAAACGCCGCCCTGGAGCCCGACGGCTCCGGGGCTTACCACGCCTGCCAGAGGGTGAAAAGCCCGAACCCAGCGACCAAGCCCCCTGCCACCTGGCGTACGCCGCGTCGGCGCAGCCAACCGGCCAGACTGCCGGCGGCGACCCCCATCAACAGCAGATTCGGCAAGGTGCCGAGCCCGAAGGCCAACATAAGACCGGCTCCGCGCAGTGGGCCGCCGGAAGACAGGGCCCAAACCAGCACACTGTAGACCAAACCGCAGGGCACCCATCCCCAGAGCGCCCCCAGCACCAAAGCCTGGGAGGGCGAGCGCACCGGCAACCAGCGGCGGGCCAGGGGCTCGATCCGCCGCCAAAGGGCGCCGCCCAGGTGCTCGATGCGGCTCAGGCCGAACCACCAGCCCCCCAGGTACAACCCCAAGCCCAACATGAACAACCCCGCCAACAGGAGCAGGGCGCGCTGGGCATACCAAAGGGGCAGGCTAGAGGCCAGCAGCATGCCGAGGCCGCCGGCCAACAGACCGGCTAGGCCGTAGCTGGCGATGCGACCCAGATTGTAGGCCGCCAGCAGGGGCAACATGGCGCGGGGATCGCTGCGCCGCGACGCCGCCAATCCGAAGCTCAGGGCGCCGACGATGCCCCCGCACATCCCCACGCAGTGCACCCCGCCGAGCAGGCCGACGACGAAAGCCGCCGCATAGGAGAGGCCCTGCTCCATCAGCCCGCAGCCGCGGTCCGAGTCCCGGCCGGGGCATAACGGGTCGCCAGCCAGATCAGCAGCAGCACGGGCAGCCCCATCAAGGCGGTGATCAGAAAAAAGTTCTGATAGCCGATGGCATCCACAATGGAGCCGGAATAGCCCCCTAAGAACTTGGGCAACAACAGCATCAGGGAGCTAAACAGTGCATATTGAAAGGCGGTGAACGAGACCTGAGTCAGCCCGGAAAGATAGGCCACGAAGGCGGCAGCGGCAATCCCACCGCTGATATTGTCGGCCGAGATCACCAGCACCAACCAGACCACATCCGGGCCCTGCTGGGCCAGGATCATAAACAGAAGATTGGTACCGGCTGACAGCACCGCACCCAGAAATAAGATCGGCATCACCCCATAACGCAACGCCAGGGCGCCGCCAAGGAAGCCGCCGAGCAGGGTCATAAGCAAGCCAAAGGTCTTGGTGATATCGGCGATCTGGTGCTTGTCAAAGCCGAGGTCGGTGTAGAAGACGTTGGAAATCACCCCGAGCACGATATCGGAAATTCGGTAGCAACCGATCAGCAGCAGGATCAACAGCGCCGTTCGCCCATAGCGCAGAAAAAAATCCTGGAGCGGGTCGAGGTAGGTTTCGCGCAGCACCGACCCCGGCACCAACCCCAATGCGACCACCATGCGTCCGGCCCACCAAGCCGCCGCCAACGCCAACAGCAGGCGCAACAGACCCCAGAGGAAACCGCCGAAGCGGCCGGCCTCCATCCCGAACCAATCCCCGAAGCCGCGCTCGAAACCCCAGAATGCAGCGGCGAAGGCCGCCACCACCAGCAGGAACATCAACAGAAAACGCAGATAATGAGACAGGCCATTGAGATAGGGGCTGGGACGGGCCTGGGTCTCCGGTTCGCGAATCAGCAGGGTGGTCGTCACGCCCACCAGCATGGCGCCGGCCATGCAGATGTAGGCAAGCTGCCAAGCCTGATAGGCATAGCCGTCGCCGGAGGAACCCAGCCAGGCAGCGGCTTTGAGGGCGCCGGCGCCGGCGGCCAACATGCCAATGCGGTAACCGGCGATATAGGTAGACGACATCAGGGCCTGCAGACCGCCGGGGGCCGACTCGATGCGGTAGGCGTCGATGACGATATCCTGGGTGGCGGAAGAAAACCCCAGCAACACCGCCGCCAAGGCCATGGGCACCAGGTTTTCGGCGGGATCGGTGAGGGCCATGGCCAGGATGGCGGCGATGATGGCCGCCTGGGAAAGCAGCAGCCAGGCGCGGCGTCGTCCCAGATGCCGGCTCAGCCATGGCAGCGGCAACTTGTCCACCAGCGGCGCCCAGACGAACTTGAATCCATAGCCCAGGCCGGCCCAACTCAGGAAGGTGATGGTGCTGCGCTCCAATCCCGCCTCGCGCAACCACACCGACAGGGTGCCGAAGATCAGCAACAGCGGCAGCCCCGCAGAGAAACCGAGAAACAGCATGGTGACCACCCGCGGGTGGCCATAAGCGGCCAGGGTCTGACCCCAACTTTTCTGGGCTGCGGGACTGGACATGGAACCTCTAACGGCAGGCTGCGCGGGCAAACCGAGATGATACCTTGCATCCGCTGCGGCCGCCCCGGAAAATGCCCGCAATCAATGACGCGGAGACGGCTCTATGCAGGACTACCAACAACGATTCCTCGATTTCGCCCTCGACTCCGAGGTACTGCGCTTCGGCGAGTTCACCCTCAAGTCCGGGCGGATCAGTCCCTATTTCTTCAACGCCGGATTATTCAACAGCGGCGCCAGCCTGGCCCGCCTGGGGCGCTTCTACGCCCAGGCCATCGTCGACTCCGGCATCGAGTTCGACCTGCTGTTCGGCCCCGCCTACAAAGGCATTCCCCTGGCAGCGGTCACTGCCGCTGCCCTCTACGATCAGCACGACATGGATATCCCCTATGCCTTCAATCGCAAGGAGGCCAAGGACCACGGCGAGGGCGGCAGCATCGTCGGCCACCCGATGCAGGGCCGCATCCTGATTATCGACGACGTCATCACGGCAGGCACCGCGGTGCGCGAGTCAATGCAGCTGATCTCCGCCCTCGGCGCCGAACCGGCCGGGGTGGTGATCGCGCTGGACCGCCAGGAGCGCGGCCAGGGCGAACGCTCGGCCATCCAGGAGGTGGAGCAGGACTACCGCATCCCGGTAGCCGCCATCGTCCGCCTGGCCGAACTGGTGGAATACCTGGAGGGCCGCAACGGCAATGGCCAGGATCTGAAGCGGATTCGGGACTATCGTGACCGGTACGGGGTATGAGGCCCGGGCGTATACGTGCACAGGGGGAGGGCTGAGGCAACGAGAGATTACCACCGGCCCCACCTCGATCTTGCGCTTCCCGCAACGCGAGTATCTCGAAGCCGCATTTGATCCAGACATTGGCCTCGGCGACGGACCCGCAGAACTCCGATACTTGCCGGCTACCGCGCCGGGCAGGGCCGGCGAAATCCGAGACCGGATTGCGGCCAAGGAAATGAGAAACCGGGCACGCTGTTTGGACCAGGCGGGCTTCGCAGTGCGGTCGAACCCGCACTATAATCGGATGCATTGAAATAGACCGAACAAGGGTGATGCATGTCAAACGCTCGTAAACGGCTTGTCGCCGCCGCTGTGCTGCTGGCTGGCAGTTTGGCCGCAACCCCGCTGTCGGCAGGCAAGCTCTACCGCTGGGTCGACGATGAGGGCAATGTTCATTTCACCGACCAGATGCCCGCCGAGCAGGTCGACAAGGGCCGCACCGAACTCAACGAACGGGGTCTGGCGATCGACCAGGTAGACGCGGCCAAGACCCCCGAGGAGCGGGCGCGCGAAGCCGAGTTGGAACGTCTGCGCCGGGAACAGCAGCGGCTGCGCGAGAAGCAGGAGGCGGAGGACCGCGTGCTGCTGCGCACCTTTCACAGCGTGGACGACATAGTGCTGGCCCAGGACGGCAAGCTGGCCGCGGTGGACGTATTGATCCGCGTATCCGAGCGCAACAACAAGTTGCTGAAGGCGAAGCTGGCGGAAGAGGAAAAGCGGGCCGCCAACCTGGAGCGCGCCGGCAAGCCGATCCCCGAGAAGTGGCAGAACGAAATCGCCAGCACTCGCAGCTCCTTGAACGAGGGTTACGCCAACATCCTGCGCCACCAGGAAAACAAGGCCATCATCCGAAAAACCTATGGCGAGGACATCCGCCGCTTCCGCATGCTCAAGAACATGCAGGCGGAGGAAGTCGACGTAGCTCAAGACAGGGAGTCCGGACAAGCCGACTTGGCCAATATCTATCGCTGCGAGGACGCCGTTAGCTGCAATCAGGCATGGAGCCGGGCCCAGGGCTTCGCCGAGCAGTTCGCAACCACCGAGCTGCAACAGGCCACGAACGATCTAATCATCACCAAGCCGCCACTGCAGGACAACGACATCAGCCTCACCATCGCCCGCTTGCCCGAGGCCGAAGGCGATGCCGCCACTCTGTTTCTCGATGTCCAGTGCCGCGACACTACCGACGGTCATGAATTCTGCCAAGGGCGCGAAGTGGAGCTGCTAATCCGCCGGTTCCGGCCCTATATGCGGTTTCAGATCGGTCAGCCCTGAGCGGACACTGATATATCGGTTTTGCGCGGGCAGGACGCCGCGCCCTATCAATTGCCCCATGGGATAGGAAGAGACGGCTTGCGGAAACCACACCCAAACAAGCCGGGGATGGCTTTTTTCAACGTTTTCCTGGAGCTGCCGGCAGCGGCGTTGAACAGCCGACAGCGCCATGCCGGGCCCTTGTCAAAGCCAGCCGAGAGCCGGCCACCACACCGCATAGCAATGGTTTGAGAACTGCGCTCGCGGCCAGAGGAGTTTAAAGCCCTGTGGCGGAACGAGCGCCACCGCCATTGGTTTGGCGATCGGCTTGCAGCCGTGCCAGGGCGGTTTCGGCTCTACCCCATCGGCCCTCGTAGTAATTTTTCACCGGCTGAGCTCTCCCGACTCGATTTCCGCAAACAACCCCAGTTCCAACGACCGCCAGTGCTCTTCCCAATGGTGCAGCGGGGATAACGCGAAGCGGCTGCGCAGAAACTGGTGCATGCGCCCTTCGACCCAGGCCAGCATCAAGCCGGCGGCTTCCTCCGCCGGCAGCCTGCAGTCCAAGTCGTGGCGCAGCTTGCTCTCGCGCAGAATCTGCTTGAGTTGGGTCTCGATACGGGCGAAGAATTGCTCTACTCGCGCCAGCAGCCGCCCGGTCTCCCCCACCAGGGCATCGCCCATTAGCACCCGGGTAATGCCGGGGTTTCGGGCCGAAAAGGCAAGCAACAGGTACAGCGTTCGGGCGCAACGCTCGCGGGTACCGGGCTCCTCGGCGAGGATCTGGTTGATGCGCACAAACACGCTCTCCTCAGCGAACTCGATCAGGGCCTCGAACATCTTGGCCTTGCTGGCGAAGTGGCGGTACAGCGCCGCCTCCGACACCCCGGTGCTGTGGGCCAGGGCGGCGGTTGTAATGCGCGCCCCCGGCTGCTTCTCGAGCTCCGCGGCCAGGCTCTGAAGAATTTCCTGGCGGCGGTTGGATGATCTTGCCACGGCCATACAGCCCGCTGTGCTCAGCGACGCCGGATCAGGGTGCCTACCCCCTCGTCGGTGAACAGCTCCAACATTACCGCATGCTCGACCCGGCCGTCGACGATATGGGCCATCTGCACCCCGTTATTTACCGCCTCCAAGGCACAACGGATCTTCGGCAACATGCCGCCGTGGATGGTGCCGTCGGCGATCCAACGCTCCACCTGCCCGGCGTCGGTATTCGCCACCAACTCGCCCGCGGAGTCGAGCAGGCCCGGTATGTTGGTCAGCAGCATCAGCTTCTCCGCCTGCATCACCTCGGCCACCTTTCCGGCCACCAAGTCGGCGTTGATATTGTAAGAAAGTCCGTCCGAGCACACCCCGATCGGCGCGATGACCGGGATAAAATCGCCCCCGGCGAGCATGTCGAGCACCCGCACGTCGATGCTCGCCACCTCCCCTACATGGCCCAAGTCGATGATCTCCGGCGCATTCAGCTCGGGTGAATTGCGAGTGACGTGCAGCTTGCGCGCCCGGATCAGGTCGCCGTCCTTGCCAGACAGGCCGACCGCAGCCCCGCCGTGGCGGTTGATCAGGGTCACGATCTCCTTGTTGACCAAGCCGCCGAGCACCATTTCCACCACGTCCATGGTCTCGCTGTCGGTAACCCGCATGCCGTCGACGAACTCGGTGCTCTTGCCCAGGCGCTGCAGAAAGCTGCCGATTTGAGGGCCGCCGCCATGCACCACGACCGGATTGATACCCACCAGCTTGAGCAGCACTACATCGCGGGCGAAGCCACGCTTGAGGCGTTCATCGACCATGGCGTTACCGCCATACTTAATGACCACCGTCTTGCCGCGGAAGCGCTGGATATAGGGAAGCGCTTCGCTCAGCACATGGGCGATGCTATGGGCGGACTCGATTTTCAGGCTCATTACTGCTTCCGGTAGGATTGGGTTGGGGCGGACCGGGGACTCAGAAGGGCAATTTCAGACTGGGGAAAAGGGTCAGGATCTCGATTCGGAACAGCTCCTTGACCTCCTCCAGCCGGGACTCGTTGTCGGCCTCGAAGCGAAAACTCAAAGCAGGAGTGGTATTGGACGCCCGCACCAGGCCCCAGCCGTCGGGAAATTCCACCCTCAGACCATCCAGTCGGTTGATCTGGGCTCCGTCAAAACGGGCCTCGCCGCTCAGCCGCTGCATCATCGCTTGGGGCTCGCCCTCGTCGAGTTCCAGCAGCAACTCGGGAGTGGCGGGACTGTCCGGTAGGTCGGCGAACACCTGGGCGGAGGGGCGGGGGTCCAGGGCCAGGACCTCCAGCACCCGGGCGGCCGCATAAAAGGCGTCGTCGAAGCCGTTCCAGCGATCCTGAAACAGGATGTGACCGCTCAGTTCCCCGGCCAGCGGCGCCCCGGTCTCCCGCGCCTTGGCCTTGAGCAGCGAGTGGCCGGTGGGGCACAGCACCGGGCGCCCACTCAGGGACCTTATCTGATCGGCCAGGTGATGGCTGCTCTTGACGTCGAAAAGGATGTCGGCGCCCGGGTTCATCGCCAACACCTGCTCCACCAACAGCATCAACAGGCGGTCGGGCCAGATGATCTTGCCGCTGGAATCCACCACGCCAAGGCGATCGCCATCGCCGTCGAAAGCCAGGCCCAAATCAGCCTCCTGAGCCCCCACCTCCATAATCAGGGGCAGGAGATTGCCCGGTTTACTGGGGTCCGGATGGTGGTTGGGAAAGCTGCCGTCAACCTCGCAAAACAGCTCGATGACCTCGCACCCCAGTTCTCGCAGCAGCCGCAACACCACCGGCCCCGCCACGCCATTGCCGCAATCGACCACCAGGCGCAACGGCCGAGCCAGCTGCACATCCTCGCTCACCCGGGCAATATAATCCGGCACCAAATTCTGCTCCAGGCAACTTCCCTCGCCGCGGTGCAGATTACCTTCCTCGATGCGGATACGCAGTGCCTGGATTGCGGCATCCGCCAGGGTCTCCCCCTGCAGTACCAACTTGAGACCATTGTAGGCCACGGGATTGTGGCTGCCGGTAATAATGGCCCCGGAGTCGCTGGCAAGGAATTGGGTGGCGAAATACACCAGCGGGGTAGGCACCTCACCAAGATCGATCACCTCGGCGCCCGCTGCCTGCAACCCCTGACAAAAGGCCGCATGCAGTTCCGGACTGGAAAGGCGACCGTCACGCCCCACCACCAAGCTGCGTTCGCCTTGGTCCAAGGCCTCGCTGGCAAAGGCCTGGCCGAGCAAGGCGAAAAGTTCGGGGCTGAGGTTCTGCCCCACCAGTCCCCGGATATCGTAGCGACGGAAGATCTCGGGTGGCAGCGGCACGGAGGGACCTGCAGAACTGCCTCTGCCACTTGGGGCCGGCGCCTCGACCGCATCGGCTGCGGCCGGTTGCTCCTTCCGGCTCTGAGCCGGGGGCGCCGGCGCCGGTGTTATCGGGTCCGCCGCTCCCCTAGGCCCAGCCAACGCTTGCAGCCGCTGCATGGCCAAGGCCAACTCGCCCAGCTTGGGCTTGCCCGCGGGCGGCGCACGGCCGCTGAGTTTGAATTTGGCAGCTTCTACCAGCGCATCCAGGTCGGCCGCTAGATCACGCCCCAACCGACGGTAGTGGACTATTATTATCGCTGCCAATAGCAGCCACCCCAGCGCCAAGATGGCCGGTGGCCAGAGATCTCCGAGGATTGACAGCCGAGCGTCGCGCCCGGCGGCATGCCAGTAGGCCAGGCGCCAGATGCTGTCACCGATCTCAATGGCGCCGTCAGGCGGCCGGTTCTGCTCCTCACCGACCGCAGCCAGCCTCAGACTGGAAGTCCCACTCGGGCGCTGTTCCAGAACCAGCGTCCCAGGGAAGTCCTCTTGGAGCCCGAGCTGATGCCGCAACCGAAACAGGGGCAGGCGCACCATAATCAAACCCAGCGCCGGACCCTCGCTGCTGGCGGGTATTCGCGACGCCAGGGCGATATGCGCCTCCGGCGTACCGAACCGGTGCACTTCCAACGGCGGCACCCGTTCCCCGCTCGCGGCGGCCCGCAACAGGTCCAACCCGGCATAGCCGATCTCATCCGCCCCCCTCGCGGCCGGCCCAACCGCCTCTACCGGCAGCAGTTGAAGGCCCAGCGCCCCGGGAAACAGGGGCGCCAACACCCGCGCCCGCTCGGCCAACCCCTGGCTATCTCGTTCCCGAAACATTGACGCCAGTTCCGGGTCGTCGGCAATTGCGCGGATCAGGGCTCGCTGCTGCAACCCCCAACCGTACAAGCGGGCGGAGACGGATTGGGCCTTGGTAGCGGCTTCGAACTTGACCCTGACTTGCTGCAGATGGTGGGAATGGTAGATCAGGAGGCCGCCGAGAATCAGCATCACCACGGTCATGGCAACCAAGGCCAGCAGATAATAGTACGCCAGGGGGCGGCTGGGGGTACTCGGCGCGGCCCCCGGCTTCTGCGCTGCACCTGGCTCGGTCTTTGTGCTCGCAAACAACCGCCGTATACTCATTTTCAAAGCGTCTTATTGTTCGGAATAAGGGACGGTCAAGAGGGCTTAGCGGTTCGCTACGCCGCCGCTCTCGCGAGTCGGTACCGCTCCGCCACCACCCTGGCCAACTCCCGCGCCAACCGCATCTTGGGCGCCATCGCCAGTTCTTGGCCACCGCCCTGCCAAAGCAGGCTGAGGGCATTACGCTCGCTTTCGAACCCCCCCTCGCCGCCGCCGACCCGGTTGGCGGCGACCAGGTCCAGCCCCTTTTGCCGTAGCTTGGTGGCCGCATTGGCCGCCAGGTCTTGGGTCTCGGCTGCAAACCCCAGGGTAAAGGGCGGACGGGGCAGCGCCGCTACCTCGGCAAGGATATCGGGGTTTCGCACCAAGCTCAGCTGCAGCTGTTCACGCTGCTTCTTCAGCTTCTCGGAGTGTACCTCTTGGGGCCGGTAGTCGGCTACTGCGGCGGCAGCGGCGAACAGGTCACAGGCTTCAACTCGCGCCATCACTGCCGCGTGCATCTCCAAAGCGGTCTCCACCGAAACCCGCAGCACCCCTGGCGGCGCCGGCAAGACCACCGGACCGCTGACTAGGGTGACCTCAGCCCCCAGTTCCCGTAGCGCCGCAGCCAGAGCATACCCCATCTTGCCCGAGCTACGGTTGCCGACGAAGCGCACCGGATCGATCGGCTCCCGCGTCGGCCCGGCAGTGACCAGGGCCCGAACCCCGTTGAGCGGCCCGGTCGCCCACAGCCCCGCCACCCGTTCCAGCAGTTGCTCGGGCTCAAGCATCCGCCCCGGCCCCTCTTCCCCGCAGGCTTGAGCGCCGGAAGCTGGGCCCCAACAGTGAACCCCGCGTTCAATCAACAGCGCCAGATTGTGGCGGGTTGCCGGATGCAGCCACATCTGCCGGTTCATGGCCGGTGCCACGGCCAGAGGGGCAGCACTGGCAAGACACAGGGTACTAAGCAGGTCGTCCGCCAACCCGTGGGCGATGCGAGCAAGAAAGTCCGCACTGGCCGGGGCCACCAGTACCAATTCCGCCCAGCGAGCCAGCTCGATGTGGCTCATCGCGGACTCCGCCTCCGGGTCCAACAGCCCGCACCGCACCCGCTGGCCGGACAGGGCCTGCAGGGTCAGCGGCGCTATAAAAGCCTCGGCGGAGCGGGTCATCACCACCCGAACCTCCGCTCCGGCGCCACGCAGCAGGCGCACCAGCATTGCCGCCTTGTAGGCCGCTATCCCGCCAGTGACCCCGAGCAATACCCGTCGTTGGCTCAAATCGACCATTAAAAACAGTAACCTGTCAGGCAAAGCCCAAGAGTACTAGATCGCCCTCGGGGAGCAAAGCCTAGGATGGTTACTGCGACTGGCCAAGGCCCCTAGTTTTGGCCTATGCTCCCAGGCTCGGGGCGAAAGGAGAAGGACGCTATGGCGATTAGGGACTGGCCGGCCGACGAGCGGCCGAGAGAAAAACTCTTGCGTTTCGGCCCGCAAACGCTATCTAACGCCGAGCTGTTAGCCATTTTCCTGCGCACCGGCATTCCTGGCAAAAGCGCGGTGGACCTCGCAAGGGAACTCCTCGACGAGCACAAAGGACTAGTAAACCTGTTGGCGGCAGACCTCAAACGCTTCAGCGCAAGCCCGGGCCTGGGCAACGCCAAGTACGCCCAGCTGCAGGCCGCGCTGGAAATGAGCCGTCGCTATCTGCGCGAACACCTGGAGCGGGGGGCCAGCCTGAACAGTCCGGAGCAAACCCGGAACTACCTACAGTCGCGCCTGCGCAGCTACCCTTACGAAGTATTTGCCTGCCTGTTCCTGGACAACCGACACCGGGTAATCGAGTACGAGGAATTGTTTCGCGGCACCATCGACGGGGCCAGCGTGCATCCGCGGGAGGTCGTGCGCCGCGCCCTGCACCACAATGCAGCGGCGGCCATCCTGGCCCATAATCATCCGTCGGGGGTGACCGAGCCCAGCGCCGCCGACACCCGCATCACCCAGCGCCTAAAGGAGGCCTTGGCGCTGGTGGACGTTCGGCTGCTGGATCATTTCATTATTGGCGATGGGGTGCCTACTTCGCTCGCCGAGCTGGGTCTGCTGTGAGCAAAAAAACGCCACACCTCGGGCGTCGCCGCCCGAGGTGTGGCGCTGGGAACTCCGACGAGCCGCGATCAGGCGGAAAAAGAGGAGCCGCAACCGCAGGTGGTGCTGGCGTTCGGATTCCGAATCACGAACTGCGCCCCCTGCAGGCCTTCCGTGTAGTCGACCTCCGCCCCCATCAGGTACTGCATGCTCATCGGATCAATCAAAAGCGTCACGCCGTCGGTTACCACAGAGGTATCTCCCTCCGCGACATTTTCATCGAATGTGAAACCATATTGGAAGCCGGAACAGCCACCACCCTGGATATAGAGCCGTAGCATCAGCTCCGGGTTGCCCTCTTCCTTGATCAGTTCAGAGACCTTGGCGGCGGCGCTGGAGGTAAATACGACTGGGGCTTCGTTGACGGTTTCAGCGGTGTTCATGGCAACTGCTCCTGACGGATCTGGTTGAATTTCGTCGGCAAGATTATCGCTTTTCCTAGTGCTTTAGTCAAGTATTGCGAGGTCGGCTCAGGGCGAAAGGGCCACCTGCTCCAAGCCCAGGGTCTCGGCCATCCCCAGCATCAGGTTCATATTCTGAACTGCCTGGCCGGCGGCCCCCTTGACCAGGTTGTCGATCACCGATGACACCACCAAGGTATCTCCGCCCTGGGGTCGGTGCACCGCCATCCGGCACTGGTTGATCCCGCGCACACTGCGGGTCTCCGGATGAGAGCCCGACGGCAGCACGTCGACGAACGGCTCGTCGGCATAGCGCCGCTCATACAAGGCCTGCAGATCGCCCGGCTCTCCGGCCCGCAGGCGCGCGTACAACGTCGCTTCAATACCGCGAATCATCGGCACCAGGTGGGGTACGAAGGTCAAACCGACCTCGCTGCCGACCACCCCCGCCAGGGTCTGACGAATCTCAGGGAGGTGCCGATGCCCGGGAACCGCATAGGCCTTGAAGCTCTCCCCCACCTCTCCCATCAGGCCCGGCACGCTGGCTTTGCGGCCGGCTCCGCTGACCCCCGACTTGGCATCCGCCACCAAGTGGCCGATATCAACCAATCCGGTTTCGACCAAGGGCAGCCAGCCCAGTGTAACGGCAGTCGGATAGCATCCGGGATTGGCCACCAGCCGGGCCCTGGCGATTTGCCTCCGATTGAGTTCGGGCAGCCCATAAACCGCCTCGGGCAGCAATTCCGGGCAGGCGTGGTCCATCCCATACCACCGGCGCCAGAGCGCCGGATCGCGTAGGCGGAAGTCCGCGGCCAGGTCGATCACCCGGGTACCGCGTGCCAGGAGCTCCGGCACCATGCCCATGGCGGTACCATTGGGGGTGGCGAAAAACACCAAGTCGCATTCGGCCAGGCGCCCAGGATCCGGCTCACTGAACGCCAAGTCGAGGTGGCCGCGCAAACTAGGAAACAGATCGGCCACTGGCCGCCCAGCCTCGGAACGGGAGGTGATCACCGCCAGATCCACGCCGTCATGCCCAACCAGCAAGCGCAGCAGCTCGACCCCTGTATAGCCGGTCCCACCCACGATACCCAGTCTCATTCAGTCGGCTCCAAGCAATTTCAAAAGCTTATTAGTATATAGCGACAGAACACTGACACACCATGCGCAAGTCGCAGGATTGGCTGGAATGGAAAGAGGGAGGCGAATAAGCGTTGCTCAGATACAACAGGCAATAAAAAAGCGGCTAAAAAGCCGCCTAATGCTAGGAGTGACGTATTTTTGTTATGCCTTAACCGTTGAGATTCAACGGCCGCCACAAAGTTGTTGAAACAGAGGCTACTCTGCCCCCCGTAGACTGTCAAGGAATTTTTTCATTAAAAAACAATCGGGTATATTTAGCTGTTTCGCATATTAATAAATACTCGGGACCTATAAGGGTTTTCCCTTACGAGCAAGAGGGAGAGTTCGCAGACATGTTGCCAAAGAACAACAGAAACCCAAAGTCCGTGCAAATGTTCTGCTCACAGACTTACCGGGTCGACACGAAAAAACCCGCCAGGGCTCGCCCTTGGCGGGTTCATTCTTTATTGCCGGTGCCAGCCGGGTCCGACCAGCGCGACTCCGAAAGCGTCGAAGATCCGCTCAGCCGCAGCCGCCGCCGGAAGAGCCGCAGGTGCCACACCCACCTCCGCCAACGGGTTGCAGGTTGTTGAATACAAAGCTGGCGTTGCCATCGCCGCGATCCTGGAAATCGATCTCGACGCCGCGCAGATACCCCATGGTGGCGTCGTCCACAATTACCCGAAAGCCGTCGCACTCCAAAACACCGTCGTTGGCGTCGATGGTGTCAGTAAAGGTCATCCCGAAACTGACTCCGCTGCAGCCGCCTGGGCTGGCGTATACACGCACTCCCTCGATATTTTCATCCACCTGCCCGATCAGTTCCGCCATCTTGACCTGGGCAATCTGGGTCAGGCTGAGATCCTGCTCCGAAAGGGCATTCTGAACCGTCGCGTTCATCCAATCGTCTCCTCAAGAATCAATGCAAAAATGGCGATCAGAGTACCACCAACCTCGACTGTAAGCCAGGCCATTAACTTACCGCGGCAGCATCCAACCTCTTCCCGCCTAACATTGGAGCGAAATTTCAGAACGCAAGTTCGCCGCGTGCCCGCAGGGCGTAAAGGTGCCGCTCCGCGTCCACCAGGTGCTGCCCCCAATGAGCCTTGTAGCTGCGGCGCCAGCCGTCGAGCGCTACCTCCGGTTGCGGCGGACTGGCATCGAGCAAGCGCAGGCCGTGCTTGAGTTCACAGTAGATGTCGGTAAGATCGTCGGCCAGGCTGCCGCTCATGCACTGCTTGTCGTGGGCGGCATCGAACTCCATCCAATAAGCGTCCCGCTCCCCAAGGAGCTTGCGCAGATAGCCGTAAAGCTCAAACCGCGCGTCCAGGTCCGCGACCAAGGTGTGTTCCGAGTCGTCAGGTACCGTGCCCAAGGCAGTGATGGCCATGTGCAGCCGCGGCAGCAGGCTCGCCACCTTCTGGATCCAGGATTCATCGCGCTCACTGGCAGCCTCGACCAGCTCACAATAGCTGCGCGCCAGATCCTCCATTTCCCGCAACTGAGAACTCATCGCACTCTCTCCACCGCTCCCCTCCGGCCTTACATTGTAGTCGAGTTTTCTCTCGCCACCGGGAAATGGGGAGAGCCGGGAAAGCCGCCAGCCGAGTTGCCCGGCCGGTTGCGACCGGGCTCAATCAGATCTCCATCATCTCGAAATCTTCCTTACCGGCGCCGCACTCGGGGCAGACCCAGTTCAGGGGAACGTCCTCCCAGCGAGTACCGGGGGGGATTCCCTCGTCCGGCAGCCCCTTGGCCTCGTCGTAGATGAATCCGCAGATCACGCACATGTACTTTTTCATATCTTCCCCGCGGTGGGTAGTTGGGATAAGGGGCGCATTCTGCCACGAAGTCCGGGCGAACTGCACCTTGACCCAGGATGCAATCTGAGGGACTTTGCCCCTCCATGTTCAGCCGCCGAGACCAGGTTCCCAGATGCTCCAGGCACCCCGACTGCCCCAACTCCTCGCCATTTCCGGACACGACCCCGGCGGCGGGGCCGGCATCCAGGCCGACATCGAGGCGGCAGCCGCCAATGGCGCCCACGCCTGCAGCGTCGTCAGCTGCCTCACCGACCAGGACAGCTGCGACGTCTACCAACTGCTGCCGCAACCGCCCGGGCAGGTGCTGGCCCAGGCCCGGCGAATGCTGTCGGACAGCCCGATTGCCGCAATAAAAATCGGCCTATTGGGAGACGCCAGCTTGGCCCGCGGCCTGGCAGAGCTTTTGTCGGAGTGGCCCGAGATGCCGGTGGTACTCGACCCGGTGCTGGCCTCGGGCGCCGGTACCGCGCTGGCGGACCGGGCACTGGAGCAGGCCCTGCGCGGGCTTTTGCCCCGAGTCGATCTGGTGACACCCAACAGCCTGGAGGCGCGCCGGCTGGCCGCCGACGACGACCTCGATTCCTGCGCCGAAAGGCTGCTGGGGCTCGGGGTCGGGGCGGCGCTGATCACCGGCACCCATGAGGACGAGGCCCAGGTGGTCAACCGCCTATACCGGCCAGGCGCGGCTCCGGAGCGCTGGGGCTACCGGCGCCTGCCCGCCAGTTACCACGGCTCCGGCTGCACCCTGGCCTCCGCGATCGCCGCGCGACTGGCTGCCAGCGAGCCCCTGCGGGAGGCGGTACACGCCGGGCTCGACTATACCTGGCGCAGCCTGGCGGCCGGTTGGCCCAGCGGGCGCTGTCAGCCAATCCCAGACCGCTTGTTTGCGTTGCAGCGAGGAGGCCAGCCGTGAGGCCGGAGCGCCCTTGGGGCGGGCTCTACGTCATCACTCGCCCGACCCAGAAAGGCACCCAGGCCCTGAGCGAAGAGGTGGCCGCCGCCATCGCCGGAGGCGCGCGATGGGTTCAGTACCGGGACAAGAGCGAGGACCCAGCGCGCCGCCAGGAAGAGGCGACGGCCCTGGCCCAGCTGTGCCACCGCCACCGGGTGCCCCTGATCATCAACGACGACCCGCGGCTGGCCGCCGAGGTGGAGGCCGACGGAGTCCACCTGGGACGCGATGACAGTGCCCTGCACCTGGCGCGTCGCCTCCTTGGCCCGAGCGCAATCATCGGCGTCTCCTGTTACGACCGCCTGGACCGGGCCCGGGCCGCCCAAGCCGCGGGGGCCGACTACCTGGCCTTTGGCCGCTTCTTCTTCTCCCGTAGCAAGCCCGGGGCGGTGCCCGCCGGAATCGAGCTGCTGCGGGCCGCGCGCCGGGAGCTCTACCTGCCCCTGGTTGCCATAGGCGGCATAACCCCGGAAAATGGCCGCGCCCTGGTGCGCGCCGGGGCCGACATGTTGGCGGTCATCCACGGGGTCTTTGGCCAACCCCACCCAGGCCGTGCCGCCCGCGCATTCGACCGTTGCTTTCACCCGGAGGATACCGATGAGCCGATCCCATGACCTGTTTCAGCAAGCCCAGCAGCACATTCCCGGCGGCGTCAATTCGCCGGTGCGGGCGTTCCGCGGGGTCGGCGGCGATCCGGTTTTCATCGACCGAGCGGCGGGCGCCTACCTGTTCGATGCGGATGGCCAGCGCTATATCGACTACGTCGGATCCTGGGGCCCGATGGTGCTCGGCCATGCCCACCCGGAGGTTATTCAGGCGGTGCATGCCGCGGTGGACCGGGGCCTGAGCTTCGGAGCCCCCACCGAGGGCGAGACCAGGATGGCGGACCTGGTGTGCGAACTGGTGCCTTCAATGGAGCTGGTGCGCATGGTCAGCTCGGGCACCGAAGCCACCATGAGCGCCATCCGCCTGGCCCGCGGCTACACCGGGCGTGACAAGATCGTCAAGTTCGAGGGCTGCTACCACGGCCACTCCGACTCCCTGCTGGTAAAGGCCGGCTCCGGCGCCCTGACCCTGGGCGAACCCAGCTCCCCCGGGGTCCCGGCGGCCTTGGCCGAGCAGACCATCACCCTGAATTACAACGACCTCGAGCAGGTCGAGCAGACCTTCGCCGCGGTTGGCGGCGAGGTCGCCTGCATCATCGTCGAACCCGTGGCCGGCAATATGAACTGCATCCCGCCGCAGCCGGGCTTTCTCGAAGGCCTGCGCCGGGTCTGCGAACAATACGACACCCTGTTGATCTTCGACGAGGTGATGACCGGCTTTCGGGTAGCGCTGGGCGGGGCCCAGGGGCTCTATGGCGTGCGCCCGGACCTGACCACCCTGGGCAAGGTGATCGGCGGCGGCATGCCGGTTGGGGCCTTCGGTGGTCGCCGCGAAGTGATGGAGCGCATCGCCCCCCTGGGCCCGGTCTACCAGGCCGGTACCCTTTCCGGTAACCCGGTGGCCATGGCCGCCGGGCTCAAGACCCTGGAGTTGATATCCACCCCAGGTTTTTACCAAGACCTGGGCGCGCGCACCGAGCGCCTGGTGGACGGCCTGCTGGCAGCCGCTTCGACGGCGGGCATCCCCCTGAGCGCCAACCGGGTCGGCGGCATGTTCGGCATCTTCTTCACCGACGCCGGCCCGGTCAGCGACTTCGCCGGTGCCACCGGCTGCGACCAGGAGCGCTTCCGAGGCTTCTTCCACGCCATGCTGGAACGCGGGGTCTATCTCGCGCCCTCCGCCTTCGAGGCCGGCTTCGTTTCCGCAGCCCACAGTGAGGCCGATATCGACGCCAGCCTGGAAGCGGCCGCCGGCGCCTTTTCGACGCTGACCCGCTAGGCGCGCCAGCGCCGCCGTGGGCGCCCTGTTCGACCAGCTGCTGGCCTGGGTCTCCCTGCACCCGGTGTGGGCCGGGCTGATCGTATGCCTGGTGGCGATGGCCGAGTCCCTGGCCATCGTCGGGGTGATTGTGCCCGGAGTGGCGATGATGTTTGGGATTGGCGCATTGATCAGCGCCGGGGCACTGGAGTTTTGGCCCACCTTGATCTGGGCGGTGGCGGGTGCGGTGCTGGGCGACGGGCTGAGTTTTTTCCTCGGCCGCCACTACCAGCAACAGCTGAGGGGTTTCTGGCCCTTTTCCCGCCACCCGGAAATGCTCGACCAGGGGGTGCGCTTCTTCCAGCGCTACGGCGGCAAGAGCATAGTGTTCGGCCGCTTCGTCGGGCCGGTACGGGCGGTGGTTCCCCTAGTAGCGGGCATGCTCGGCATGTCCCCGGCCCGTTTTCTGGCCGCCAATATCGGCTCCGCTCTGGCCTGGGCCCCGGCCTACCTGCTGCCGGGGATGGTATTCGGCGCCTCCTTGGAGTTGGCCTCCGAGGTCGCTTTCCGCCTGGTGGCACTGCTGGTGCTGCTGATCGCCCTACTTTGGTTCGTGGCCTGGCTGGTGAAGCGGGTGTTCCGCCTCATCCACCCCCGGGCTGGCGCCTTGGTGGGCCGATTGCTGCTTTGGAGCCAGTTGCACCCCCGGTTGGGGGAGATCGGCAACGCTCTGGCCAACCCCGATCATCGGGAGGGCCGGGGCCTGGCCCTGTTCGCCAGCCTGCTATTGACCGCCACCGTGCTTTTCGCCCTGGTTCTTACGGCGGTGCTCGGAACCGGGGAGACCCAGAGCCTGGACCAGATGCTGTGGCAGACCCTGCAGAGCCTGCGCACCCCCTGGGCCGACCATCTGCTGGTGAGCTTCAGCCGCCTGGGCGATCTGGCCCCGATGCTTGGCTTGGGGGCGGCGGTGCTGGTGCTGCTGGCTTGGCGCCGCGACTGGTCCAGTGCCGGCCACTGGCTTGCGGCGCTCGCCTTCGCCCTGCTGGCCGCCCCCCTGGTCAAATATCTGGTGCAGATCCCACGACCGGACAGCGGCGTGCCCGGGCTCGGGCCCTACGCCTTTCCCAGCGCCCATGTATTGCGGGCCACGGTGGTCTACGGCTTCCTGGCGGTGCTCATCGCCCGCGCCGTGAGCCCGCGTTGGCGCTGGCTTCCCTATGCGTTGGCCGGCCTGGCAACCGCCTGCGTGGCGGTGGCACGCCTGTACCTGGGGGTGCACTGGCTCTCGGACGTACTCGGCGCCCTGACCCTGGGGTTGATCTGGATCTCCGCCCTCGGCATCGCATACCGCCGCCACAGTCGATTGGCGACCGGATGGCCAGCCTTGAGTGCCGTGTCAATAGCCGCCTTATGCCTCGGGCTTGGCCTCCAGAGCGGGCTTTACCATCAGCAACAAGTCGCGGCCTACACCCCGCAACGCGACCTGACCCAAATGACCCTGGCAGACTGGTGGCTCGATGGCTGGCAAGAAATGCCGCATTTGCGCACCGATCTTCGGGGCCGGGGCGAACACCCGTTCAATTTCCAGTACGCCGGCGCCCTGGCGACCTTGCAGCAGGCCCTCGAGCCCGCCGGCTGGCGCCCTGCCGAACCGCTCGGCTGGCACAACCTGCTGCACCTGCTATCCCCCTCGCTGACGCTGCAGGAACTACCGGTGCTGCCCCAAGTACACGACGGTCGGCATGAATCCCTGGCCCTTGAAAAGGAGCTGGAGGGAGGCGGGCGGCTGGTGTTGCGGCTTTGGCCCGCCAACGTACAGTTACTACCGCGCGGCGAACCGCTCTGGCTGGGGAGCGTCTCCGCCCAGAGCCGGCGGCGAATGCTTGGACTGTTCAACTTCCCTCAGACCCTGGGCACGTTCGACGCCCCCAGGTCCCAGTTGATCGACGACAGCCGAAGCCTGCGTCAGCGCCTGCCAGCGCCAGAAACTCGAGCCAGGCCTCTGCTGATCGACGGATCCAGCGAACCGGCAGCGCGCCTGCATGCTCCGGCTAATTCGGCTACTTTCCTGTTTCCGGCGGCGGCGAGACCGAGCCTGAAACCCCCCGGTTAAGCTAGCTTCGTCCGGATACCGCCCCCGTTTCACCTGGCCGTCTCTAAATAAACTACGAAGAATGATGTCCCCGCCACGGAGCATGCGGAAAGGAACCATTTGAGCCGCCGGAACAGACGATCGCTACGCCTGTTTGCAGGATATTTGCTGGTCATTTCCTACCCCTTTCTAATCCCGACCAAAACAGTCAGGTTTAGATCAGAGATTAGGTGCTCTGACGCGAAATGCAAGAGGGGTTAGGCTGGGTCTTTTAGGGGTTTTCCGCCACGCCGGCGAAACGTTCGATGGCGAAAGGCGCGATTGGCAGCTCGCTGCGCCCGTCGAGAATCAGCTCGGACAGGATGCGGCCGACCACCGGCGAGAGTTGGAAGCCGTGGGCGCAGAAACCGAATGCATGCCAGGCATCGGCGGCCGAGCGGCTGGGACCGATCACCGGGATGCCGTCCGGCGTAAAGGCCTCGATTCCGGCCCAAGCGCGCACGATGCGCACCTCCCGCAGTTGGGGGAACAGGGCCAGGGCACTGCGCGCGCTAACCGCGAGCTTGGCCCAATCGAGGCGGGTGCGACCGCGGGCGAAGTCCAGCTCGGCCAGGTGGGCGCCGCCGATCAGCAGGGTGCCGTTCTGCATCTGCTTGAACGAAAGCTTGCGCCCGGCCGCCCCCAGCACCGGCTCGATGAACCGGGGCAGGCGTTCGCTGACCATCATCATGGGCGCGGCCGGGTGCAGCGGCATCGGGTCGCCCAATTGCTCGGCCACCCGCCCCGCCCAGGCGCCGGCGCAATTGACCAGGAGCGGGGCTCGGAAGGTCCCGGCCGGAGTGCTCAGCCGCCATTCCTGGCCCACCCGTTCGATGGCGTCCACCCGGGCCCCGGACCGGTACTCCACCCCCAGGGAGCGGGCCTTGCGGCGAAAAGCGGTCAGGGCGTGAAACGGCCGCCCGTAGCCATCGCCTCGGCATACCAGGGCCCCTTGGCAGTGGCGCGCCAGGGCCGGCACCAAGCGATAGAGTTCGGCGCGCCCAATCAGCTCTTCGTGATCGTAGCCAAGACTGCGCACCAGTTCGGCGCGCTCGGCCAGGCGCTTCATCTCGGCGTCGTTCTCCGCCACCCGCACCTGGGCGCTGAACCGGGCATCGCAGTCGGAGTCCACCAGGGTCTCGATATGCGCCCAGACTTCGGCGGCGGCGACGCTCAGCGGGATCTCCGCCGGGTGCCGATTGAGCCGCCGCAGTCCACCGGCATTCACCCCCGAGGCATGGCGCCCGGGGCTATCCTTCTCCAGCACCAGACTGCGCATCCCGCGCCGGGCCAGGTAGAGGGCAGTGGACGAACCCATCAGGCCGCCGCCGATGATCAAGGCGTCGGCCTTCATTCGGTCGCCTCGGGATACAGCGCGGCCAGCTGCCCCAGGCTCAGGGGCTTGGCCGGCGGGCGTACCCGGTAATGACCGGCCTCGCTCACCGGCAGCCCGAGTTCGGCCGCCAGCACCTGCGCCACCGCATCGGCGCATTGGCGGCCCTGGCAGGGTCCCATGCCACAGCGGGTGAGGAACTTGACCTGGTTGCTGTCGAGGTGGCCATCCGCCGCCGCCGCTCGGATCTGACCGGCGCTTACCTCCTCGCAGCGGCACACGATGGTGTCGTCGTCCGCCACCTGCAACAACCGCTCCGGGAGCCGAAACAGGGACTCCAGGAACGGCCGCACATGGCGGTCGGCTCGCAGCCAGCGGCGGTCGGCTGCGGCCAGGCGATCGCGCTCGGCACGCTTGACCAGGCCCAGCGAGTGCAGGGCCTCGCAGGCGGCCAGGCGCCCGGCATGCTCGGCACTGCGGGCGCCGAAGATGCCCGCGCCGTCGCCGGCCAACAGCAGACCCTCGACGCTGGAACGCCCCCATTGGTCACTGCGGGGACGCCAGCACTGCTGGGCCCGATCCCACCCGTGGTTACAGCCGGCGGCACGGCTCAGGTGGGTATTGGGAACCAGCCCGAAGTGAACCAACAGCAGTCCACATTCGAGCTGCCGCTGCTGGCGGCCGCGGCGGAAACCGACCGCCTCCAGCCGCTCGCCGCCCAGCGCGCGCAGCCCCTGCACGCCGCGCAGAATCGGCACCCCGGCGCGCTTTAGGTCGCGCTCGTAGCCCAGCCCCTTGGCAATGTAGTGATGGGTCAGCAGCGCCCGTGGCAGCCGTGGCAGGGCGCGCAGGCGATTGGACGGCGGCGCCATATCGAGAATGGCCTGCACCTGCACCCCGCAGCGCAGGTACTGCCAGGCCAGCAGCCACAACAGGGGCCCGCAGCCGGCGATCACCACCCCGTCCTCCGGCACCAGGCCCTCGGCCTTGAGCAGGATTTGGCCGGCACCGGCGTTCATCACCCCGGGCAGGGTCCAACCGGGGAAAGGCAGCGGCCGCTCCATGGCACCGTTGGCGAGCAGCACCCGCTCGGCCTGCACCACCCGGGCCTGGCCGCGCTGTTCGAGGCCAAGCGCCAGGCCGTCCGGACCCGGCTCCAGAGACCAGACCCTACATTCGGGGAAATAGCGTATACCCCTGGCCCGCATCGCCTCCACCAGGGCCAGGCCGCGGTCGTATTCTCCGCCCAATACCGCGGCCCGGCCCTCCGGCACCGATTCGATGCCCCGATAGATCTGCCCCCCCGGCGCCAGCTGCTCGTCGAACAGGGCCAGTTCCAGTCCCTGGCCGGCAGCGAGGGCAGCCGCCGCGAGACCGGCGGGACCGGCGCCGATAATGGCCAGGGGATAGCGCTCAGTCATGCGCCAACCCCGGCGGTGGGGGCCAGTCACGCCCCGTGCCCTGCTGACGCTCGATGCGCATGCCCTCGGCCACCACCACCTGACAGGCCTGGCGGTTGGGTTGCCCGTCGATCACCATCAGGCAATCGAAACAGACCCCCATCATGCACAGGGGAGCCCGGGGAGTACCCAGCTCGGGGGTGGTGCGGGTTGGGATCAGGCCCTGCGTCAGGACGGCGGCAGCCACACTCTGGCCGCGGGGCACCGCCACCGCTTGGCCTTCGATAATCACCGTCACCAGATCCTGGTGCTGGTCATGCAGGGGTCGAAACATGGTAGCGGCTCGCGCGGCGGCCCGCAGGCCGCGATTACTGCGGAATGGTCCCCCGCCGACCGGGGGTCAGAGACGCACCCGGCTCATGATATCCGGATGCTCGAAGATCATGCACTGCTGCAGATCAAGTTCCTGCCCGACGCCCGCCGATAGGGCTCGCCGGTACATGGCCAGGGCGATAGCCACATCGATATAGGCCAGGCCGACCGCATTGAAATAGATGCGCTCCGCGTCGGATTCGCGCCCTGGCACGCGGCCCGACACCAGCTGGTGCAGATCGGCGTGGATATCGTGGCCGGAGATCAGGCCTTCGCCGTACATGCGGCTAAGGGTCTGGGTGCGGTGGCAGACGGTGGCCCAGTCGTCACAGACGATCTTGTCGCACTGCTGGGCTACGGCGTATTCGTCCTCCCAGCCGCCGATATGGCTATAGAAGGCCCCCGGCTGCATCCAAGCCGCCTTCAGCAGGGGCGCCTGGGCGCTGGTGGCGGTAACCAGGATATCCGCCCCGTCCATGGCGGCTCGACCGTGGGTTTGGGCGGCGACGAACTCCATGTCTGGGAATAGGGGCGAGAGTTCGGCGATAAAGCGCTCCTCCTCAACCAGGGTCTTGGCCGACACCCGGCATTCGCGCAGGCTCGGGCGCACCAGCTTCATCGACAACAGGTGCATCTTGGCCTGCTCGCCGGCGCCGATGAACCCGATGGTTTCGGGGCTCCGGCGCGCCAGGTGCTTGGCCGCGATGGCGCCCATGGCCGCGACCCGCATATTCGATGCTAGGGTGCCGTCCATCACTGCGATCGGGAAGCCGCGCTCGATCTCTGACAATACCAAGATGGCCGACAGGTTCTGCACCCCATGGCGCTCCGGATTGCGCGGGAACACCGACACCCACTTGACGCCGCACACCTGTTCGTCGAGTAGGGTAGCGGGCAGGCAGTTGATGCGCTCTTGGCTGGCCTGATTGAAGATCTGCACGATCTTCTCGGGAAACATAATGCGCTGGTCCTCGAACGCCAGCATCGCCTGTTCCGCCACCTCCATGGCCATACGGATATCGAAGCAGCCCGCCTGTAGCAGATCCTCCTGGGACAGATAACGAAAACTCACGCGATGTGGATGCATCTCTCCTCCCCCAGTGACTCTTGGCCAACCTTATTATTTTTAGTCGAAATTATGCCCGAGCGATGGGCCTGAGTCGAAAAAAAACCGGGGCCGAAGCCCCGGATCAAGCGACGCGAAGACCGAGCATTTCGGAACAACGCCCGATCGCCGAACACCTCGGCTCCAACCCGCCGCACAGAGAGGGGGAGAAAGTCATGCGCGACCGGCCGACGTTCCGAGTATCGACTTGCCAAGCCCGGCTTAGGGCCCGGAGTTCAGAACATACAAGCCACAGATTACCGCAATATTACGACGAGAATTGGCTGCATCCCGCAAGCATACTGAGCGTCAGGACCCGGGCTTCGACCCCACAGTCAGGTTATAAAAATCGAAGAGTTTCCGGCCATGCCGGTTGGAGCGCCGAAACAGTGCATCGGGTCTGGCCAACAGCATGGTGCAACCCG